>CALUHX010000059.1 GCA_944320555.1 uncultured Butyricimonas sp. | reverse complement strand
ATCCCGAACAGAGAAGTTAAGCCCGCCCGCGCCGATGGTACTGCCCGAGGGGCGGGAGAGTAGGTCGGCGCCGAATTTTATCGCTGTTTGTTCAGCGATTTTGGCGAGGTAGCTCAGTTGGTTAGAGCGCATGATTCATAATCATGAGGTCTCCGGTTCAATCCCGGATCTCGCTACGAAGCACACCCTCTTGGTAAAACAAGGGGGTGTATTTTGTTTTTGGAATTTCTTTCTCTTTGCGAAAGAATGTCAAGCCATTGTTATAAATTTGTGTAGATTTGTTTTACTAAATACCGTATTGTCGTATGAGTGGATTTTTTGGATGTGTTTCACGAAGAGATTGTGTGGCGGATGTTTTTTATGGAACAGATTACCATTCCCATTTAGGAACAAAGAAGGCGGGAATGGCTTTTTTTAATGGGAAAGAGTTTGTTCGTTCTATTCATAGTTTGGAAAGTGCTTATTTTAGGAACAAGTTCGAGCCTGAGTTGAGTAAATTCGAGGGATCGACCTTGGGGATGGGAATCATTAGTGATATGGAGTCACAACCAGTCACTTTGATTTCTCATTTGGGAAAGTTCTCGGTAGTTGTAGTGGGAAGAGTAGAGAATGCAAATGAGTTGGCGGAACATTTTTTGAATGAGCGTAAACATTTTGCGGAATTGTCAGCGTCGACGATTAATCAAACGGAACTTGTCGCAATGTTGATTAATTCCGGAGACACGTTTAAAGAGGGAATCGAAAATGTTTATAGTGCAGTACGAGGCTCTTGCTCTTTTCTTGTTCTTACAGAAACAGGAATATATGCGGCTCGTGATAAATACGGGAGGACTCCTATTGTATTAGGGAAAGACGAGGATGGCTATGTGGTGGCTAGTGAAAGTTCTTCTTTTGACAATTTGGGTTATAAACGTGTTAGAGATTTGGGGCCGAGAGAAGTGGTTCAAGTTACAAAGGACGGGCTTGTGCAAGTTTTGCAACCAGGGTGTAAAAGGCAGATTTGTTCTTTTTTGTGGGTATATTATGGATATCCCTCATCATGTTATGAAGGAATCAATGTTGAGGAATCTCGTTATCGATGCGGAGCGGCGATGGCCCGGAATGATGATGTTGATGTCGATTATGCGGCAGGAATCCCGGATTCAGGAGTGGGGCATGCGATTGGTTATGCTAATGAGCGCCGTATTCCATACAAGCGTCCTTTTGTAAAATATACGCCAACATGGCCTCGGAGTTTTATGCCTCAAAGCCAATGTACGCGGGATTTGGTGGCGAAAATGAAATTGTTGCCTAATGAGGCTTTTACAAAAGGAGCTAAGATTTTGTTTTTGGATGATTCTATTGTTCGAGGAACTCAATTGAAAGACAATGTGATAAAGTTGAGGGAGGCTGGAGTGAAAGAAATACATATGCGCATAGCGTGTCCACCTTTGATTTATCCTTGCGTGTTTTTGAACTTCTCGTCTTCCCGTTCAAACTTTGATTTGTTCACCCGTCGAGTGATTCGTGATTTGGAGGGAACTTCGGAGCTTTCAAGCGAGATGCTGAAAAAGTATGCGGATCCTGATTCTGAAAATTATAAACGGATGGTGGAGGTAATGGCTGAACATTTAGGGTTAGATTCGTTGAAATTTCAACGTCTTGAAGATTTGATACAAGCGATTGGTTTGCCGAAAGAGGACTTGTGTACGCATTGTTGGGATAACTCCAGTTGTTTGTAGGCTTTTGAGAAATATTGAATTGAGGGTCCTTAGGCTGGATAAAGTCTAGGACCCTCAAAATATTTAGTAAGCGTGATGGTCTTCTTTTATTTCCTCAAGATTTATGCGTTTTTTGTTTAACGCTCTCCATGCGTAGAAAATGTAGGCAATGACGAGCGGTGTGATGATGGACACGTAAGCCATGGTTTCTAATGTGTAATGGGATGAAGATGCGTTATGGATTGTTAGCGAGGAGTTTAAATCCGTATAGGAAGGATAGAAAGCGGTATTGTTAAATCCGGCTAGAATGAATAACGCAATAACAGTTAAGATTACGCCAAATCCTGCGTACCATATTCCTTTCCTCCATTGTTTGTGGAGGATTGTTTTTATAATGCCGAACAGAACCCCTGCGATACCGATTACCAACAATGTCGTGTTAAGGGGCATTTCGAGCAAGTTATGGAAATATTTGTAAGGCACCAAGGCTACATCTCCGTTTGCTTGAATGCCGTATCCGTCCTTACATAAAATGAGGATTAGAAATGTGACAAATAGAATGACGAAAGGCAGCGAATTCCTTACAACTTGTTGCCGACTTCTTTCATAAATGGCATCGTTGTCAATGTTGTTCAGAAAATAGAGGACGGCTAATGTGCGCGCAAGAAAGAAGATAGAAAATCCCAGACATAGGTTGGTGAAACTAAACAGGACCTCAAGGCCTCGCCACGCACTTTGCCATGTCACTTGGTTCATGTCGCCTAAAGTGAAAGGATTTCCAGTAAAGAATGAACTTACAACCGCACCAATACAAATTGTTCCGAGAATTCCGTTTACAACAAGGAATGCGTTGTATGTTCGTTCACCAAGAAAATTGTTCGCCTTGCGTCGGTATTCGTATGAAACGGCTTGTATCACGAAACAAAAAAGAACGACCATCCATGCCAAATAGGCTCCGCCGAAACTTGTAGAATAAAACAGAGGGAAACTTGCAAAGAATGCCCCTCCGAAAACGACCAAGGTCGTAAAAGTGAATTCCCATTTTCGGCCAAGGCTGTTGACTAACAGATTGCGTTCGTCTTCATTTTTGGCAACGGTATACAATAATGTTTGTCCCCCTTGAACGAAGAGTAAAAATACCAATATTCCTCCTAAGAGTGATATGATAATCCACCAATAATGTTGAAGAAATTCCATGACGTTCTTATTTAATTGTTTGAAATGTTATTGTCGTTTCCATTTTGAGAATTCGCAGGACCTTTTTTGATTTGATGGCACATGATGCGAATCTCCGCTATTAGTAAAATAGTGAAAAGAACTGCGAACAACCAGAATGTGGTCATAACCCATGTGGCGTTGATGTCTGTGACGGCTGCGTTTACAGGCAGCAAGTCTTGTACGGTCCAAGGTTGGCGCCCAAGTTCGGCGACAATCCACCCGCATTGCGAGGCAATGTAAGCGCATGGCACACAAAACAGGGCCAAATAGGGAAGCCATTTGAATTTGTCAAATTTTCGTTTTCTCGCATACCATAAGGACAAAACAAATAGTAACACAAACAGCATACCTAACCCGACCATGATACGGAAGCTATAGAAAACGAGAGGCACGTGGGGAATGGCCTCGTCGGTGGACGACAAATGGCCGTAACCGAAATCTGCGTAATTCATGTTGAATACATGAAGGGAACTGTCCGCCACGCTTTTGTTGTCATCTTTTATGGCTTGTTTGTATGTTTTTAAAGCTTCGATGGCCTTGCGTCCGTTCTCCATGCGTTGCGCCATGGGGAGCACCACTTTCCCCTCTTCAGAGGTGTATCCGTCGATGATGTCTTGGATGCCAGGGATGTAAGCGTTGGCGTCGTGATAACCAAGGATCGAGAGCATTTTCGGGATTCTGATGGCGCAAGATGTTTCTTTCATCCTTTCGGAAGGTAGGTCGGGAGACTCGTGCAGTATGCCGATTAATGTGAATTCAGCGCCTCGTCCGCCTTTGTTCAGGCCTTCCATTGCGGCGAATTTCATTGGTTGTGTTTTGGTGACTTCTTGTGCGCTTTGGTCTCCCGTGTACATGGTCAGCATGATGCTGACAATACCCACGACAGAGGCTAACATGATGCTTTTCCGGGAGAATTCGAAGTGGCGTTTCTTTATGATAAACCAACTGCTTACCCCGATTACAAAACAGGCGGAGAGCGTGTAGGCGGAAGTCACGGTGTGGGTGAATTTGCTAATGGCTGTCGGAGAAAGGAACACGGCCCAGAAATTTTCCATTTCGTTGCGGGCTGTCATTGGATTGAACTCCATGCCCACCGGATTTTGCATCCAAGCGTTCGCCACCAAAATCCACAAGGCCGAAATGTTGGCTCCGACGTATACCATCCAAGTGGAAATCAGATGGAAGCGTTTGCTGACTTTCTCCCACCCGAAAAACATGACGGCCACGAAGGTCGACTCCAAAAAGAATGCCAAGATTCCTTCTATCGCCAAAGGAGCTCCAAAAATGTCCCCCACAAACCAAGAATAATTGCTCCAGTTTGTGCCGAATTGGAACTCCAGGATTAGTCCCGTGGCCACCCCTATGGCGAAATTGATGCCAAATAATTTCATCCAGAACTTTGTGGCGTTCAGCCAACTCTTGTCTCTTGTTTTTACCCATACAGATTCCATAATGGCAATCATGAGCGCCAGTCCCAATGTCAAAGGAACAAACATGTAATGGTAAATCGCTGTCAGGGCAAACTGCCAGCGCGACCATTCTACTACCGAGGCTGTTGTTAAGTCTAGAAGCATAATATTTAAGGTTTTGTTGTTAATTGTTCAAGCACGTAATCGCTTTTTTCTTCCGCCGAGTCGAATCGGGAATTCAAATAGTTGGGCATTAAAAATAATTTGAACACAATGAACATGACAAACAATTTGACAAGTATCACTGTCCATAATATTTTCCCCCACCGGGGCATGTTCCGAAAACCGTCATAATATAACGCCCACACTTTTTTTAGCATACTGTAATTATTGTCAATGAAAATCGTTATAAAGGTAAGCATGTTTCTTGTATTCATGACAATATTTTCGATATTATTTATTTATTCATGAATAGAGTAATTTTATGGCGGAGTCTCTTTTTTCCTTTACCTTTGTGCTGAAAAATAAAACAATTGATTATGAATAGTGTGAGCAGATATATCATTGGAGGGGTGGCCGTGGCTGTCGTGGTGTTTTTGTGTTGGTATTTTTCGTCGATTATAGCCTATGTCGCTGTTGCTGTCGTGATTTCTTTTCTCGGGCGTCCGTTGATCGACCGTTTGCGCCGGGTGAAGATTCGTGGCCGCCGTTTGGGGGATGGTTTGTGTGCGGCGGTCACGCTCGTTTGTGTGTGGCTCGTGGCCATCTTTTTCTTCTGCACGGTCATCCCGTTGGTCATTCATGAGTTCCGCTCGCTGAGCGACATCAGCGTTGCGGGAGTGGTGAACAGCCTGGACGAGCCGCTTCGGGAGCTAGAAAAGGGATTAAAGTACTTCGGTATCATGGAGGACGACCAGAATGTGAAGGATTTCGTAGTGGAGAATCTGTCGTCAGTGTTGGATTTCAGCGGGGTCAAAAACGTGTTCGGTTCGGTTGCGGGCACGGTTTCGGGAATTTTCATCGCCTTGTTTTCAGTATCCTTCATGGCCTTTTTCTTTTTGAAAGACAGCAAGCTTTTCTATCGGATGATGATAGCGATAACTCCCTCCGGTTACGAGGAAGGAGTCGCCAACGCCTTGGACTCGATTCAACGCTTGTTGATGCGTTACTTCATCGGAATCACGTTGGAGGTGATTATCGTGATGACGCTGAACGTTGTCGGGCTGTCTATCGTGGGCGTGGCTTTTGTCCATGCGGTGGTTATCGGGTTGATTACAGGAATCACCAATGTCATCCCTTACCTCGGGCCGATTCTCGGGGCGGTGTTTGGCTTGCTTGTCGGTTTGGTCACGCATATCGACATGGATTTCAACACGGTGCTTCTTCCCATGCTGATTTACATGACCATCGTTTTTTGCGTCACGCAGTTGATAGACAATATCGTGTTGCAGCCGTTGATTTACGGAAACAGTGTCTATGCGCACCCGCTGGAGATTTTCCTCGTTCTGCTGGTTGCGGGGAACTTGGCAGGAATTCCAGGAATGATACTCGCCATTCCCGGCTACACCGTGTTGCGGGTCATCTTGCGCGAGTTTTTCAACAAATACAAATTGGTGAAGAGCCTCACCCGGGGCCTCGACGTTTCGGATAGCGAAGGGAAATAGGGTGGGAAGAATGATGGAGCCTTTTATCCTTTCTTGCATGATGGGGCCTGTTTGTGGGGATAACAAAGAAGGTGTGTCGAATCGCGACACACCTGCCAATAAAAGTTAAGAATAAGTTTGGCGTTTTTAAAGTAAGGCGATGGCCAAAACTTCTTGTATGTGGTCCACATAATGGAACTTGATTCCTTTGATGTACTCTTTCTTGATGTCGTCAATGTCTTTTTTGTTTTGAGAGCAAAGGATAATCTCTTTGATACCGGCGCGTTTGGCTGCCAGAATCTTTTCCCGGATGCCGCCTACTGGCAAGATTTTTCCTCGGAGTGTGATTTCTCCTGTCATGGCCAACGCTTTTTTTACCTTCCTTCCTGTCAGAGACGAGGCTAACGAAGTGACAATCGTGACTCCCGCGGACGGGCCGTCTTTGGGCACGGCTCCTGCCGGAACGTGGATGTGTATGTCATGCCCTTCGATAAAGGCGGGGTCTATGCCTAATTCTTCAGCATGGGCTTTTATATATTGTAGCGCCAGCGTGGCGGATTCTTTCATCACATCGCCCAAGCTCCCTGTCATGGTTAAATTCCCTTTCCCTTTGCTGACGCTGGATTCGATATAAAGGATTTCTCCGCCTGCGGCGGTCCACGCCAGTCCGGTCACGACGCCGGGCAGCTCGTTGCCTTGATATTCTTCCCGCATAAAAATGGGAGTGCCGAGGTATTTTTTGATAATGTCTTTTGTGAGGGAAACAGAGAAATCCTTGTCCATGGCCACTTCCTTGGCCACTTGCCGCATGATTTTGGCGATGGTCTTGTCCAGCATCCTGACTCCCGACTCCCGGGTGTATTTGTCGATGATGTGGTTTAAGACTTCGTCGGAGAAAGTGACTTGCTCTTTTTTTAATCCGTGGTTGTCCAGTTGTTTGGGGATAAGATGGCGTTTGGCTATTTCTCGTTTTTCCTCTAACAGATAGCCGCTTACCTCAATCATCTCCATGCGGTCGCGAAGGGGGGCGGCGATGGTGGAGATGTCGTTGGCGGTGGCGATGAACATTACTTTGGACAAGTCATAGTCAATGTCCAGATAGTTGTCATGGAATGTGCTGTTTTGCTCGGGATCCAGCACTTCCAGCAGTGCGGATTGCGGGTCGCCGCGAAAATCCTTGCCTACTTTGTCGATTTCGTCAAGCATGAAAACGGGATTGGAGGTCCCCGCCTTTTTGATGCCTTGAATGATTCGGCCCGGCATGGCTCCGATATAGGTGCGCCGGTGTCCTCGAATTTCTGACTCGTCGTGCAAGCCGCCCAACGACATCCTTACAAACTCCCGGTTTAGAGCCTTGGCCACGGATTTCCCCAAAGAAGTTTTCCCTACTCCCGGAGGGCCGTAGAGGCAGAGGATGGGCGACTTCATGTCCCCTTTCAATTTCAAAACGGCCAAATATTCCAAAATGCGCTCTTTCACCTTGTCCAGTCCGTAGTGGTCGCTGTCCAGGACTTCGGAGGCTTTTTGCAAATCAAAGTTGTCCGTCGAATAATGTTCCCATGGCAATTCGGTGAGTTCTTTCACATAGTTGAATTGGACGGAATAGTCTGGGGTGGAGGGGTTTTGTCGTTTTAATTTTTGTATCTCCTTTTCAAAGGTTTCTTGGACTTGCTTGTTCCATTTCTTTTGCTGGGCGGCCTCTTCCAACTCTTTGATGTCTTGGTCAACCGGATTGGAACCCAGCTCGTCTTGAATGGTTTTCATTTGTTGGTGCAAGAAATATTCTCGCTGCTGCTTGTCCAAGTCCGTTTTCACTTTCTTTTGAATGTCTTCCTTTAATTCCAGTATGCGGAGTTGTTTGTTTAGAATCTCTAATAATCGGATGGCCCGTTGTTTGATGCTGTCGGTTTCCAGCAATTCTTGCTTGTTTCGGTAGTCCACATCGGAGTTGGAGGAGATGAAATTGATTAGAAATACCATGCTCTCGATGTTCTTCAATGCGAAATTTAATTCTTTGGGCGTGTTCGTGTATTGGATGATTTTGGAGGTCATCTCTTTGAGCGAGTCAAAAATGGCGTGGTATTCTTGATCGTCGTTTTCGATTTTTTCTTCTTCTTTGACGAAGACTTTTCCCACGAGATAGGGATCCTCATATAAAATGTCATCCAGCTGGATTCTTTTTTTGCCCTGCACGATGGCGGTGGTCGTTCCGTCTGGCATTTCCAATAACTTTAGAACAATGGCGGCTGTCCCGATTGTGTACAGATCATTTTGCTGCGGATTTTCTGTGACGGGGTCGCGTTGCGTGAAGATTCCGATTATGGCGTTTTGTTTGTATGCTTGACGGATAAGTTGCAATGAGGTGCTTCTGCCGATGTTGATGGGCAGAATGATGTTGGGGAACATGACCATGTTCCGAAGCGGCAGTATTGGCAGTGTGTCAGGAATAATTGTGTTGTCGTTCATGAGGTCTTTTTCGTCCTCGATGATGGACACAATGCCTGACTCGTTTTCATCGATATTTGCCGACATAAAGTTTGAAAAATCTATCTTGTTCATTGTTTGTGTTTTATCGTTTTTGTGAAAATGTGGTATCTTTGCATTGTTTTCCCCTTGACTTGAATATAAAACTGACATTTTGTCAATTAAATTGATTCATGCAAGATACTTCTATTATTTGGCAATTCCTATGCCAAAGATTTTTTATTTTTGTCCCAGTATTAAAACACAAAACAAAATTGCTAATGAAGGTTGTATTATTTGATGATGAAAGTTGGGGGACATTGCGTCCGTTGACTTTTACTCGTCCGATTGCGGAATTGCGGGTGGGAATATTGACCATTCGGGAAAAGTGGGAAAAACGTTTGAACTGTCAGGTCTCGTTTTTGACGGAGGATTATTTGCAGGAAAAATATCCTATGGTGTTGGAAAACGATAATCTGCTGATAAATTCCACCTTGTGTCCGAATGACAGTTTGTTGGAGGCGGTATTGGCTTTGCTTCCGGGGGAAATGTTGCTGCAAAATGGACGTCTGTTCGCTTTTCGTGCCGGCGAAAGCGACGTTTGGGCTTTTAAGCGGGAAAAACAATTTGTGGGAAAGCCTGTCGAGTTTGCGGGAAGTTGTAATCAAATTGTTTACCCGTATCACATTTTTTCGATGAATGGGGCGGAGATTGTGGCTGATTTCAATCTGTTGACGGTTGGCCGTGAGAGTGTTCCGTTGGACGATAGCATGCGGGTGCGTGGACGTTATCCTGTGTTTGTGGAACCGGGTGCCATAGTTCGGGATTCGATAATCAATACCGACGACGGTCCTGTGTACATCGCGGAGGGGGCGGAGATTATGGAAGGGGTGTTGATTAGAGGTCCCTTGGCGTTGTGCGAGCATGGAGTGCTGAAAATGGGAGCCAAAGTGTACGGGGCGACGACAATCGGGCCATATTGCAAATGTGGAGGAGAAGTGAACAATGTGGTGATGATGGCTTATTCCAACAAGGCTCACGACGGCTTTTTGGGGAATGCGGTATTGGGTGAGTGGTGTAATTTGGGGGCGGCTACCAATAACTCTAACCTGAAAAACACTTACGTGGAGGTGAAATTGTGGGACTATGCGACAGGTCATTTCCGGAAAACCGGTTTACAGTTTTGTGGTTTGATTATGGGCGATCACTCAAAGACGGGCATAGGCGTGATTCTTAATACCGGAACGGTTGTGGGTGTCGGGGTTAATATTTTTGGGGCGGATTTCCCTCGAAACTTTATTCCGTCTTTTTCTTGGGGTGGGGCAAGTGGTTTCGTCGAGCATAAATTGTCCCAATTCTTTACGACGGCGGAGGCTGTGATGAAACGACGCGGGAGAACGATGGATGAGAAGGAAAGAAGAATCATCGAGCACGTGTTTGCCGATGAAAATCGGTGATAAAAAAAGAGGCTGACCAATCAGCCTCTTTTTTATCTTTTTCTGTTTGCCATGTGATCCTTATAGCGGTTCATGAACTTGTCTACGCGTCCGGCGGTGTCGATTAATTTGATTTTGCCGGTGTAGAACGGGTGTGAGGAATTGGAGATTTCCATTTTTACCAATGGATACTCGACTCCGTCAATCTCGATTGTTTCTTTCGTGGCAGCCGTGGATTTTGTCAGTGTCGTGACACCGTTTGACATATCTTTGAATGCTACCAATCTGTAATTTTCAGGATGTATGCCCTTTTTCATCTCATATATAATTTAAGAATTGTTCTTTGGTTTAACGGGGAGCAAAGATAGTTTATTCATTATAAACGACAAAGAAAATCTCCAACTTTTTTGTTCTTGTTTCTGAAGTTGGTGGTGAGGATTTCGCTATTTTTGTGTGGACAAAAAATGAAGAGGAATATGTTGAAGACTGTTATTCATAATGTGCCTTTTTACCGTTTCTCAGGCTTGGGAAGTTATCATCGGATAGAGCATTTCATTTCGACAAGGAAAGGTGGGCTCAGCGGAGGAGGGCAGGCTTCCTTGAACATGGGGTTTATGGAGGCCGACGCGCCTGGAAACGTGCTTGCGAATAGGCGCCTTTTGTTGTCTGAGATGGATATTCCCTTGGAGTCTGTTGTTTTTGGGGAACAGCGGCACACGACGAATGTGGCTGTTGTGGGGAAAGGGGAGGCGGGACGGGGAGCGAAGGAAAAATCCTCCCGCTTGCCGGAGACCGATGCGTTAATAACGGCTGTTCCGGGAATTTGTCTTGTCGTTTTGGCGGCCGATTGTGTCCCGATATTGTTGTATGACACGGAATGCCATGTCGTGGCGGCTGTTCATGCTGGTTGGCGGGGGACGGTCGGGCAGATAGTCCGTAAGGTGGTGGAACGGATGGTGGGCGAGTTTGGTTGCAGGCCGAGAGACATCCGTGCGGGAATAGGTCCGGCGATAGGACCCTGTTGCTACGAGGTGGGGGAGGAAGTTTGGGAAAAAGTTCGGACTGTTTCGGAAGATTTGGCCGGAGTGGTGACGCCTGGGCGTGGCAAGGGGAAGTATTTTCTTGACTTGTGGGAGGCCAATCGTCGTCAACTGCTTGATGTCGGATTGTATTCGGGGCAGATAGAAGTGGCAGGCGTGTGTACGGCCTGCCATCATGATGAATTTTATTCTTACCGGGCGTCCGGCGGCGACACGGGGCGTTTTGCAGCCGGCATAATGCTTCGGACGGAACAGCGGTGATGTCGTCACAGTTCTTGAAGCATGCCCTTAAGTAATTCGCTTAGTCTGGGTTGTGCTTGGTTTCCGATTTCCTGCACTTCTTTATGGTTGGTTTTTATGGAATCGGCGTGAGCGGTGCTATTGGTGATGACGGAGATTCCGAAGCACTCCATGTCCATGTGGCGTGCGACGATAACTTCTGGCACGGTGGACATGCCGACGGCGTCCCCTCCGATGACTCGTATCCAATTGTATTCGGCTGGAGTTTCGAAAGAGGGGCCTTGAAGGCCGGCGTAGATGCCTTTTCGCAGGGGAATGTCGAGCTGGCGTCCGGTTTTTTCGGCGAGTTGAATCAGCCGCAGGCTATAGGCGTCCGTCATTGCGGGGAAGCGGGGACCAAGTTCGTCGATGTTCTTGCCTCTTAGCGGATGCTCGGGAAAGAGATTGATGTGGTCGCGGATAATCATCAAGTCTCCGGTTTGGTATGATGTGTTTACCCCTCCCGCCGCATTGGAAACGAATAGAATGTTTACGCCCAGGGCGTGCATGACACGGACGGGGAAAGTGACCTCTTGCATGTGGTAGCCTTCATAATAATGGAATCGGCCTTGCATGGCGATGACGTTCTTGTTCCCGAACTGTCCGATGAGCAGTCTGCCTTGGTGGCCTTCTACGGTTGACACGGGAAAGTGGGGAATTTCCACATACGGGATGGCGTGTTCTATGTTCATGAGTTCTCCCAGGTTTCCCAGGCCGCTTCCGAGAATAATGCCGATAGGGTAGTGTTTCTCCTTTAGAAATGGAGAGAGGAATCGGCTACTTTCTTTGATTTTTTCTAACATGGTCATGTATGTTTTTTATTAATTGCTCCATTGGCGTCAGGGGGACGGGTTCAATGGGTATGTAATACAAGTGTTCTTTGGCCTTTGCGGGCATGTCGCAGAGTTTTAAGCGCATGGCGTCTTTTTCTGTCGTGAAAATGTGCTTTTCTTGGGAGGGTATGTGATCGAACTCTTCCGTTATCCGCTGTATGTCGGTTTCTTTGAAATTGTGGTGGTCTGGAAAGCGGATGTGTTCGATTTTGGATGTCAGCGTTTTCAAGTGTTCCAGATAGGGTTGGGGATTGGCGATGCCTGTCACGCAGAGAATCGTGCTGTCCTCCGATGGCGCGGAATCCGCCGCGCTCCCGTCTATCTTGCGGATTGAGCCGTATCTCATGGATGTGAACAACAACTGCTGGTACGCTTTCAAATCCAACCGGTTGGCGATAATCCGCTTCTCAATGGGGGAAATGTTGGCGGGACATTTGGTGACAATCACATAATTGGCCCTCCCCATTGCGTGAACGGACTCTCGCAGCCGCCCCAAAGGCAGCAAATGGTCTTCGTTCACCGGGCGGTTGAAATCCACGAGGAGGATGTTGATGTCCGCCTTCACGCTCCGGTGCTGGAATCCGTCGTCGAGGATAATCACCTCCGGCTTGTCCTCCGACTGCGACAACCGCTCGATGGCCCTCGCCCGGTTGCCGTCCACGGCCACGATGATGTCCGGAAACTTGCTCTTTATCTGCATGGGCTCGTCGCCGATGTCCTTGGCCGTGGACTCGGGGGTCGCCAAAACGAATCCCGAGGTCCGGCGTTTGTACCCGCGGCTGAGGCAGGCCACCCGGAAGTCGCGGCGTAACTCGCCGATTAACGCCTCCGTGTGTGGGGTTTTCCCTGTTCCGCCCACCGTGATGTTCCCGATGCAAATGATGGGAACGTCAAACTCGCGGATTTTCAATAGCCGCCGGTCAAACAGCCTGTTGCGTATGTCCACGCCCAGTCCGTACAACAGGCTCAAAGGCCCCAGGAGCAAGTACTTCAGCAACATGGTGTTGTTAATTAAACACAATGTCGTATGGAATTCTCGCCATCACTCCCTGGGTCGTCAAGAGAGCCTTGTGGTTTTGATACCACTCATACCAGCCGCCCAGTTCCGTACGCAACACGTTTTCCTTGACGCTTGCAGACAAATTGTTCAAAATCAGCTCGAAGGGATTCTTTTGTGCGGGCAGCTCCGCGATGCGGTAATTCTCCAAGCCGGCTTTCTCCGCCGCCAGGCGCACAGCGTCCTCCAAGCCTCCGAACACATCCACGAGCCCGATTTTCATGGCGTCCTCGCCCGTCCACACCCGTCCTTGGGCAATCTCGTGCACATCTTCCTTGCTCATCCCCCTGCCCTCGCTCACGCGGCTCAGGAAGGTGTCGTATCCTTGTTCGATATGGGCCTGCATCACCCCTTTCTCGTACTCCGTCATGGGACGGTCGCTCACGGGGATGGGTAGGGGATAACCGCCTCCGAAGTCGCTGTGCTCGTTTGTCTTCACGGTCGAGGTGGCGAGTCCTATTTTGTCCTTGATGAGTTCCTCTCCGCTCATGGTGAGTCCGAAAATGCCGATGGAGCCGGTCAGGGTGGTCGGTTCCGCCATGATTGTGTCGGCTGCGCAGGAGATGTAATACCCTCCGGAGGCGGCCACGTTGCCCATCGACGCGATGAGCACTTTCTCCCGGGCGGCCAATTGCACTTCCTTCCAGATGATGTCGGAGGTCAGCGCGCTGCCGCCCCCTGAGTTCACCCGCAGCACGATAGCCTTCACGTCCTTGTCCTCCCGGGCTTGGCGGATAGTCTCGGCGAGGTCCGGGCCGATGCCGCCCCCTCCCTGTTGCACGCCGATGTTGCCCTCGGCGAAGATGACGGCCACCTTGTCCGTGGCGGTGCTTACCTCGGGCACGTTCCCTTGCGCGTACTCGGACAGCGACGCCATGCGCAAGTCCTCCTCGGCGGTCAGGCCGCATGCCCGTTTCAGTTTCTCAATCATCTCGTGTTTGTAGATGGCCCCGTCGAAAAAGCCCTCCTGCACGAATTCCTTCGTCGTGTATATCTTGAAGTTGTCCACCAGCTCGTTTATGCGTTGTGCGGAGATGCCGCGGGCGTCGGATATCCCCGCCACCATGTTTCCCCATTGCGAGGAGAGGTATCTTTGCATTTGTTCCCGATTCGCGTCGCTCATCTCCATGGAGGTGAAAGGTTCCACTGCGGACTTGAATTTCCCGACGCGGAAGATTTCGGGGCGCACGCCCAGCTTCTCCAGCGTCTCCTTGTAGAACGACACGGTGGCGCTCAATCCCGCCAGTTGCAGGGTGCTCTCCGGATTCACGAAAACACTGTCGGCGACGCATGCCAGATAGTAGCTCTTCTGCGAGTAGCCCATCAGCGAGTAGCTGTAAATGAACTTCCCGCTTTCCTTGAAGTCCAGCAGGGCCGCGCGTATCTCGTCTATCGTGGCCAGCCCCCCGAAATTGGAGAGGATGTCGTTTATGTCCAGATAAATGCCGCAAATCCGGCTGTCCGTCTTTGCCTGCTTTATCTGGGCGAGGATTTGGTTTAGGCCCGTGGGCTTGCTCGTCGACATGGTGAGCGGGTTGAAGTTGCCCAGCGGGTTCGCCGAGGCGCGGTCCGGAATGCTTTCTGAGAAAGTCAGGTGCAGAATCGTGTTGTCCTTCACGTCGTAGGTTTGTTGGGACAAGCCTATCATGGCCCCTGCGAATCCTATGAGAATGAAAAACAGGGCCACATTGACGACGACGATGCCGACAATGGTGGCGAGGGTGTACTTCAAGAAGCTTTTCATACAGTGTCTGTTTTTATGAGTGATCTAATTTACATTTGGCAAATATAACGATATAAATTTATATTCCAACCCGCTGAATATTTTTTCTTTTTTCCATGCGCCGCTGCCCGATATTCGCTATATTTGCCTCAAACGAGAAACCAAGACGTGTCATGAGCAAATTTGAAGTTGTCGGCGGCAAACGCCTGAAAGGAGAATTGTCCCCCCAGGGGGCGAAGAACGAGGCCCTGCAAGTAATATGCGCCTCCCTCCTGACCCCCGAGGAGGTCGTTATCGGAAATATTCCGGAGATTCTGGACGTGTTGAAACTTATTGAGCTGCTGCGCGGCATGGGAGTGCGGGTCGAGCGGCGGGCGAAAGGCGAGTATGCCTTTTGCGCCCGTGTCCTCGATTTTTCCTATCTCGCCACCGAGGACTTCTACCGGAAGGCGGCCAGCCTCCGCGGGTCTATCATGATTCTCGGCCCGCTCCTCGCCCGTTACGGCTTTGGCGTGATTCCCAAGCCCGGCGGCGACAAGATTGGCCGGCGCCGCCTCGACACCCATTTCCTCGGTTTCGAGAAGTTGGGCGCCACGTTCGAATATGACGAGCAGAAAGGGTGTTTCCGCGCTTCGGCCCAGCAATTGAGGGGGACGTACATGCTCCTCGACGAGGCTTCCGTCACCGGCACCGCCAACATCATCATGGCCGCCGTCCTCGCCAAAGGGGTCACTACTATCTACAACGCTGCCTGCGAGCCTTATATCCAGCAACTTTGCAAAATGCTGAACCGCATGGGCGCGCGCATTTCCGGCATCGCCTCCAACCTCCTCACCATTGAGGGGGTCGAGGCCCTTGGCGGGACCCGCCACGCCTGCCTGCCCGACATGATTGAGGTCGGCAGCTACATCGGCCTTGCCGCTCTCACCCGCTCTGAAATCACCGTCAAGAACGTCAGCATTCCCGACCTCGGCATAATTCCCAACGCTTTCCGCAAACTGGGAATCAGGGTGGAGGAGCGGGAGGACGATTTGTATATTCCCCGGCAGGAGCACTACCTCATCGAGAATTTCATCGACGGCTCCATTCTCACCGTCGCCGACGCCCCCTGGCCCGGACTCACCCCCGACCTCCTCAGCGTCTTTCTCGTCGTGGCCACGCAGGCCAAGGGAAGCGTCCTTATCCACCAGAAGATGTTCGAGAGCCGGCTCTTCTTCGTCGACAAACTCATCGACATGGGTGCCAAAATCATCCTCTGCGACCCCCACCGCGCCACGGTCATCGGCCAAAACCACGAGTCGCAGCTCCGCGCCACCAAAATGACCTCTCCCGACATCCGCGCCGGCATCGCCCTTCTCATCGCCGCTCTCTCCGCCCAAGGCACCAGCGTCATTGACAACATCGACCAGATCGACCGCGGCTACGAGCGCATCGACGAGAAGCTGAACGCCATCGGCGCCGACATCCGCCGCCTCGAATGACAGCGGAATTCTTTCGTGTCCGCAGCGGGGTTTCCGTGCGGACGGACGGGAGGCGGTCACTCGCCGAGGCGGACGGCGGGAAGGGTGTCCGGACACTCCCGGAGGAGGGTGGCGATGGATTTGTGGGTGACGGGATGGATAAAGCCGGGCATGATTTCGCATAGCGGGACGAGCACGAAATTGCGCAAGGTCATCCGCGGGTGGGGGACGGAAAGGTCGGGCCGCTCGATGATTCGGTCGTCGCAGAAAATGATGTCGATGTCGATAGGCCGCGAAGAATAGCCTGCGCCGATGCGCCGACGGCCCAATTCCTTCTCTACCTCCAGACAAACGCGAAGAACGTCCTCCGGGGCGAGGTCGGTGGAGTAAACGGCGGCCATGTTGTAAAAGGTATTTTCGCACTCGAATCCCCACGGGGCCGTTTCGTACAGGGATGAGCAAGTCCTCAGGCGGCCGATGACGGTCAACCGTCTCAGGGCTTCCTCGATGATTCCTCGTCGGTCCCCTTGGTTGCTGCCGAGAAGGAGCGTCGCGTCCATGGCCCGGGGTTAATTGTGTTTTTTGTAGAAATTCTTCTTGTTCTTTTGTTGCCGGTTGTTGTTCTTCTTGTTGCTGTTGACGTTCATGGTCTTTTGCAGCAAATCTTTCGAGTGCGAGAGCGTCATTCCCTCCGGCATTTCGATGTCCCCGCCGTAAAGCGTGTTGATGTCGTTGTAGATTTGCTCGTCCTCCACGCTGTCTTTGTTCCACGTGAGGAACGATTTTTTCATGTGGGTGGCGGTCAGCACGGTCAAGGCTCGTTTTTGCTCGGGATTCTTCATCTCTTTGATTTTCTCGACGAGCTTTTCCGTCAAGAGGCCGTAGTGCCTGTATTTGATGCGGTGGTTGCTATAGGGGACTTTCTTTGGCTTTTCCTGTAGTTTTTCCTTGGAGGGCAGAGGATACGGCGAGTCGATGTCCAGCGTGAAATTGGACATGATGGCCAGATGGTCCCACAATTTGTGGCGGAAGTCGGGAATGTCGCGCAAGTGCGGGTACAAGTTCCCCATCACGCTGATGATGGTGCGCGCGGCGCGGTTCCTTTCCTCTCTGTCTTGAATCGTGGCCAGATGGTCTACCATTGTTTGAATATTCCTCCCGTATTCGGGCAGGATGAGCCTTTTCCTTCTAGTGTTGTAATTATTTTCCATTCGTGGGTAATTTTCTAATCAGGTCATGCCGTGGCATGAATTGTGTGGCAAATGTACGGAAATTTTGTGTGATTGGCATGGTTTAATCTGTTTGTCTGTACAATTTTGCGAATTTTAACATCAGCACTTTGACGCCGTGGCGGGCGAAATATATCCTTGCCCGTTTGTTCGCCCCTTGGCCTTCGATGGCGGTTATTTTCCCGGTCCCGAAGGTCGGGTGGTGCACGACCATCTCCGGCGCGAGTTGTTCGTTGTTCGCGGGTTGGAGTTTCGACAAGTCGATGGCGGGGACATCCACCTTTTTCTGGATTGAAATCTGGGGTTTGGGAATGCCGGCCGTCCGGTTTTGGAAATGCGGCAGGGTCGTTTGGGGCGGGCGCGCGGGCGTGAAGAATCCGTCCAAATAGTGCGGGTCGATTTCGGCGATGAACCGGGAGGGGCGGGGATAGACCATGTTGCCGTTTTTGTACCGCGAGGTGGAGTAGGTCAGGACGACCCGTTTTTCCGCCCGCGTGAGGGCCACGTAGAAAAGCCGGCGCTCCTCCTCCAGGGCTTGGGGCGACAGGGCGCATTGCTGGGCGGGAAACAGGTCCTCCTCCATGCCCGTGATGAAGACGTTGGGAAACTCCAGGCCTTTGGCGGAGTGGATGGTCATCAGGGTCACTTTGTTCGTGTCTTCCGGTTTCTCGTTGTCTTGGTCGGTGAGGAGGGCGACGCCTTCGAGGAAAGCGGGGAGTTTGTCGTCCCGTCCCTCTTTGTAGGCGGTGGCCGTGAATTCTTTCGCGGCGTTGAGCAGTTCTTGGATGTTTTCGCGCCGGGAGACGCCCTCCGGCGTGTCGTCGGCGGAGAGGTCTTCGATGATGCCGGAGGCGCGGGCGATGAGTTGCGCGGCGTCGAACGCGTTTTCCTCCGCTGTCGTCCGGGTGAAACGTTCGATGAGTTCCTGGAAGTTGCGCAGTTTCCCCGCCGTGGTGTTGGACACGACGCCGGGCACCCTCTCCAGGTTGCATAGCACGGTCCAGATGCTCACGTCGTACCTCAAGGCCACTTCCTTCAGCTTGTCCACCGTGGTGTCCCCGATGCCTCTGCGGGGATAGTTGATGACGCGCTTCAGGGCTTCCTCGTCGTTGGGGTTCACGGTCAGGCGGAAATAGGCCAGCAGGTCTTTGATTTCTTTGCGTTGGTAGAACGAGAGTCCCCCGTAAATCTTGTAGGGGATGTTCCGTTTTCGCAGAGACTCCTCCATGATGCGCGACTGGGCGTTCGTGCGGTAGAGAATGGCGAAGTCGGCGTATTCGGCCTGCTCGTATTGGGAGAGCCTGAAAATCTCCTGCGCCACCTGGAACCCCTCCTCTTTGTCCGTCATGGCTTTCATCACCCGGATTTTGTCGCCTTCCTCGTTGCGGGAATAGACGTTTTTGGGGATTTGTTCCTTGTTTCGGCTGATGATGCTGTTGGCGGCGTCGACGATGGTGGTGGTGGAACGGTAATTCTGTTCCAGCTTGTAGATTTTGTAGTCGGGATAGTCGTTCCGGAAGTTCAGGATGTTTTCGATGCGGGCCCCTCGGAACGAGTAGATGCTTTGGGCGTCGTCGCCCACCACGCAAATGTTCCTGTGCGTCTCGGCGAGCTTCTTTATGATAAGGTATTGCGCGTAGTTCGTGTCCTGGTACTCGTCGACCAGGATGTAGTCGAACTTCCGCTGGTATTTGGCCAGCGTCTCCGGGAAGTCGCGGAAGAGAATGTTGGTTTGCAGCAGCAGGTCGTCGAAATCCATCACGTCGCTTTGCTTGCACCGTGTTTGATAGTGCTTGTAAATCTCGGAGATGAGCGGTTTCTTGGCCGCCTTGTCCGCCAGGACGATTTTGGACGATTGGGCGTACGCCTGGGCGACGATCAAGTTGTTCTTGGCCATGGAGATGCGCCCGAGCACGTCGTTGGGCTTGTACACCTTGTCGTCCAGTTTCATGTCTTTGATGATGGACTTGATGAGGTTCCTGGAGTCTTGGGCGTCGTAGATGGTGAAATTGGACGTGTAGCCGAGCTGTTCGGCCTCGATGCGCAGGAATCTTGAAAATATGGAGTGGAACGTGCCCATCCACAGGTCGGAGGCGTTGTCTTGGCCCACCAGGGCCGCGATTCGCTTTTGCATTTCCCGGGCGGCCTTGTTCGTGAACGTCAGGGCCAGAATCCGGTAGCCGGGCACGCCCTGGCTCAGCAGGTGGGCGATCCGGTAGGTCAACACCCGGGTCTTGCCGGAACCCGCTCCGGCGATGACAAGCGACGGGCCGTCGGTGTGCGTGGCGGCGTTCCGTTGGTTTTCGTTTAGTTCGCTGATAAAATCCACAATGTTCTTTTCCTCGAGATTGGTTAATATATGCCGTTTTTCACTTCCGCGAAGATATGGGAAATATTCCATCTTGGAGCGGATGGGGCGGAAACATTTGTCGCGGCCTCGTTTCTTGTCGCGTCACTCGTTCATGAACTGGATGCTGTGGCAGGCCACGATTCCCGCCGTCTCCGTGCGCAGGCGGCTGTCTCCCAGGGAGACGGGGATGAAGCCGTGCTGCGTCGCCCAGGCGATTTCCGAGGGCGAGAAGTCGCCTTCCGGGCCGATGAGGATGGTGGCGTTCTCCCCGCGTCGGTAGGCCTCCTTCAGGAGTTTCCGCTCTCCCTCCTCGCAATGGGCGATGTAGCGCGGGCCGTCGGCCGGGAGGGCTGCGAACTGGCGGAAATCGGTCAGGGGGTTCAGCTTGGGAAGATAGGCCTTCAAGGACTGTTTCATGGCGGAAATGACGACTTTCTCCAGCCGGTCGGCCTTGATGGTCCGCCGTTCCGAACGCTCGCAAAGCAGGGGGGTGATTTCGTCGACGCCTATTTCCGTGGCTTTCTCGAGGAACCATTCCGTGCGCTCGATGTTCTTGGTGGGGGCGATGGCGACGTGCAGGTGGAAGTCTCTCCGCCCGTGCCCCTCCTGTTTCTCGAGGAGGCGCGCCTCGCAACGCCTGGGGTCGGGGACCGTGATTTCGCAGCGGTACCAGTTCCCTCGCCCGTCCACGAGGTGGATGATGTCTCCCTTGTCGAGCCGCAAGACCCTTACGCAGTGTCTCGACTCCTCCTCCGGGAGCGCGAGGGTCTCTCCTTGAATGTCCGGTGTGTAGAATAGATGCATGGCGAATCCTGTTTTTGCGCGAAGGTAGGAATTTGTTCCTTATCTTGTTTCCCCGATTAGAACTTGTGGCTCTCGAAATATTCCCTCAGCTTGCGGACACCCCCGTATTTCAACGTCTTCACGGTGTTCACGGACACGTTCACGAGGAGGGCAATCTCTTTGTTCGAGTATCCGGAGAGGGCCAGGCGCATCACGTGGGCTGTTTGGGCGGGCAGGAGGTTTATCGCATGGATGAGCAGCTGGTTGGTCTCTTCTTCCACGAGCGAGTGGAACACTTGCTCCTCCGCCTCTTCCCGCTCCATTTGCTTGTAACGCTCGTTTTCCCTTTGCCGGGAGCGGAGATAGCTCAGGGCCGCGTTCTTCACCATGACAAACAGGAAGTCGTCGAGGGATTTGACGTCTTTGTACTGCTCCCTGTTTTCCCAGAATTTCGACAACACGTCTTGCGTGATGTCCTGTGCGGTGTCTTTGTCCACGAACCGCATGGCCACGGCGCAAATGGCGGCGTAATTCTCCCGAATGAACTTTTCTAATTGAGAATAATCTTCCATGTGATGTCTCGCTGGTTATTTTTGCAAGTATAATGCAAACTTTTGATAAAAGAAAAAGCTCGGTTCGTTTTTTTTGACCTGTTTCCCGTGGCGGAATTGTCGGCGGGGAAGTCGGGGGCAGGAGGCGGGCAGGGAGGGTGTCGTTAATTTGGTAATTACCAAGCCAACTTTCTTCAGGAAAGCAGACTTGTCTTATCCTAAATAAGTTGACTTTAAAAAGAGTAAACTTATGTCAGTAAAAAGGAGGAACGTGACGACAAGCCG
>CALUHX010000058.1 GCA_944320555.1 uncultured Butyricimonas sp. | reverse complement strand
ACTAAACTTCTCCACACCAAAAAGGGAGTTCTTCAAATTTATTTCGTAATATTGCACTTGCTGATTGACTCTGCCAAATAAATTATTTGCGTGAACATTTTGAGATATTGATGAATTGCTTATTTTTGTAATTCTTTGTTAAAAGAGGTGCGATAGAGATACGAAATATTGATAAGAAAATGAGAATCATTTTGTTTTGTGAGCAGAAATATGCGATTAGCATATTGCGTCCGATTGACTTGCGGGCGAGGGAGGAAGGAGGTCATGAGATTTTGTGGTATGTTCATCGGGAAAACATTCCAACATTTCCATTGGAGAAGGACGTGCGTTGGACATCGGACATGCAAGAGGTGTACGATTTTTCTCCGGAAGCCATTTATGTCCCTTGCAACATTGTGCCATACTATTTGCCCGGCGTGAAGATTTACACCTTCCACGGCTATGCCACTGAGAAAAAGCGGGGATGGCATATCAGGGGGTATTTCGATATGTATTGCACCCCAGGCCCTTATTTCACGAGTCGTTTCCGGGAAATGGCCCGGGAATACGGCAATTTCGAGGTCGCCGAAACGGGATGGCCCCGGCAGGATTGGATTTTCCGCCACTTGCGCGACTTCGACGAGGAGAAGGCCCGCCTGCTCGCCGTACATGGGAAAAAGAAGTTGGTGCTGTATGCCCCCACCTTTTCCCCGTCGCTCACCTCGCTTCCCCGCATGAAGGAGGAGCTGTTGCGGTTGGCGCGGGAAAAGGACATTCTGCTTTTCTTGAAGTTCCATCCCCTTACGAGGCAGGAGTGGATAGATATGTACAAGCCGCTCGCGGAGGAGTATGAAAACATTGTCTGGCGGGACGACCACGACATCAGCAAGTGCCTCCTTATGGCCGACGTGATGATTAGCGACACCTCCTCGGCCGTCTATGAGTTTCTCTTGCTCGACAAGCCGGTGATTACGTTGAACTCCATCGCCGAAAAAATTTATTGGAACAACATCACCGAGCCCGGACAATTGTCCGCCGCTTTCGATGACACTTTGGCGGACAAACATGCCCTCGAGCGGAAGTGGTTCCGGGAAAATTACGACCCCTATCTTGATGGCCTTGTGGGCAAACGGATGTTGGACGCCGCCAGAGACTACATCGCCCGCCACGGCGTTCCCTCGTGCCGGAAAATGAATTTGTGGCGCAAGTTCGCTTGCCTCAAGCGTTTCGGGCGTGTGTCCCGATCTGTGAAGAAAGGGAAGTGATTTCCACTTTCTTCCTTGTCGCCCTCTCGGCGGGAATTTCCTTCCCTTCGCCCTTCCCCTTGTGCCCCCGTTTGGGGCGAAAATTCCTATTTTCCCCTGCGTGAGTTGTTGATGTCATATTTTGAGTGTTTGAATAGAGAAATCTTCCTTGTTATTATGCGGGGAGGCTGGCCTCGGCGTTGGAAAAATGGGAAAGTGGGGAGGCGGGGCTTTTTCATTTGCGGAGGAATGGCTATATTTGCAGGGAAAGCCGAAAAACAGAAATGGAGGAACGCTATGTCATTTGCCGAAAAATGTTACGAGATTTTTGAGCGGAGCGTGGACGACTACCACCTCCGGGAGGGGAAAAAGAAGGACGCGCCCAATCCCTTCGGAGCGGACACTCTGGAGTACTGCCTTTACGAGAAAAACCGGGTCGATTCCCTCCAATGGCATCTGGAGGACCGTATGCGGGCTCCCCTCATCGAGCCTCGGGAGGCCTTGGAAGTCAAGCGGAGAATAGACGCCTTGAACCAATGGCGCACTGCGCTGGTCGAGCAATTGGACGACCGTTTTGCCGAGGAGTTCAGGAAAATCCCCTGCGCCCCTGACGCTCCGCTGAATACGGAAAGCCTCGGTTGGGCGTTGGACCGCCTTTCCATCCTTGCCATTCGCGTCTATCACATGCGGGAGGAGTCTATGCGCTACGAGGCGGGGGGCGACCATTGCGCCGAGTGTGTCCGGCGGCTTTCCCTGCTTTTGGAGCAGCGGGACGATTTGGTGTCGGCCATCGACCGGCTTCGGGCCGACGTGCTGGCGGGGTGCCGCCGTGTGAAGGTTTATCGGCAGATGAAGATGTATAACGATCCGGATTTGAATCCTGTCCTTTACCGTAAAAAGAAGGAAGAATGATACGAAAGGTGCTTGTCGTCCGGTTCCGGCGGGTGGGCGACGCGGTCGTCTCCTCTGTCATCTGCAACACGTTGCGGCTGAATTTCCCCGATGCCGAGATTCACTACGTGCTGAACGAGGCCATTGCTCCCTTGTTTGAGGGGCATCCCGCCGTGGACAGGGTCATCCCCTTCTCCGAGCGGGAAAACCACACTCCCCGCCTCTATCTGCGGAAAGTGTGGCGCGTCATGCGCCGCGGGCGTTACGACGCGCTCATTGACCTGCGGGGCACGTTGAAGACGAGCTGGTTCTCCATCTTCGCCCCTGGTGTCCCCTATCGCATCGGACGGCGGAAATGGTACAACTGCCTTTGGTTCAATCATCGCGTCACTTTCTCCGCCGCGGAGACCGTCTCCGAGGTGCGGGAGAACCTTCACATGCTGCGCCCGCTGAAAAGGGAGAGGCCCCTGCGTTACGTCACCGCCTTCGACCTGAGCGTCACGGAGGCGGAGACCGCCGCTTTCCGGGAGTATATGAAGGAATGCGGCGTCGATTTCTCCCGCCCCGTGATGGTGTGCGCCCCCCTGACCCGCGTCCCCGGCAAGGAGTGGGACAAGGCCCGGATGCGGGAAGTCCTCGCCCGGATTCTCCGGGAATATGGCGCGCAACTTGTCATAAACTACGCCCCTGCCGAGAGGGAGGCGGCCGTGGAATTGTACGAGGCGATGGGCCGTCCCTCCGGCATGTTCATCGACGTGGAGGCGCGCGGCCTCCGGCAATTGGGGGCGTTGCTGTCGAATGCCGGCTTCTTCTTTGGCAACGAGGGGGGAGCCCGCCACATGGCGCAGGCGTTCGGCCTTCCGTGCTTCGCCATCTACCCGCCGCAGGTGAGCCTGCGCAAGTGGTTGCCCCATCCCGGCGAGCGCAACCGTCACGTCTCGCCCCGCGACTATCTGTCCTCTGACGAGTGGAACCGTCTCACCGATGCCGAGCGCTTCGACACGCTCACTGTCGACAGGGTGTGGGCGGCCTTGCGTCCCATGCTCGCCGCCTGTCTTCGTCATTGATGGTGGTGTCTCTCTGTCCGTGCTTGACGTTGTGCCTCCTTCATGTCCCCTCCATGTTTGCGCCGGGGATGGGCTTGGTTTGCGGAGCTTTAGGGGAGCTTTTGGAGAGGTCTTGGCGAGTTCCCGAACTCGGATGATGCTCGACAAATACCCCGCAGATGCTCGACAGAGCAAGCCCATCCCCGGCGCGGGTATGGCGGTGATAGGAGCCGGATAGGTATTGGCGGTGGCATTTTCCCGAATGCTTTTGATGTCGTGTTTTTTGTTTGTCGCATGGTTGAATTCGAGGAAAGGGAAGAAAGGGCCGGGGAAATTGTGGGGAGGAAGGGATGGGAGGGGAAGAGGGAGGAGGGGAATGAAGGGTCGGGATTATTTGGGCAGAGGGATGTGGTCTTGCCAAAATTGGAGTTCTTTGTGCCAACGGTGGCAGCCGAAAGGAAGGTGGTGTTGGGAATAGTGGTAACAAAGTTCGGGGAAAAGGTCGAAGGAGAAGCGCAGGGCTTCTTGCCAACCGGGGATGCGGAAATAGGGTTGGCGGGCGGCTTCCAATGCCCAAAACACGTCTTCATTGTATTGGCTGCTTTTCTGGAGATTCTTTAGATAGTGTTTGACGGTCGATTGTTGCTCGCGGAGGATGCGGAGGCAGGATGCGGGAACCCGCAAGGACAGTCCGCCGTTGCCTACGCGGTAGAAACATTGTTGGCGGTGTTTGATGTGGAACAGGTGGTAGGCGAGTCCTCTTGTCTTCAGGAATATGTTCAAAGGGAAGCGGTTGTATTTGGTCTTGCATAGCCACGGCGCGCCGATGTAGTCGTAGCCACGGGCGCACCATGCCGTTAGTTCGTCACGGAACACGTATGCGTCTAATTGGTAAATGAGGATATGGCCGAAAGAGAGGAACGCCTCGTAAAGTTCGGGCGAGAGCATGAGACGGTTGTAGCCGTCGATGTCGGCGAAGTAGTCGGCGGCAAATGCCTGTGTGGTGAACGCGCCGGGATACCGGTCCGTGACAGGGGCAAGGTTTAAGCCTCGGGGATGGATGATGGTCTTCGGATAGTTGCCAAGCACTTGCACCAGACGGTCGAGGGAGAGTTTTTCATACGGGGTCAGTTCCGTTTTATAGACGGGAACGATGATGTTTACGATTTCTTTATTGCTTTTCATGACGGGGAGCGAGTATGGAGTGGACATGCTGGAGTATGGTTTCCGGGGTGAGGTTGTTCATGTAATCGGCTTCGTTGATGAGGTTGTTCTCGATTTTCAAATAGACACCGTTCGCTGACCGGGGGAGGATGGCGGACGTGGGGCTGGTGGACAGTCCGAAAAGGGCGATGAATTTGATGTTTGTGGCTGCGGCTATATGCATGGCGGCGGAGTCGATGGTTATGAGAAGGTCGAGGCCGGCGATGGTGGCGACGAATTCTTCGATGGAAGTTTTGCCGGATAGGTCTGTGATGTCGGCTTCGGGGACTTGGCGGGCGTATTCCGCTTGGGCGGGAGCGTCGTTCGCGTCGCCGAGCAGGACGAGCCGATAGTCGCATAGGAGCCGGAGCAGGCGTGGCGCGTAGGTTTCGGGGTAGCGTCGTTGTTTTTTGTTTGTGCCGCCGAGGTAGAGGCCGATGACGGGTTTTCCCGGAGGAAGGTGGAGGCCCGCGTTTTTGTCGAAATAAATCTTTAGGGGAGGAAGGTGGGTGAACTTGTCGCCGAGACAGCCATTGACGAGCATGGCGTATCGGTTGATGTAGTGCGTGTTGCGGTTCAATTTCGGCTTGTAGTCCAATAGGAATCCGCGTCCTTCGTTGTCGTATCCGGCGAGACGTTTGACTCCGCCCATGCGCATCAACAGGGCGGTGGCCAAGGTATTGGTGAATAGAATGCCGAGGTCGAAATGGCGGGAGAGGAGGGCGTATAGCGTCGCAAGTCGGCGTTTTTTCTTTTTGTCGGCGGTGATGACGTTTTTTACTCTGGGGTCGTTTTGAAACAATTCGCGCAAGAACGACGGGCCGAGCAATGTGATTTCCGCGTCGGGATAGGCTTGGGCGACCAGTTCGAGCGCCGGGGTGGCGTTTATTGAGTCACCGATGAAGTTAGGCATGCGGATGATGATGCGTTTGTGTTTTTTCGATTGGTTTTTCATTGGACGCGTTGTTTAAGGTTTGACGGTCGGCGTTGCGGGACATCGTTTTCCTGTGCGGTGAATGCGGCCCCGTAGAGATAGAACATTGAGAGGAGCATGAGCGCGCATGTCCGCAGATTGGACCATGCGAGCGTGACACACGAGTTGCTGACAACAATCAAGACGAGGGAAAGGCCAAGCACAAGGAATGAGAATCGGCCTTTTTTGAACATTCGGACGATTGGCGCGAAAAACCAAAAAAGGACAAAGGCGAGCCCGGCGATTCCTCCCATGATCCAATAATGCAGGAAGGTGTTGTTGACGCTTGAGTAATGGGCGATGTTGTGGGGCGAGGCCTCGTACCATGCTTTGATTCGTTGTTTCATGGCGACGCCCACGCCCCATAGCATGTACTCGTCCCGATGGTCGTGGCATTCCTTGAGGAAAGCGATGCGCGGGGCGAGCGAGCCGGTCTCGCGCAAATTGCCTTCTTGTATGTTGTGGATTTCTTGTTTTGTCTCATTGATGCGTAGCTGTTTCGGGAAATGTTTGGCGAGAGGGAAGCAGCTTGTGGCCACTACGATGGCGAGCAGGGAGAAAATGATTTTCATCCGCGAAGACAGTCTCCGCCACAGGAAGATGTTGACGAGAATGAATCCGAGAATGAATCCGATGATGGCGGATTTGGTCATGGTGAACGAGAGGAATGTTGTCAGGATTATGAACAGGAGGAACAGAAGCGGCCGGTGTTTTGGCCGGACGATAAACAGGAAATAGCTGGCAATGGCGGCAATGGCCAGGAGGGTCGCTTGGGCTTCGAGCCAAAGGGTGGTGCCTAGAAGGGGGCGGTTGGCGGCGAACCGGGTGTCGTATAGGAATAAGAACGTCTCTTTCACGCTCTTTAGTTCAAAGGAGTGGATGACGTGGACGAGGGCGTATGTGTTGAGGGCAAGGCAGCCGAGGCAAAAATTCAGCAGGAATTTTTGGAGCAGGCGGGGCGAAATCCATGAGCGCCATGTGGAGACGTAGACAGGGATGAGGATGAAGCAGAGCAATAGGGATTCGAACATGCCGTAATTGGGTTTGGCGGCAAGGTTCCCCTTTGCCAGAATGATGATGGTTTGTATGGAAAAATAGAGAAAAAACGCGGCATTCACGAGAAGCAGGGATTTCCCGGCTTTGATGTCCGTCCGGAATTGTTTGTTGGATTTCCATGCGAGCAGCAGGATGAAGGCGAGCAGGATGAAGTTGAACGCATTGCCGGTCAGAGGAATGAGACTCCCCAAAAGCAATGGAACGCATAAGAAAAAGTGTGTCTGAAACTGTCGCATCATCCTAATTTTATATCAATATACCATCGTTTGTTTATATCCAAGAAATGCGAAAAACTTGAGACAGAGATGAAAATGTAAAATGCTGATTGTCAGTAAAAATATTCGTTCGACCTTTCTTTTGATATTGAGAAAAATAGTATATTTTTGCAATACAAATAAACGATCGTTTTTTTGTATTGGAAGGGATAGGTGTAAATTAGTTGAAATGAGTGTGTTATGTTAAAAATGCAATAGGGAGATGAAGACTTCGTTGATAATTTCTACATATAATAGGCCGGACGCATTGGCGTTGTGTCTGGAGAGCGTGAGGCGGCAACGGTTGCTGCCGGACGAGGTGATTGTGGGGGACGACGGGTCGGGGGAGGAGACGAGGGAGGTGATTGAACGATTCCGGCAGGATTTTCCGGTGCCGTTGACGCATGTGTGGCAGGAGGACGAGGGGTTCCGGCTGGCGATGTGTCGCAATAAGTGTATCGCAGCGGCCAAGTATGAGTATATCATTCAGGTGGACGGGGACGTGGTTTTACATTCCCGTTTTGTGGCGGACCATGTGGCTTGCGCTCAGCGGGGATGCTACATCAAGGGTGGAAGGGTGAATATCGAGCGGAAGCGGACGGAGCGGTTGTGCGGGACGGTGAAATACGTGCCGTTGTCTTTTTTCTCTTGGGGATTGTCGCGGAGGGAGAATGCGATACATTGCCTGCCATTGGCGAAATATCTGGCCCCAAGGCGGAAAACGCGTCCGGGGTTGGGATGTAACATGTCGTTTTGGAAGGAGGATTTGGTGACGGTGAACGGTTACGATGAGTTCTACGTGGGATGGGGTGGAGAGGATTATGATTTGAGCGTGCGCTTGTTGAATATTGGACGTAAGAAGTTAGCGTTGAAGTTCGCTGCGATTGTTTTCCACCTGTGGCACGAGGACAAGCACATGCAGAATAGGAAGAAGAATTTTGATTATTATCACGAGAAGGTGGCGGAGAAAGCGACTTGGTGCGAAAAGGGGTTGGACCAGTATTTGAAATAAGGAAACGGTAAGGATGAGTTGTTATGAAGAATGTGTTTTATGGAGTGGATCTGGCGATACGCTTTTTGAAGTATAAGGGACGTTACGCAAGGAAGGTGAGAGAATTGGGTTTTGTGCCGGATATCCGCTCCACGGACGAGACGCTGGACGTGATTCTGAGGGAGCATTGCTCTGTGAGCCGCTATGGGGACGGGGAGTTTAACGTGATAAGAGAGAAGGGGAATGGTTTTTGTCGCTATAATCCAGTTCTGGCGAGACGCTTGCGGGAGGTGTTGGACGCGGCTGTTCCGAATCATATCGTGTGTATCCCTTATGCGTTGGTGTCGCAAAAGAACATCAATTTTCGCACGAAGGTTTTTTGGCTGTCCTTTTTTGTAAAGGCTTACGATTTGTTGGCTTCGAGCTTGCGGAAAGAGCGCGTGTATTACGACGCTTCTTTCACGCGTTTTTATTTCGCCTACAAAGACAAGCGGGTGTGTGGGGGGTATTTGGAAAAGATTAAGCGGATATGGGAGGGGAGGGACGTGTTGTTGGTGGAGGGTGAGTATAGCCGGTTGGGAGTGAACAATGACTTGTTCGCCAAGGCGGGTTCTTTGGTGCGGGTGCTGGCTCCGGCGGAGGACGCGTTCGATAAGTATGAGGAGATTTTGCAAGCCGCCAAGGTTTACGGGGCGGACAAGTTGATTTTGCTGGCGTTGGGGCAGACGGCGACGGTGTTGGCCTATGATTTGGCGAAAGAGGGATTTTGGGCGATAGATATAGGACACGTGGACGTGGAATACGAGTGGTTTTTGAGGGGGGCGAGGGACAAGGTTAAGATTGCGGGGAAGTATGTGCAGGAGGCCCACGACCGGCGGGAGGACATGGAGGAGATTCGTGACGAGAGTTATTTGAAACAGATTGTGTGCCGTGTGTAAAGAGGGAATGACAAATATGGAACGGGTGCAGAAAGGGGGATTTCTGCTGTTGGGCTTTCTGCTGGGAAGCGTGGGTCCGTTGTGGGACAGTTTGTTCAACGGTTTGCTGGTCGCATTGACATTTTTGGCGTTTTGGGGTAGCCGCTCGGCAAGGGAAGGGTGGAAGGCCGGGAAGGTATATATTGGGGCGAATGTGGCGTTCTTGTTGTATTTCGCTTTGCACACGACGGTGGTCGTGGGAGGGGGGCGCATGGAGGGAAATCCGACGTATTCGCTTTTCGAGGCGTTGCTGCTGGGGTTCGTGCTGATACCGGTGTACGTGTCGGCGTTGAGGGAGTGGATGACGCCGCGGTTGTTGAGGGCGTTTTTGGCGGTCTTCTGCGCGGGGAATGTATGCCTGCAGTGCTATGTGTGTTACGACATGATAGGATTTTGGTTTTTGACGGATTTGAAGTCTGCGTTGAAAGTGTTGATATTTACGCGTTTCGGGGACAACAGAGAGGTGTTGGGGAGCGTGTATCTGATAGAGATGCGGGCGATGGGGATGGCGGTGGCGGCGTTGTTCGCTTATTTTTTGGCGTTCCGGGCTGGACGATGGTGGAAAAGGATGGTCTTCGGGGGGATGTTCTTGCTGTCGCTGGCGTTTTTGGTGTTCACGGTGACGAAGTCGGCGTTGCTTGGGTTCGCCATGGGATTCGCATTGCTGAACGTGTATTTGTTCCGGTTGTCGCATTGGAGGACAAGGGTGGGAATGGTCGTGTTGGTGGCGGTGTTGGTGGCGGGGAGCGCGGTGTCTGTCAAGCGAGTGGAAAAATTCGGGCAACGGGTGGAGGAGGTGAAGCAGGATTTGAGGAACATGCGGGAGGGAAATTACGACGGAAGGACCATCGGGCCACGGATAGCCATTTTCAAGGCGATATTCGACCATGTGGACGAGTTCGCCTTGTGGGGTGAGGGGGTATACTCGAAAGAGCGGATACACAAGTGGTTCGCTGAGGCGGAGGACGAGATTACAGTCTATTTCAGTTCTCAAAACGCTTTTCTTCAATATTGGATACAAGGAGGGCTTTTCGGATTGGCGCTGGTGGTTTATTTGTTTGTGGCGCCGGTGGCGCGGAATTGGAGGCGGAGTGGATTTCCGTGGCTCGTTGTGTCTGTCACGGCAGTTTTTTTCGTTGTGAGCAACACGTGCGTCACGCTTTCGAAAATGAACGGGCGGCCGTTGATTCTGTTTTTCTTGGCGTTGTTTTATTTTTATGGCGGGATGTTTGTGCGGTTATCCGAGGAGAGAGAGGAAAAAAAGCAGGAAATCAAAAGATTCCCTGCCGACTGATTTTTATCGATAAGCCGATGTTGTCCTGCAAGAAACTGCCATAGTCGGCATAAATCCCCGCCTCCAAGCGGAAAGGCAGTTTTTTGACGGGGATTTCCACGTTCAACGCTCCGGACAGTTGGCGGGGAGCCTCGAGTATTTTTGTTCCGTAGGTTCCGTAGTTGATGGTGTAGGTGAGCATGGCCTTGTAGGGCACTTTGCGGAAAGCCATGCCGCAGACGCCCACGTGGTGGCCGATGACGCGGTTGTTGACGATGCCGAGGCGTTCGCCAGCGGAGGCGGTCATCAGCGGAGAGCCGATGGTGCGGCGGTAGTAGGTCCATCCGCTGCGGTAAATGCCGTTGTTGAAGTAGTTGTCGCATCCGCCAATGACTCTTCTTCCGTAGAAGGGGTCGTCCGGGTCCTGCTCGGCGATTTCCTCGGGGGTGGCGGGACGGTCGTGGCGGGATCCGGATTGGTATTTTGTGTAATAAAACTCGTAAATCACGTCAGTCACCCATTGTTCCCGGTCGAAAGAACCGTAATAGAGGCTGTACGTGCCATCGGGGAACGAGCGGAAATCGGTGCCGGAGGCGTCGTCCCAAGGAATGTCGTGGTAAAAAGTCAGGACGTAGTTGTCCGCCCGGTAGTTGATGCGCAAATGCTCGCGTCCGAGATGGTTGCCGAGGGCGTTGAGCGAGTCGCCGCGCGTGGCACCTTCTCCTCCGGATTTGGCGCGGACTATTCTCCAGTAATCTTTGAACGAGGAAGGTTGCTTGCCTTCGGAGGGCGAGTCTCCCGCCCATTGTGCCCAATGCTCTAGTCCGACGATGATTTCCCAGCGGTGATGGGGAATGAACTTCACGAAGATTGACTTGTTGTGCGCACGGGTGTCTTCCACGTACCGGTCGTCGACCAGCATATAGTCGGCCCAGTTGAATTTTAAACTGACGACACCTTTTGTCCCCGGAATTTTCATGTAGTCGCTTCGGAGGTTATAACCGGGAAACGCCCGGGAGTTTCCGGAAAGGACAAAGTTGCCGTTGGTGGAGGAAATACCGTTGTATTCCTCTTCGGGGTGAATCATCCCGATGTCGAGGCGCAGGTTTCTCCAGCGTCCGCTGGCGTAGAGTTGGTCGAGGACCACGTTGTCGTCGGCTTTCGACAGAGAGCCTGACGCTGAAACGCCATAGGCGAACTGGATTTTGTGTTTTGTAGTGAAGTCGGAGAATACGCCAAGGAAAATCATGCCTCCGTTCCCATCCGGAACTAGTCCGTGTTTGTTGGCTGTCATCCAAAATGGAAGTCTTTCGCCTGACGCTGCGAATCCTGACAAATCAAATTGATAGCTGAACTGTCTTTTTTGGGCTTGAGCCCCGATAAAAGACAACATGATTAGCAGGAAGGAGAACGCTCTTCCTCCTAACCGACGACCGGCACCACCGGCTAAGATTGTTACGATGTTCTTCATTTTTATTTTAACTTTTGCTATTCGTCTGTAAATGAAAACTCAAGAGTTCCCCCTCGAACGACCTCTTCTTTGGTGAGCCATGCGCGTTGCAAGGGCTTCCCGTTGAGAAGAACTGACTCCATGTGGGTTGATTGTTCATGTTCCTTGTCGGTTTTGATGACAAACCGGCGGTCTTGTTCCAACCGTAAGACTATTCTGGAAAATTGTGGGCAGGACAACAAATAACGAGTGTGATTGTTGGGGTCCGGCCGTAGTCCAAGCGCGGAGAATACCCTTTCAGCCTCCGGTTTGGCTTGTTTCTGCAAATATTGATAGATGTCTTCCAATTCGCCGTCTGTGTTTTTATATGATTCCCGGATGTCGAAATAGAGCAGGGGAATGGGATAGGCGTGGTAGAGGGCCGTGTAGAACTCTTGGAGGGCGGGAGTGTCTTCGCTTTTGATTCTCATGCGGGATAACAATTTGCGCCAAGTTTGAGAGGCTTCCCGCTTCACTTTGTCAAAGCTCCAATGAGGAAGCTCTGTTTGGAGAAAAGTGAATGCTTCCGCCTCGGTTTGCAGGGACAGGCCTGTCTTCACGAGGATGACGTTGGTCGTATTCCCGAAATCGAGCCAAGCGAGGGTGTTCGTTCCCGAAATTTCCTGTCCGTTGCTTAATTTTTGCTGGAGGCGTTCGCCCGTCCATATCTCCACGTTTTGGGAGAATTCCAGACAAAAATAAATTTCCTTTATTCCAGCAGGTGTTCGCATTTTTCTGTAACCCTGTAATGTGCGGTTGCTTGCTTTCCATAAGGAGGTGTTTATGATTTTTTCTTCGGACGAGGCCGGGGCGATGTCAAGAAGCATTCCATAAGATTGTCCTTTAGGAAAAGAAAATGAGTGCATCCCGCAATGCTTTGTGAGGGAGAAGTCCATGCAGACGCCGTTGTCCAATGTCACGCTGTAGTATCCCGGAGCGGCGCTCTCCTTGGTAGGAGTGATGGCGGTTTGCCAGCGGGTGGCAGGCAAGGAGGATGTGGCGCTTTCCGAGACGGGGCGGGTGATGGGCATTAGCCGGATGGTTTGAGGGGTTGAAGTGTCTGTCTCGCAGTGGCAAGCGTATGCGAATGCGAGCATGCGATTCCCTTCGGCGACATTGGGTGAGAACTGTATGTTGCCAAAAGGAATATGAGTGATGGGAGAAACCCGTTCTCCTTGTGTCTCGCAAGCAAAAAGATCGACCAAGTCGGTGACAGGAGGCTCTTTTTCTTCTTGGCATCCGAAAAGCGTCGCCGTCAGGCATGCGTAAAACAGGAATAAGTGAAATCTTGTCATCAGGATTGTTTTAGTTCATTCCATACTAATGCGGCCGCTCCGTAAATGGCGGCGTTGGAGGGAAGGGACGATGGTAAAACTCTGACCTTTTCCTTGAACAAGAAGAGCATGTTTTGTTCCATGTATTCCTGGGTCGGAGCGAACAGCAAATCTCCGGCGTTGGCGGCTCCTCCTTGGAGGAAAATGGCCTCGGGACGAAGAATGGCCACCAGATTGGCCAAGGCTGTGCCCAGTATCTCGCCCGTATAGCGGAAGGTTTCCAGTGCGACGGCGTCGCCTTCGTGGGCGGCTTCGCATATCATTTTGGAGGAGATTTCGTTGTAGGGAATGTCGCGTAACCGGCTCGGGGCATTTTCCTTGGCGAGCAGTTCGCAGGCCGTGCGCTTGATTCCGGTGGCGGAGGCATAGGTTTCCAGACAGCCGCGCCGTCCGCAGCCGCAGGCCCGTCCGCCGGGGACGACGATGGTGTGCCCGACCTCGCCAGCCAAGCCGTCGTGTCCGTATAGGAGTTGGCCGTTCACCACGATGCCGCTTCCCAATCCTGTGCCGAGGGTGATGACGGCAAAGTCTTTCATGCCTTTGGCTCCTCCATATATCATTTCTCCGAGGGCGGCGGCTTTGGCGTCGTTTGTGAGAAATGCGGGAAGAGCGAACGTTTCTCTCAGTAATTCCGTGAAAGGAATCCGTCCTTTCCAATTCAAATTGGCGGCGTGCTCGATAGTTCCGGTAAAATAGTTGCCGTCGGGGGCGCCTACTCCCACGCCGATTAAGTCGGCGTCTAGCGTTGCCAGGCGTTCCTCAATCTCTTGATGGAGGGAGACGATGAATTCTTGGGGTGTGTCAAATAATTTGATGGGCTTGGAATCCGTCATGACGCATTTGCCTTCCTTGTCGATAACTCCGTAAGCGATGTTTGTTCCGCCGATATCAATTCCTAAAGAGACTTTTGTTCTCATAATCTTATTTTTGTACAATCTGAATCTACTAATAATGGGGCTAAAGGTAGTAAAAAAATAAGAGACCGATGGGGCGGTCTCTCATTTAATTACTAACTACTAACCTAAACATACAAACTTATGAAAAAAAACTGTGTTTCCTATCCGTTTTCTACACTGCAAAGATAAGGCAACTTTGTGAAAGCGGTCGTTAATGGATAGTTAATCTTTTGTATAGATTGCCTTAAAGTTTGAGAACGGGGACGGGTGGTCTGGGGAATCTCCTTTAGAGGTAGAGGTAGAAGTCTCGCATGAGGGCATGGAAGGTGTGGTGGTACACATGTCTTTCTGTTTCAATAATTATAGAGTCTTCCTGATAGGGCAGCCTTGAATGGGACAGTTCAATCAAGCAACGTTTCCGGGGTTTCTGGGGGGTTGGAAAAACATTTGTCAATTTGTTAACGAACCATTCTCTTCCTTGGGCGAGACGGATGAAATTTTGGGCTTCCGTGACAGGGAGGATGACGCAAAGTTTGCCGTCGGAAGACAATAGCCGTTCCGCTGCCCGCAATAAATCTTCGTGCGTGAGGGTTTCGCAGTGGCGGGCGATTGTCCTGCCCAATTCGGGCGCCGGAGTGGAGCGGACAAAGAACGGGGGATTGCAAAGCAACGCGTCATATCTATGGTCGGGATTGAAGTCTTGTATGGCTCCTTGACAGACATGGATTCGCTCGTTCCATGGGCAAGTTTTTACGTTTTCTTTGGCTTGGGCGCAGGCCGAGGCGTCAATCTCAATCGCGTCGATGCGGGCAAAAGGATTCCGTTGGGCGGCCATGATGGCGATCAGGCCTGTGCCTGTCCCGACATCCAGAATGTCCTTGCTTTCTTCCACGTTGGCCCATGCTCCGAGTAAAACGCCGTCCGTGCCGACTTTCATGGCGCATTGTCCCTGGTGAATGATGAACCGCTTGAATTGGAAATAGTCGTTAGCCATAGGGGGTGGGAAACGTTTTGGTGAAAATGAATTCCGGCAAAGAGCCGACGAAGTCCGCTCCTTGCCGGAATATGGGATTGGTGTTATTTATTCCGTCGCCGGAGTCGCACTTTCCTCTTGTTTTCCTTCTTCTTCTTCAAAGTTGAGCAAGTTCTTTGACAATAGCAAGTTGTACCATTGAATCATTTTGCGCATGTCCGACACGTACACTCTGTTTTTGTCATATTCCGGAAGCACAGACTCGATGTATGCCGTAATGGCGTTTGCCGATTCCTTGTGGTTGATTGCCGGTTTGCCATTTTCCTTTTCAAATATGCGTTTGAACACACTCTTCAGCGGGATGTCTTCGTTTTCCGTGTATATGGAAATATCTTCGAGAGCGATGATTTTCGCATTGGAATAAGCCGGGGAGCGTTTGCCGTCGAGCAACGACTCTACGATGAGAGCGTTGGGTGTGTTGCTGATTAGTTTGAACAATCCCGGTTTGCCTGATATAGATAAAATCTCTTTCAACATAGGTTATTTTTTTATTGCGGGGCAAAAATAAGAAATCTCTTTGAATTATGAAAAGCGGGGCGTCATTCTTTAGTTTATGCCCCGTTGTTTCTTGATTTGCTCGTAAGCCTGATTGATTTTCGAGAATTTCTCTTCTGCTGCTTTACGGATGTCCTCGCCCATGTATCCTACTTTGTCGGGATGGTTCTCGACGGCCATTTTGCGGTATGCCTTTTTGATTTCTTCATTGGTGGCCTCTTTGGTCACGCCCAAAATGCGGTAGGCGGAGTCCAAATCGTCGTAGAACATGGCTTTGATAGATTGGTAGGTCGTGGGGGAAACGCCCAAAAGGTTGGCGATGTGATCCAATAGTCGCACTTCTTTCTCACATACTGTGCCGTCCGCCTTGGCGATTCCGAAAAGGAAATAGAGGAGTTGGGTCAAGGCGTCGGGCGACATGTTGAAACGGATTTGGGCGCAGACTTGGTCCACGGCGATGTCCTTGTGGAGTAGTTCTTTAATCATGGACAATGCCTCCCGTTCTCCTTCCGGACCGAAGTTGTTGCGAAAGAATTCCTTCACGTATCTCAATTCCGATTGCAAAACCCGTTCGTCCGCTTTCATGAGTGCGGTGGCGAGTACGACCAAGCTGCACAGAAAGTCGCCGCGTCCGGTGGGGCGGGTTCTTGGATCCTCGTCCGGGAACGGTGCGGCGGTTGACGGTTTGTCGAACGCGGAGCCGATGAAAAAGCCCAAAAGCGCGCCAATCGGGCCTCCGCCTAATACGAAGCCTAAGCCGGCTCCAATCCATTTTCCATATTTTGCCATGTTATTTCCGTTGTTTTAGTTGGTTGATAATGTGTTGAATTTGTGGAAGAACTTGTTCGTCGTCGTTGTTCATGACAATGAAGTCGGCCCGTTGCCGTTTCACTTCGTCTGCCATTTGGTTGTTTAGCCGTTCTGTGATTTTTTCCCGGCTTGCGCCGTCCCGTCGCATGGCGCGGCGGACACGGGTGTCCAAGTCCGCATAGACGGTGACGACGGCGTCGAAGGCCTCGGCCAGCCCTGCCTCGAACAAGATGGCGGACTCGAAAAACACGAACTCCGAGTTTTGCGCAAGGCTCCATTGGCGGAAGTGCTCCATCACGGCAGGATGCACGATGGCGTTGACTTGCCGGAGGGCCGATTTGTCGCGGAAGATGATGTCGGCGAGGCGTTTCTTGTCCAGACGTTGGTCCTCCGGGTAGATGGATTGTCCGAACAATGCGGTCAGTCGCTTGCGGATGGCTTCATCCTCGTTCATTAGGACGGAGGCCATTTTGTCGCTGATGTAGACGGGGTATCCCAAAATCTCGAAGACCTGGGCTATGGTGCTTTTCCCGCTTCCGATTCCTCCTGTCAATCCGATTCTGAGCATAGGGCGTGTGTCTACTTTTTTTCGATGAGGTATTCTACCTCGACGGGGGTGAATAGCAAGTCTTTGATATGATGTGGACGTTTGGCCACGTGTATGGGGAGCTTTTCGGGGTTGTTTTTGATTTCGTCATAGTCGACTTCAAAAACGAAACTCGTGTCCGTCACGATGTCATAGTTGCTCAACCCCACGTCGAAGGTGATGTCTATTGAACTGGGGAATAGCCTAATCTGTAAGGAGTCTGGCAGATTCTTCACTCCTAGCGGGACTGTTTTGCGGGCTTCCGTGTAGCGTTCCACTTCGATTTGCAGCCGCGCGTCTTTTATGTCGAGTTGCAGTCCGTTGATATCTTGGAGTTTTATTTTCTTGTCGACGCTTTTTGACAATTTGGTGTATTTTACCGGCTTCGTGTAAATCGCCCGCAGCGTGTCCACGATGGAGGCGGGGCCTTCTATCCGCAAAGAATCCGGAGTGACCGTGATGTCCTTCCTTAGGATGTATTGGTGTTTCAGGGTATAGGTCACTTGTGGGATGACGGGCACGGTCTTGGTTTGGAAGCGGGAGAATTCGAATGTCACGCTTTCAGGCTTGATGTTCAGCAATTCGATGTCTTGGTTCAACTGGGAATTGATGCGTTCTTTTACCTCCGCCGTCGTCACCGTGAACGAAAGCAGGTCGTTCTTTTCGATGACTCCGTTGCTGTATGAGTTCACGTTGAACACGATGGGTTGGAAAGCCGTGCTGATTTTGTAGCGCAGCAAGGCGAATCCGTGGGCTTTGATTTCGAGGGTCATCTCTTCGGGAAGCTCGGACACCAGCAGCTTGCCTTTCGGGAAGTCCGTGTATTTGACAGGATAGGAGATTTCCGTCACGTAGGTTTTGTTCAATGCGTTCAGAAACCATAAGGCCGTTGCAATGACCAGACACACGCCGTAAGTCGCCACATTCTGTTGAAGGGGAATTTTGCGGTGTTGTCTGATATACGATATTATTTTTGTCTTGATACTTTGCATCGACATAATTTCTTTTAAATAAACTCCCGCGTAGGGAGCGCGGGATGTTGAAATAGGGAACCACCTGTCTTGGACTCGCCTGCCGCCGGATTCTTTCCTCATTCGGGGAATGACGGGAATGCCGCGGCGGACGGGCGTTTCCAAAAACTTGCGGAAAATGCTTTGGATGGGGAAAGAACTCGCTAACGTGTATTCTTTCACTGTCGTGTTCCTTCCCGTTCGCTTATTTTGTCGGGGCGGGCGCGTCCGTCATGTCCCTCACGATGGCTTCCTTGCTCACTCTCATGCGGGCTTGGCTCTCCACTTCGATGATGACCGTGTTGTCGTTGTTGATGTCGACTATTTTTCCGAAGATACCGCCTGTGGTCATGATTTTATCCCCTTTCTTCAAAGCGTCGCGGTATTGCCGCAATTCTTTCTGCCGCTTCATTTGCGGACGTATCATAAAGAACCAGAATACGATGACAATCAGAATAAGAGGAAGCCACGACATGAATCCGCCGGGCTGTGCGGTTGTTTGTTGTAATGTTAACATGAAAATGGTGTTCATAAATCTACTTTTAATTAATAGTTGATATTTGCTAAAACTTTAATCTCGGTCACTTTCTCCGGAATGTTGGCAAAGATAGTAATTATTTTGTATTGTTTCCCGTATTGTCCTTTGGAGTCGAATTGCACTTCGATGGAGCCTTCTTCGCCGGGCGGGATGGGTTTCTTGTCATAAGAGGCGGAGAGGCACCCGCAGCTTGTCTCGATGTTCTGGATAAGGAGCGATTTGTCTCCGGTGTTTTTGAATTTGAACGTGTGGGTCACGATTTCGCCTTGGGCGAAATCCCCAAAATCGTGCGTGTCTTTCGCAAATTTGATTCTCGCCGTGGCAGAAGAGTCTGCGCTTTCGCTGACAATCTCTTTGCCTCCTGTGTTTTGGCGTTCTTGTGTGTTTCTGCAAGCGGCAAACGCCAAAAACAACGTGATGAATAGATAAAAACCTGCCTTCAACATATTCAAAATATCGGGAGACGAAAATACTACATAATTTTAAAATATGAGGTGCTTTACGGAATAATTTTTGTCCCGGATGGATTCCATGGTCTCGATGCCGATTCCCACGTGCTGGCGCACGAAGTTTTGGGTCACTGCCCTGTCCGATTGGGTCGTTTTGATTCCTTCCGAAATCATCGGGCTGTCCGAGATGAGCAGCAACGCTCCCGTGGGAATCCGGTTGGCGAATCCTACGGTGAAGATGGTGGCCGTTTCCATGTCGATGGCGAGAGCCCGTGTTTTCACCAAATATTCTTTGAATCGCTCGTCGAATTCCCAGACCCGCCTGTTCGTGGTGTAGACGACTCCCGTGTAGTAAATCCGCTCGTGGTTGACGATGGCTTTCGAGCAAGCTTTTTGTATGGCGAAGGAGGGGAGGGAGGGCACTTCCCGCGGCAGATAGTCGTCGGAGGTTCCTTCGCCTTTGATGGCGGCGATGGGCAACACGTAGTCCCCCACCTTGTATTTTGTTTTCAAACCGCCGCATTTCCCGAGGAACAGTACGGCCTCCGGTTCCACCGCCGTCAGCAGGTCCAGGATTGTGGCCGCATTGGGGCTTCCCATCCCAAAATTTATCATGGTCAGTCCGTTGGCCGTCGCATTGGGCATGTTCTTGTCCTCGCCGACGATGGACGCGCCGAACTTCTCGGCGAACAGTTCCAAGTAGTAATCAAAGTTCGTCAAGATGATGTATTTGCTGAAATTTTCCAACGCCCGCCCTGTGTAGCGGGGCAGCCAGTCTGCCACGATGTCTTGTTTCGTCTTCATTGTCCTTTCCCTTGGTTGACCAAACAAAAATACAATAATTCCCCGAATGGGCGCAACTATTCCCGTGTTCTTTTTTGACTTTTCTCTTTTCCCGTTAATTTTGTGGTCTCAAAAATAGAAATCCATGACAGAAGAACCAACATCGCAAAATGCCGGGGAGCGGGTGGCCCGCCTGCAAGCCATCCGGATTGAAGACTATGCCTATGATTTGCCGGACGACAGAATTGCCAAATTTCCCTTGGCGGAGCGGGATTCCTCCAAACTTTTGACATACGGGGATGGAGAGATTCGGGAACGCCGTTTTTGCGATGTCCCCGCCATTTTGGATACGAGGCACCTTCTCGTGTTCAACGACACGAAAGTGATTCATGCCCGCCTGCTTTTTCGTAAGAGCACAGGGGCGCTCATCGAGGTGTTTTGCCTTGAGCCGGCTGCGCCGGCGGATTATGCCCAAAACTTCGCCTCCGTCGGCCGCTGCCGTTGGAAGTGCATGGTGGGCAACCTCCGGAAATGGAAGGAGGGTGTGGTGCGATGCGCTTATGTGGACGGTGGTGTTCCCCGTGAGCTTGTGGCCGAGCGTGTCGCTCAAGAGGGCAATGACGTGTTGGTGGAATTCTCTTGGGATTCGGGGCAGAGTTTTAGCGAGGTGTTGGAATGCTGTGGACGCATGCCCATTCCCCCTTACCTCAATCGTGATTCGGAGGAGTCTGACAAGATTCGCTACCAAACGGTCTACTCACTCCACGAGGGCTCCGTGGCCGCCCCTACTGCCGGATTGCATTTCAGCCTATCCGTGCTGGACGCGTTGCGATCCAAGGGAGTTGGCATTGAGCGGCTCACGCTTCACGTGGGTGCGGGGACGTTCAAGCCCGTCAAGTCCGCCACCATCGGCGGCCATGACATGCACACGGAGCATATTGTTGTTCCCCGACGTCTTGTCGCCCGTTTGCGCGAGCATCCGGAACATGTCGTCGCAGTGGGCACCACCTCCGTCCGCACGCTGGAAAGTCTCTATTGGATGGGGGTGAAGCGCCTGCTCGGGCGAGACGATTTCCATTCCCTCGGGCAGTGGGAGGCCTACGAACTGCCGGACTGTTACACGTTGCCGGAGGCGATGGCAGCTTTGCTCGACTGGTTCGACGCCGAGGGAGAGGACACCCTCAAGGCTTGTACCACCATTATCATTCTTCCCGGCTACCGTTACCGGGTCGTGTCGGCCATGTTCACCAATTTCCACCAGCCCCAGAGCACCTTGCTTCTACTCGTGGCCGCGGCTATCGGCGATGATTGGCGGCGTGTTTATCGCTACGCCCTCGACCATGGTTTCCGTTTTCTGAGTTATGGCGACAGCAGTTTGTTGAAGATTCGCGAACTTTAATCTTCCCGTGCTATGCTGCCGTTGACGCTTCCGCCATTTGATTATCAAGTGAAAAAGTCCGCCGGGAAACTGTGGATTTTCGACATCATCCGTCGCCGCTATTTTGTTCTCACGCCCGAGGAATGGGTGCGTCAGCACGTCGTCCACTTCCTGATAGGCCATCGGGGCTATCCTCCCGCCCTTGTCGCCGTGGAGAGGGAAATTTCGGTTTGCGGTCTTCGCCGTCGTTTTGACATTGTTTGTTTCGACCGTTCCGCTGCCCCCTACCTTGTCGTCGAGTGCAAGGCTCCGTCCGTGGAGCTTTCCGCCGCCGTCTTCGACCAAGCGTTCCGCTACAATCTGACCCTCCAGGCCCGGTATGTCGCCATCACCAACGGAATTGTCCATCATTCCGTTCCCTTGACAGCCGACGGTCCCGGGCGGCCTTTCTCCGATTTCCCCTCTTTCGCTCCTTGAATTTAGGACTTTATTTCTCGATGTTGTTTCTGTATGCGGAGGGAGATATGCCGAGGTGTTTCTTGAAATAACGTCCGAAGACGGATTGGTCGGGAAAGTTCAATTCGTAGGCGATTTCTTTGACGCTTAGCTTGGTGGAGCCTAAGTAATGCTGGGCTTTTAAGATGGTGAATGTTTCTATCCACTGAATGGCGGTGCGCTCGGATTGAGCCTTGACGACGGACGACAGGTAGTTGGGGGAGAGGTGTTGCTCGTTGGCATAAAAAGTCACGGAGCGTTCGTTGACGCAATGGTTGAATACTGACATGAGAAAACGGTTGAAGATTTTTTCCTGACGGTTTTGTGGGAGTTCTTTCAAGGGGACACAGTTGAAATAGGCTTCCAATACTTCGTAGCAGAACGCCTGCTGGAGAGATTTCGCCAAGAGGCGGAGCAGGCGGGTGGATTGGGGATTGTCCGTCTGCCGGAGCAGTTGGGTGCGGGAGTTTAATATCCGGATGGTTTGTTCTATGCGTTGGCATTGATTGTCGTCCAACTTGACGCATGGGTGGGAACGGATGGCGAAACGCTCGGTCGCTGGAATGTTTGCCAAGGCCGGTTGGAGGATGTCCAACTCGCATTAGAGTTTATATCGAATAATTGATTAAAGCGTTCTTTGACTTATCTTTGTGGTCTAAAAGGTTCAATTGATGTATTA
>CALUHX010000057.1 GCA_944320555.1 uncultured Butyricimonas sp. | reverse complement strand
GGGGCGACAATTATGACAAGGTTCGGAAGGTGTACAGCGTGAACGTGGTTTACTTTCCGCTTGGAGGGCATGGGCGAGACGTGGTGTACCACGGAAAGACGGAGTTCCTGGGGCTGACGACGGGGGAGAGATTGGACTTGTCGCCTTATCAGAAGCAGTTGTTCCGAGTGGAGGAGGTGAGCCAGTTGTATCCGGAGTACTATATTTTGAAGGTGAACGATTTTGATTCGGTGGCCCGGACGCCGCTGGAGGAGTGGATATACTATTTGAAGACGGGAGACATTCCGGAGAGTGCGAGTGCGCCCGGTTTGGCGCAGGCCCGGGAGCGGTTGCGGTTGGACACGATGAGCGAGGGTGAACGTCGTGCGTATTACAACCATATCGACGACATCGTGAGCTTGCAGGACACGATAGTGAACAGCCGTCGGGAGAGTTTTGAGTCGGGGAAGGCAGAGGGGAGGAAAGAAGGCTTGGCAGAGGGGCGAGAGGAAGGTCTGACCCAAGGGCGGGAGGAAGGAGAACATTCCGCCCATATCAAGATAGCCCGCAAGATGAAGTCCAAGGGAACACCTTTGGCGGAGATTGCGGAGTTGACCGGGTTGAGCGAAGGGGAGATTGAGAAGTTGTAGATATAGGGAGATTTTATATTTTATCATACCCCCCTACGGGGTACTTCCCCTATTTAGGGGGGAGAGTTGAATGGATGCTGGCGTTCAATATTTTAGCATACTTTTCAAGATTGGGATGACAAGGGTTATGGAGAAGCATGGAATATGATTCTCCTACTTGATGTTTTTTTGCCATTCTGACATGGCATCAGATTGACATATAGCTACCGTTGAGATAGTTTCGGGATATATCAGCAGGAAAATTTAGACGTAATCAAAAAATAGGAGGATTATGAAGATACCTTTTTCGCCACCACGAATGGACCAGAAGATAGTGGACGAAGTGGTGGACACGTTGAAATCGGGCTGGATTACGACCGGTCCGAAGACGAAGGAGTTTGAACGGGAGTTGACGGCGTACTGCGGGAACAAGGCGACGCTGGCGGTGAACTCGAACACAATCGGCTTGGAGGTGGTGCTCCGCTGGTTCGGAGTGCAGGAGGGGGACGAGGTGATTGTGCCCGCCTACACCTACTGCGCCACGGCGAACGTGATCGTGCATTGCGGGGCGAAGCCGGTAATGGTGGACGTGAGGGCGGACGATTTCGACATCTCGGTGGAGAACGTGCGGAAAGCGTTGACGCCGAGAACGAAGGTCGTGATGCCGGTGGATTTGGGCGGGATGCCCTGCGACTATGACGCCGTTTTTGCGCTGGTGGAGTCGGAGGAGGCGAGGGCGATGTTCTCGCCCCGGACGGAGGAGCAACGGGAGCTGGGGCGGGTGCTGGTGTTGTCGGACTCGGCGCATTCGATTGGAGCGGAGTACAAGGGACGAAAGGCGGGCAGCCTGGCGGACGTATCGGTGTTTTCCTTCCATGCGGTGAAGAATCTGACAACGGCGGAAGGCGGGGCTATCATGCTGAACCTACCGGAGCCTTTCGACAACGAGGAGGTGTATCGTTATTTGTGCACGTTCACGTTGCACGGACAGAACAAGGACGCATTGGCGAAAACGAAAAAAGGGGCGTGGCGGTACGACGTGCTGGTGTCCGGGTTCAAGGGAAACATGACGGATATTCAGGCCTCTATCGGGTTGGTGGAGTTGAGACGGTATGAGGAGGACACGCTGGTCTACCGGAAGCACGTTTTCAATCGTTACGAGGAGGCTTTCAAGAAATACGAGTGGGCGGAGTTGCCCCTTTATGAGACCGCAGAACGGAGGAGCTCTTTCCACGTGTATTGCCTGCGGGTGAAGGGCGTGACGGAGGAACAGAGGGACGATATCATCCAGCGGATTTTCGATCGGGACGTGGCGGTGAACGTGCATTTCCAGCCGCTTCCGCTGCTGACAGCCTTCAAGGAGAAGGGGTACCGGATGGAGGACTACCCCGTGGCGTATGACAATTACAGCCGGGAGATTTCGTTGCCCGTGTGGTACGGGCTGAACGATGACATGGTGGACGAGGTGGTACGGGCGGTGGTGGATTCCGTGGAGGAAATTCTCGACAATCATAAATAAGACAAGGTGATCCGATTTTTCGACGTGTTGTTTTCCGCATTGGGACTGCTGGTTTTGTCGCCGGTGTTCTTTGTGGTCTCCCTTTGCATCGTGGCGGACAGCCGGGGCGGTGTGTTTTACCGTCAGACCCGAGTGGGGAAGGACGGGCGTGATTTCCGTTTGTACAAGTTCCGGTCGATGCGGAGCGGTTCGGACAAGCGGGGATTGATCACCGTGGGGGCGAGGGACGCAAGGATTACCAAGGTGGGGTATTTTTTGCGGAAATACAAGTTGGACGAGCTGCCGCAGCTAATCAATGTGTTGAAGGGGGAGATGAGCCTGGTCGGACCGCGGCCTGAAGTGCGGAAATACGTGGAGATGTACACGGAGGAGCAGCGGCGGGTGTTGTCGGTGAGGCCGGGGATAACGGACTACGCCTCGATCGAGTACGTGGACGAGAACCGGATATTGGGAGAGGCGGAGAATCCGGACAAGGCCTACGTGGAGGTGGTCATGCCGGATAAAATCCGCCTCAACATGAGGTATATCGATCATCGGACTGTGGGTGAGTATTTTAGAATTATCTTTTTGACATTCAAGTCTATAGTTTGACGAGTTAAGTCGTAAGAGAAAAATAATTTTGAATTTGTATACCCGGGGCGCATGCAAAAGCGTTCCGGGATTTTTTGTGTTGTTTGAGTGATAAAAAATGTTAAGGGGAGGTTGGGGCGGTCGATTTGGGCGTATATTTGTAAATTAATTGGTATGATAAGTTTTGATACTGTTCCCAAAAGTGTGTCTGAGATAGAGGAATAAAAAAGTCCACAGATTCTTTAAATTTGTAAAAGCAAAGAATAGCAAACCCTAAAAAAAGAGTAGACTTTATGGAATTCACAAAGGAACAACTTTCCGAGCTGACATGCAGGCATACGGATAAAGAAAACGGATTACAGGACCTACTGGAGATAATGCTTGAGAGACTGATGGTATCGGAACGGCGGGAATATTTTCAAGAAGAAAGTATTGCGGGGGAACAAGTGCAACGGTTACTTCAAACAGTGTGTCTGAAGGCTTACCTTAGGCACACTGTTTGAAAACACTACCTGGTGAAGAGCCTCTTCTACTTCCCAAAGGTATCGAGAGAGGGGCGTGTTCGGCTGGGAATTACTTTGAGTCTGGGCGCGAGAAGAATGGGGGGTGGATGGTAACATTTTGAAATGTGGGATTGTATATTCAAAAGAATAATTGCGTATTTTTGCCATCGGCTAAATACTTTTGGTATGGAAGAATTAGACAAACAATTATTGATAAGATTAAAGAATAGAGACAAGGAAGCATTTCGCTATCTTTACGAGTCGTATTTTGCTAAGATGGTATTGTTTGCGGAAAGTTATTTGTATGATGAGGAAGATGCAAGGGACTTGGTGCAAGATTTGTTTTGCTACTTGTGGGATAATGCTCACACGTTGTCTGTGGCTGTATCGTTAAAAGCTTACTTGTTGACTTCTTTGCGCAATCGATGTTTGAATGTCTTGAGAGACAGAAGAATCCGGGATGAGCATAATGATAAATTGGTTGAGGCTCAAACATTCTCAGGCACGGAAGATGTGGAGTTGGATGAGGAGGTGGTGGAAAGATTGCATGCCGCATTGGATTCGTTGCCGGATAAATGTAAAGAGATTATTTTGCTAAAAGTGGTGGATGATAAAACCAACAAAGAAATTGCCAAACAATTGAATATAGCGGAAACGACAGTGAAGACTCAAGTGCAACGGGCTTATCGAATGCTGCGAGACAAGTTGATTCCCATGTATTTGCTGATTGAGTGGCTGAAATTGTAGAAAAATTATTTGTTAAAATCGTTGTTCTTGTACTCCGTTTTTTAAGTTGATGTGTCTTCTTGTTGTATTTTAATTATTAATTATGACAGACAAGAAGTACATAAGTTGGCGTGTGATAGCCCGTCGATTGTTGGATAAAGCGACGCGGGAGGAGTGTGAACAAGTGGAGGCTTGGTTGAAAGAAAGCGAGGAGAATAAAATTTATTATCGTAAGGCCAAACGTTATTTTGACATATATTATACGGGGGCGGAAGATAGAAGCGTGGATATGGAAAGGGCGTGGGAGGAATTTTTAAGGTATACGGATAAGGCACAGAAACGAATAGAATGGAGAAAGTGGATGAGAATTGTCGCTGCGGTCTTTTTGCCATTGTTGATTGTTGGTGGTGTTTTTTGGTATTTTGGAAAGAAGGATGTCGAGGATGTGAAGGTCGCACAAAACGTATCTATCGGGCCTGGTAAAATTAAGGCTGTGTTGCAAGTGGTTTCCGGGGCTGAGATAACTTTATCGGACACGGTGAATGTGGTGCAAATGGCCAGGCAGATAAATGAACGGCAAGAAAAGAGTGCGGGTGCTCCTTTACAAGAAGATGCGTCGATACAATACAATACAATAATAGTGCCTAAAGGTGGAGAATATAGTTTGGCCTTGGCGGATGGAACAAGAATTGTTTTGAATTCAGATTCTCGTCTTCGTTTTCCGGAGTATTTTGGGAAAAATGGCCGGGGTGTGTTTTTGGAAGGAGAGGCATATTTTGAAGTGGCGAAAGATTCGTCGCGTCCTTTTGTGGTGGGGGTGCAAGAAAGTTTCATACAAGTATTGGGCACTTCATTTAATGTGAAAGGATACAAAGATGATTCCTATATTCAGACGACATTGGTGGAGGGAAAAGTTTGTTTCAAGCCTCGGGGGAATGAGGATCTGAAGGAGATTTCTCCCGGAGAACAAGTGACTTATGACAAGAATACAGGAGAGGTCGTGGTAAAGGAGGTGAACCCCAATGTTTATGCCGCTTGGGTAAAGGGAGTGTGGATTGTGGAAGGGATGCGGTTGGATGAGATGATGAAACAGGTGAGTCGTTGGTATGACGTGACCGTGTTTTATCAAAATCCGGAAGCGAAGGAGTTGGTTTTTACAGGGGATTTGGAACGTTACGACAACTGTGAAGACATATTGCATTTGATAGAGATGACAACAAATGTGCGATTTGAGATAAAAGACAGGACAATTATTGTAAAGTATGATTTATAAAAATCGGCAGACGTTGGTAGCGTCTGCCGATGAAATTCGAGTTAATTAATAATAGTAGTTCACATTAACATTGCAAAAGTATGAAAAAGGAACGAGACAAGAGATGCCGAGGTAGGCGGGAATGTCAGAAAAAGGCATTTTTAATGATGAAATTAACATGTCTTTTTATGTTTTTCTTGTTCTTACGAACAAGTGCGGTTACAAACGCTCAAGTGAGAGTGTCGTTAGATTTTGAGAATGCGAACCTGTTGGAAATAATGCAGACTATTCGGGAGCAAACGGGCTACAAATTCTTTTTCAATCATAACGAATTGAGAAAAATTGAAAATGTGTCAGCGAAGTACGAGGATGTCGAATTGAGACAAGTGTTGAACGAGGTGTTGAGCAAAGTCAATTTGACTTATAGGATAGAAAAAGGAGTGATCATCATTGTGCCGCAATCGATGCAAGATGAAGAAAAGAAGTCGTTGACAGTAAAAGGTTGGGTCCGAGATGAGAAAGAACAACCAATGCCGGGGGTTACTGTAAAAGTCGTAGGCACTTCCGTTGGAACGGCGGTAAACGAGAAAGGATGGTTTTCCATTACCTTGCCGATGTTGGAGGGCACGCTTGAATTTTCTTTCGTGGGGTATAAAACTCAACGGGTCGAATTTTCCGCAGAAACAACCGATACTTTGAAAATCACCATGAAAGAAGATGTCCAAGCTTTGGATGAGGCCGTCGTGGTGGCTTATGGGAATACGACGAGAAGGAAAATGACAGGCTCGGTTTCTGTTGTCAAGGGGGAGGAGTTGGAAGGAGTGCCTGCCGCCAATTTGGCCAGTCTTTTGCAGGGCAGGGTTGTAGGCATGGATGTCACAAATATTTCCGGGGCGCCCGGTGGCGGCGGCACGACAATCACAATTCGAGGGTACAATTCGCTCGACATTGAATTGGAGAGACGTTTTTCAGATCCTCTTTGGGTGGTGGACGGAGTTCCTTTGAATTCATTCACTTCTCCCGTGACGGGAACGAATTTGTTGGCGGATATCAATCCGGATATGATAGAGTCGATTCAAGTGTTGAAAGACGCTTCTTCTGCCGCTCTTTATGGTTCTCGTGCGGCTAACGGAGTAATTATCGTTACAACCAAGAAGGGACGTCAGAACCAGAAAAGTTCATTGTCGGTCAATGTGTCGCAGACATGGAGCATTCTTCCTGAATTGCCCACGGTGATGACCGGTCGTTATGAGCGTAATTTCAGATTGGCGGCGTTAAAAAATGACATGACCGCTTATTTGGACATGGAAACGTTGAGGTATAAGTATCCTGAGACTTGGGAAGAGAATTACTTGCATCCGGGAGGCGTGTTGGACGCGCTGATGTTGCCGGAGACTTCTGATGCGAACGGTTTGTTTTTCCAAGACAGCTTAAATGCTTTCTATAACAACTCGACGAACTTTTTCCCGATGTATTATGAACGGGGAAAAGTGACAAATGCGAACATTCAATCCTATGGAGGGTCTGAAAAAATAGCTTATAGTATCGGTTTGGGATATTATGATGAAAAAGGAATATTAAAGGGTAGCGGCTTCAATCGTATAGACTTAAACTCGAGTATAAATGTTATTCCTGTCGAACGTTTGAATATTGATTTGCGATTGAACGCATCTTTATCCAATAGAAAGCAGGGATATGGGTCTTTTAGCTCGCAATTTCAAGGCACTCCAGCGATTGGTGTTGTGCCGGGTGATCCTTACGAGTTGAGTTCATTGTATCCGGGAGAAGGGTCGGCGGTATGGGATTATATTTTGGATCAAATGGAAAGTATCAAGGAAAAGAATAGAAGTATCCGTTTGAGAACGAATATGAAGATAGGATATGAAATAATCGACGGATTGAATTTTTCGGCTTCTTTGGCGGCGGATTATTCGTTAAATCGTAGAAATGGCTTTACGCCTTCCTATTTGAACACGACCAATCGTTCCATGAGCGTGGGGGAGACCGGTATAGATTTGATGGTGCTTAATGAGGATTTGTTGAGTTATGAGAAAACCTTCAAAGATGTTCATGACGTGAGCGCAATATTGGGCTTTTCTTATCAATATGACCAAACGGAATATAATGGGGGAAGCGGAGAGAACTCGCCTAGCGACAAGATTTATTATGTGCGTCCGGGCTTTCCGGATTTGGGTGATGAGCAATTGTCTCCCACGTTGACAAGAAAAGTCGCATTGCAACATTATCAATCGAATATGACAGAGCAAGTCTTGATTTCTTGGTTCGCACGAGTGGAATATGGTTATAAAGACAAATATTTGTTGTCCGCAAGCATCCGCCGGGACGGCAGTTCGACTTTTGGGGAACATAATAAATGGGGAACATTCCCCGCTGTCGCTGCCGCTTGGACTTTTTCGGAAGAGGGATTTATAAAGAACACATTGCCGTGGATTAGCTTTGGTAAAATTCGGGCAAGTTGGGGGCGCTCTGGGAAGCATTTTGAATCTCCCTATTTGGCATTGGGTACCTTGCAAAACGGTTCGGCTTTTGAAGGAGAGAGCACGCTCGTGCCTTCCTGGTCTCAAGGGATGTATAATCAAGATTTAACGTGGGAAGAGACCGATCAATATGATTTTGGTCTGGATATGGATTTGTTCAATTACCGTTTAGGTATTACGTTAGATTATTACTACCGTTATACGGATAAGTTGTTGTTTCCCGTGTCTTTGCCTGGAGAACATAATGGTTATGGCTCTCAATGGCAGAATGCGGCGGCTATTTCCAACGAGGGATTGGAATTGCTGGTGCGGTATGATATTTTGAGTGCGGATAATTATTCGTGGCGGGTGTCGGTGAATGGCTCCAGAGTATGGAACAGGTACGAGAAATCATACAATGACAAGGATAATTCCCGAGGTATTATCGGCAAACCGTTGAATGGAATTTATGGCTATAGGACTTTGGGTTATATAAACAGTCAGGATGAGGTGCCTATTGTTTATAATAATGTGGGGATGAGTGCTCCGTTAGGAGGTTCTAAATATTACAAGCCGGGCGATTTGAAGTTTGTGGATGTGAATGGGGACAATGCGATTAGCACAAGCGACTATGTTTATTTGGGGAGTGCTCTTCCGGAAATAAGTGGTGGTCTTGTCAGTGAGGCCCGTTGGCGGAATTTTGATTTGAATTTTTCAATGTCTTTTCAATGCGGTCGCCATATTTACAATACGTTACCGGGAAGTTCGATAATTCCTAATTATAACGGCTTGGAACATCCTATTTTGATGGATTTGCGGGATGTTTCTTTTTGGGAGAAGCCAGGAGATGATACGGATTATGCAAAATTGCAAGCTGATTCACGGATGGAGTTTTTCCCGAGTAACGGAGCGGTTATAGACAGGTACATTGAAAAAGTTAATTGGTTGAAATTAAAGACAGCCACGTTGGGATACAACTTGCCGAAGGAATACTCAAAGAGATTGAAAATGGAACAGATACGTCTTTTTATCAGCGGGGAGAATTTGTTTACATGGAGTAATTATTCTGGAATAGACCCTGAGATAGTGGATATACGGACGGGAATAGATCAAGCGCGTAATTATCCTCTTGCTAGGAAGTTTACAATAGGTTTAACGTTAAAGTTTTAAGAGATGAAGAAATTGTATTTTATATTGTTGCTGGTGGGCTTGTGGGGTTGTGATGACATGTTGCGGGTGGAGCCTGAGAACAGTTTGACTTTTGGAAATATAACTACGGAACAAGATATCGAGTCGTTAGTACTTGGGGTCGGTTCCAGCGTGCGTAATATGGTTTGTTGGAATGCTCTTTTGCAAATGGAGAAAGGCGCTTATGCGGACGAGTGTGACGAGTCAAGGAGAGGGGCAAGGATGTTGGAGTTGGAGGCCGGAACGGCGGATAATTGGGAGGTGCAATACCAAGTGATAATAGGTGCGCAGAATGTATTGGATTATGTGGATATTATTGATATGCCGGGAGAACGGAAGAATTTCTACAAAGGACAGGCATATTTTTTTAAAGCGTTGGGATATTATGATTTGCTGCATCGTTTTGGAGATTGTATTCTTCAGACTGATGGAGTGAACTGGGCTCCTGTGGCAAAGACCTCCTGGCCTGTGGTTTGTGAGTTCGCAATCGAGATGGCGGAAAAAGCGGTGGAACTGTTGCCGGAATTTGATAAATTAAAGGATTGTAATGGAGAGACGATAACTTCGAAGTCGACACCTTGCAAAGGTGCAGCGAATGCTCTTTTGGCTCAATTGTGCGCTTGGAAGGCGGGGTGCAAATGGTTTGCAAGAGAAGAGGACAAAGGTTATGACGAAAATCTTTATTGGGAAAAAGCGGAAAAAGCATGCACGGAAGTGATAGAGTCTCCGTTATATGAGTTGGCGGCTGATCCGGAAGAGGTTTGCAGTTCTGTTCTTGTGGGTAATAGCAAAGAAGGCGTTTACGAGACAGTCATGCTGGATTATTACAATGAAGTGGGAGCGCGGGTATACTCGATGGGTACTGATTACGTGGGCTATCCTGTGCGACCGGAATATGCGGCGGGAGTTGTGAAAGATTTTACTTTACGTATTTTTACGACTTCCGTTCGAGAAATGTACCCCGGGAACGACAAGCGGAAATACGCTTATTTTTATGATTTGGATGGGATGGATGCCATGGATAAAGAGATAACGGGAGGTTTCGCTTATCCATACAAAGAAAGAAGCGTGAACATCACCGTGACAGGGACGAAGAAAAAGTTCGCATCGTTTAATTCGAATAAGATATGGTGGCGCTTGGCGGATATTTATTTGCTGAGAGCGGAGGCAAGATGTCATTTGGGCGATAAGGAGGGTGCTATTGCCGACATAGACGAGATTCGCAAAAGAGCGGGTGCGGACCTTTATGACGCATCGGAGTATGGCGGTGATTTGCAAATGGCCGTTTTTAAAGAACGGGAAAAAGAATTGTTGATGGAGGGATATCGTTACTATGACATCATGCGGAATGGATTGGCTTATGTGCAACAATTTTTGGAGGGGGGGTATAAAACGGCTACTGTGCAGGATTATGTGGACGGAGCTTTCTTTTTGATGAACGACGAACTGGATTTTAAAGAGAATCCATTGATGAGACAGAATTTGTATTGGTTGAAACGACAATAAATTTGGAAATTATGAATAAAGTAATTGTATTATTGATAGCGTTTGCTTGTTTTGCCTGCACCACGAAACAGGAAGTGATAGACGGGGGTATATCTTCCCCTTATTACGATGGCAGTATTATGGATTATTTGCGCTCGAATGAAGAACAGTGGGGATATACGGTGGAGATGATAGAACGCGCGGGATTGGTTGATTTGTTCGAGGGACAGGTGGACACAGTGCCCGAACTGACATTTTTCGCTCCTCCAAGTTGGTCCGTGTTTCGTTATATCATGGATTTGAAATATGAGGGAACGTCGGAGGAGAGATACGAGTCGATTCAAGATTTACCAGTGGAAATGTGTCGGGAGTTGATATTAAAGCACGTGGTCATTGGAAAGTATTTGAAAGAAGATATCGCTTTCCGAAATATGGATTATGATATTTTTGCGGAAGAGCAGGATGGGGGGACACATTTCACCTGTATGGAGGGCAACGAGGTGATTGCCTATCTCGAACAAAACGATTATAAAGGTTTCCCTGGAGTCGGAGCTATAGAAATGTACCTCTATTCCGTATCTGTGGGGCAGATGGTTCCATTGGCGACCCCTGATATACAGCCTCGTAATGGAGTGGTGCATGCGTTGAATTATGGTTATGACTTTGGTAAAATTTGATACTATGAAGAAGATTATATTTATATTGTTCGGAATTTTGGGGATATTTGTCGCATGTCAAGACGTGACCCCCGGTTATTTGTCAACGGAATTTGCGGGATATACGATGGATTCCATGGTCGTGAAAAAAGAACTGGATTTGACACCGCCCGAACCGAATCCTGATTATGAAATGTATTTGGAGTATGGTTACACGCCAGAGTATTTGGTTTCCAATGGCATTTATCCCACAATAGGAGGGGATGAGTATAAACGGGACAAATATGGTTGGCCGTGGACAAGTACGCCAATAGAGGGTGTCGAAGGAACGCAGCCGATATACGTTTCGATTAAAGATATTAAGACAGATGTGGGGGACGTGGAATTGATGAGGAAATATTTACAAGTCAGTGGTAATGGAACTTTTACGTTACCAGTGTACACGGATATTCCGATTGGACGTTATGTCATTTCGTTGACGTTCACGAACGAGGGGTATACCCGTGATGTCGATGATTGTTTTACGATTATCGTGACGCAGCGATGATTGTAAATTTGTTGCAGGCTAAGCTTTGAGGCTCTCAGTGTGAAGTGGGGGGGATGGTTGTTAGAGAACTTATGAAAGAGCTGAAGATGTGGACGGAGGCTGTTTTAAAATGCTGATTTATGCTCTAACCTCCTTTTGAGGACTTTTCCTGTGTTGGCGGAAGGAGACAGAGAAGGTGGCGGTGAAAACGACGAAGGTGGGGTAATTGGCTATTTTGAGACAGTCTCTTCTTTTTGTGTCGTTTGAGTGGTAAAAAATGTTAAGGGGAGGTTGGGGCGGTCGATTTGGGCGTATATTTGTAAATTAATTGGTATGATAAGTTTTTATAAATTTGAGGAAAAGGAAAAACGTTTTTGAAAAGAGCGGAGTGTTGGAGGGAATTGTTAATGACAGGAAGTAAGTTATGATTGTAGGAACGATAACGAACAGCGAGAGGGTGGAAGGTGCGCACCCGTTATTCAAAAAGGTGTTCGCCTTTTTGAGGGAACATGAGTTGGCGGCATTGCCGTTGGGACGAACGGACATTGAGGGGGAGCGCGCTTATGTGAAGGTGGAAGAGGTGCGGGGGCGGAGTCGGGAACAGGCCGTTTATGAGCGACACGAGCGGTATGTCGATATCCAGTTGCCAATGACGGGACGGGAAAGTTACGGTTGGAAATCGTTCGGGCGGTTAGGGGCGGAGAAGATTCCATACGACAAGGAGAAGGACATCGTATTTTATGAGGATGAGGTGGAACGGGTATTTACGTTGGAGCCCGGGGATTTCGTCGTGTTTTTCCCGGAAGACGGGCACGCGCCTTGCATTGATTGCGGTACGTTGCGCAAAGCGGTCGTTAAAGTGTTAATCGAGCCATGATATGAGAAAGGGAGTGAAAATAACGTTGGGGGTGGTGGCCTTGTTGGTCATCGCATATTTTTGTCTGCCATATTACGCGCGGCAGGCATTGATTTATTGGTATCCGGACATTGACGATTTTGGGTTGTTTGCCCGTCATACGGTGAGGGCAAGTGACAGTTGCTGGCAATGGCCGGCGGCAAAGGATTACAACACCTACCGGATGAGCGAGCGGGAGAGCAAATACGTGGACAGTCTGCAAACGGTGGCTTTCCTGGTGATTCAGCATGACAGCGTGGTGTATGAGGAGTATAGGGACGGATGGAACGATTCGCTGACCTCTAACATTTATTCTTCGACGAAAAGCGTCGTGAGCCTGTTGGTGGGGGCGGCGTGGGACGAGGGAAAGATAGAGAGTCTGGACGATCCGGTGGGGAAATACATTCCGGCGTTCAACGAGGGGGAAAAACGCAAGGTCACCATCCGGAATTTGTTGACGATGAGCGGGGGATTGAGTTGGGACGAGGCGTACTCCTCATTGTTTTCGGTGACGACCCACGGATATTATGGCAATGATCTGTATGAGTTGGTGACGGGATTGACGGTGGTGGACGAACCGGGGAGGCAATTTTCTTACCGGAGTGGAGACACGCAGATACTGGCTTTCGTGGTGGAAGCCGCCACGGGCATGTCGATTAGTGATTATGCGGAGGAGAAATTGTGGCGTCCGATGCAGGCCTGTCGGGACGCTTATTGGCTGATCGACAAGGAGGGCGGGGACGAGAAAGCGTTTTGTTGTTTCCACACGACGGCCCGGGAGGTGGCCCGCTTTGCCCGTTTGATGCTGCGCGAGGGGAATTGGAACGGGCGGCAGCTGGTGTCGCAAGCGTATATGCGGGAGGCGATGAGTCCGGCCTCTTATTTGTTGGACGAGTGGGGAAAGGAGCCGTTGGATTATTATGGTTTCCAAATATGGATTATGCATTACAAAGGAGAGGTGAATCCCTATTTCCGGGGAATGTTGGGACAATACATTATAGCCATTCCGGAACGGGACGCTATCGTGGTGCGTATGGGGCACCGGTGCGAGTCTGTGTACGTGAGGGAGACGAACCGGGACGTGTACCGCTACATGGATATCGCCACGAACATATTGAACGCAAGGAAGTAAAAATTTTTAATCGGGAAAGAATATGGGTAAATGTTTGTCGAGAGGGAAGGAGGGGATAATATTGATTTTGAGTGTTTGTGTCGCATGTTCCGCAGGAGCGGAGCGTGTCGCGGATTATCGGGTGGTGCCTTTGCCTAACCAAATCGAAACGAAGGCGGGAGAACCTTTCGTGTTGGAGGACGGCGTGACGGTTTGTTATCCAGAAGGGAACGAGGCGATGCGGCGCAACGCGGAGTTTTTGGCGGAGTACGTGAAAAAACAGACCGGAATCGGATTGGTCGTGAAGGAAAACGGTGAGGGGAAGGGAGGAATACGTTTGACATTGGAAAACACGCAGACGGATGGCACGGAGGCTTATCGCCTTCGGGTTGACGAGACGACGGTGGAGATATCGGCTTTTTCGGAGGAGGGGGTGTTCCGGGGTGTCCAGACATTGCGCAAGGCCATAGGCGTGGCGGAAGAGGCCGGAAGGGTGGAGCTGGCGCCCGTGGAGATTGTCGACAGTCCGCGGTTCGCTTACCGCGGCATGCATTTCGACGTGGCCCGGCATTTCTTTTCCGTCGAGGAGGTGAAGACCTATATCGACATGTTGGCTTTGCATCAGATAAACAAATTTCATTGGCATTTGACGGACGATCAGGGATGGCGCATTGAAATCAAGAAATACCCTTTGCTGACGAAGGTGGGCTCGCAGCGGACGGAAACGGTCATCGGCCGAAATTCCGGAAAGTTTGACGGGATTCCTTACGGGGGCTTCTTCACGCAGGAGGAAGCCAGGGAGATTGTGGCATACGCCGCAGAACGTTACATCACTGTGATTCCGGAAATCGATTTGCCCGGGCACATGCAGGCGGCGTTGACGGCCTATCCGGAATTGGGCTGTACGGGCGGGCCGTACGAGGTGTGGAAAGAATGGGGCGTGTCGGAACAGGTGTTGTGCGCCGGAAACGACAAGACGATTCAATTCATAAAAGACGTGTTGGCCGAAATCATGGAGATATTCCCTTCGGAATATGTTCATATCGGGGGCGACGAGTGTCCCAAGGTGGCTTGGGAGAAGTGTCCGAAGTGTCAGGCCCGCATCCGAGCGTTGGGATTGAAGACGGACGAGAAACACACAAAAGAGGAGCGGTTGCAGAGTTATGTGATTCACGAGGCGGCGGCTTTCTTGCAACAGCACGGGCGGAAAGTCATTGGTTGGGACGAGATATTGGAAGGCGGATTGCCGCCCAGTGTCATGGTGATGTCGTGGCGGGGCGAGGAGGGAGGCATCGAGGCCGCCCGGCAGGGACACGAGGTGGTGATGGTGCCGGCCTCTCTGTTATATTTCAATTTTTACCAGTCGACGGACACGGGCAACGAGCCGTTGGCCATCGGGGGGTATGTGCCGTTGGAAAACGTGTACCGTTACGAGCCGGTACCTGCCGTGTTGACTCCGGAACAGCGGAATTACGTCCTGGGCGTGCAGGCGAACTTGTGGACGGAATACATAGCCGACTTTTCGTTGGCGCAATACATGGCGTTGCCGCGCATGGCGGCGTTGAGCGAGTTGCAGTGGTGCCGTCCAGAACGAAAAGATTACGAGAATTTCTTGCGAAGGATGGTCCGTTTGATGGATATATATAAGGAAGAGGGGTGGAATTACGCAAGGCATGTGTTTGACGTGACTTTGAGGTTCCGTCCGGACACGGCGCGTGGCGTGTTGGAAGTGACGACCGGCACTATTGACGACGCCCCCGTCTATTACACTCTTGACGGCTCGGAGCCGACGGAGGCCTCTTTGCGGTCGAACGGGAAGGTCGCCATTGACGGCCCGTGCGTGTTGCGCACGGTGGCCATTCGTCCGGAGGGGAAATCCCGGGTGACGACGAATGAGATTCATTTTAGCAAGTCTTCCATGAAACCGATACGATTGCTTCAACCTTTGAATGAAACTTATGCGTATGAGGGAGCGGCGACGCTGATTGACGGGTTGACTGGCGACGGCAACTATCGGACAGGGCGCTGGGTGGCCGTGTGCGGGAATGATTTGGAGGCGGTGATTGATTTGAAGACGGAGACGGAAATCGGCAAGTTGACCTTGCGGACGAATGTGGTGACGGGGGATTGGATTTTTGACGCGGAAAAGATTGAGGTGGCCGTCTCGGATGACGGGAAAGTTTTTCGGGAAGTGGCCGCGGAAGATTGTCCTCTGCCGTCGGGGCATGTGAGTGAGGTCAGGGAGCACGTGGTGGAGTTTTCGCCGGAGAGAACCCGCTGGGTGAAAGTGACCGCCCGGTCTGTGCGGCAAATGCCGGATTGGCACGGGGCCAAGGGGCAGCCCGCTTACTTGTTTGTGGATGAGATAACATTGGATTGAATATGAGAACAGGAAAGATTTTGTTGATTGGCGCGATATGCGTTTTGTCGCATGTGGCATGTGAAACGAGGCATGAAGGCGCATTGCCGGTGACTCCCGTGCCGGAGGCTTACGCATGGGGACGGGGCGTTTTCGAGTTGGACAAGAATGCCGTTTGGCGGGTCGAGGCTTCGGGCGAGGACAAAGAGATTTTGACGGCCTATCTGGAGAAACGAGGCGTTTCGGTCGGAGATTCCGGGGAAAAGGTGGAATTGGTGACGAAGGATGTGGTGGAAGGCATTGATTCCGAGGAAGGATATGTGTTGACGATCAGTCGCCGCAGGGCACGGGTGGAGGCTCTTTCGGGGGCGGGGTTGTTTTACGGGACGCAGACGTTGTTGCAGTTGTGGACGGCGTGTCCCGAAGGGATTCCGGCGGTGACCATACGAGACGAGCCGCGGTTCGCCTATCGGGGAATCATGTTGGACGTGTCGCGTCATTTTCGCGACAAGGATTTTGTGGAGAAGCAAATAGACGCATTGGCGGCTTATAAAATCAATCGGCTTCATCTGCATTTGACGGACGCGGCGGGCTGGCGGGTGGAGATTGACCGTTATCCCCGCCTGACGGAGTTCGCCGCATGGCGACCGCAGGCCACGTGGAAGGAGTGGTGGAACGGGAAGAGGGAGTATTGCGGGCGGACGGATTCTCGCGCCAGCGGCGGTTTTTACACGAAAGAGGAAATGCGGGAACTGGTGGATTACGCGCGGCGGCACTATGTGACGATTGTTCCGGAAATCGAAATGCCCTCGCATTCGGAGGAGGTGTTGGCTGCCTATCCTGAACTTTCTTGCACCGGGGAGCCTTACCGGCATGGAGATTTTTGCATCGGGAAAGAGGAAACTTTTGAATTTATAGAGAATGTGTTGACGGAAGTGATGGAAATATTCCCCTCGGAATACATTCATGTGGGGGGCGACGAGGCGAGCAAGGCTTCGTGGAAGACTTGTCCGGATTGCCAAGCCCGAATGAAAGCGGAGGGATTGAAAGATGTGGACGAGTTGCAGAGTTATTTGATACATCGGGTGGAGCGTTTCCTGAACGATCATGGCCGCAAGTTAATGGGATGGGACGAGATTCTGGATGGAGGCGTTGCACCCAACGCCGTGGTCATGGCATGGAGAGGCGTGCCCAAGGGCGTGGAGGCGGTCAGGGAAGGGAATCCGGTGGTGATGAATCCAGGCCAGTATTGTTACATAGACAGTTATCAAGACGCTCCGTATTCCCAGCCGGAAGCCATAGGCGGTTATTTGCCATTGGAAAAGATTTATGGTTTTGAACCTGTGCCCGACACCCTTTCGCCGGAGGAGGCGGAATTGATTATCGGCACGGAGGCCAATCTTTTCGCTGAATATATCCCCACGGCAGAGCATATGGAATACATGCTTTACCCGCGGGCAATCGCTCTGGCGGAGGTGGCGTGGTCATTGCCCGGCAACAAGTCGTGGGAGAGTTTCCATAGGCGGGCGTTGCGGATTGTGGACGAGTTGAGGAAGAGAGGGTATAACACTTTTGATTTGAAGAACGAGATAGGCAATCGGGAGGAGGCCAAAGCTCCGGTGGCCCATTTGGGCGTGGGGAAAACGGTCAAGTACAATGCTCCCGCTTGGGAAGCTTATCCGGCGGCGGGAGAGAGGACGCTGACGGACGGATTGCGGGGAGGATGGAATTACAACGACGGGCGTTGGCAGGCGTTTGCCGCGGGCGAATGGATGGACGTGGTGATAGATTTGGGGGAGGAGCGGCCGCTTCATTCCATAGGTGCTGACTTCATGCAGATATACGGTCCGGGCGTGTTCTTGCCGGAACGGGTGGTGATTTCCGTTTCGGCGGACGGGGAGAAATATACGCCGTTGGTGAAAATCGAGCACAAGGTGCGACGAGACGATCAGGTGACATTCAAACGTTACGAGTGGACGGGCAGCGCTTCGGCCCGTTACGTGAGGATGGAGGCCGACGCAGCGAAAGAGTTTGGAGGAGTGTTGTTTACAGATGAAATAGTAATCAAATAACAAATATTATGGCAGACGACAAGAAGATTATATTTTCGATGATCGGGGTGAGCAAGACGATACCGCCCCAACGGAAAATCATAAAAGACATTTATCTTTCATTTTTTTACGGGGCGAAAATCGGGGTGATTGGTTTGAACGGGTCGGGGAAATCGACCTTATTGAAAATCATCGCAGGCCTGGACCCGAACTATGAGGGGCAGGTGATTTGGTCAAAAGAACACTCCATCGGTTATTTGCCTCAAGAGCCGCAGTTGGACGACACAAAAACGGTGAAGGAGGTGGTGCAGGAAGGCGTGCAGCCGGTTATGGACTTGTTGAAAGAGTACGAGGAGGTGAATTTGAAGTTCGGCGAACCGATGAGCGACGACGAGATGAACGCCCTGATGGAACGGCAGGGCGAGTTGACGGAATTGATAGACCAACACGGGGGATGGGAAATCGACCAGAAATTGGAGCGCGCCATGGACGCTTTGCGTTGTCCGGAACCGGAGGCGTCGGTGAAGCATTTGTCCGGGGGAGAACGGAGGAGGGTGGCTTTGTGCCGGTTGTTGTTGCAGGAACCCGACATCCTGTTGTTGGACGAGCCTACGAACCATTTGGACGCTGAGTCGGTGGAGTGGTTGGAGCAACATTTGCACCAATATCCGGGGACGGTGATTTGCGTGACGCACGACCGTTATTTTCTGGATCATGTGGCAGGCTGGATTTTGGAGCTTGACAGAGGGGAGGGAATTCCTTGGGAGGGAAATTATTCCTCATGGTTGGAGCAGAAAGCCAACCGCCTGGCGTTGGAGGAAAAGCAAGCCAGCAAGCGGCGCAAGACGTTGGAGCGAGAGCTGGAGTGGGTGCGCATGGCACCCAAGGCCCGACAAGCGAAAAGCAAGGCCCGTTTGCGCGCCTATGACCAGATGATGAACGAGGACGTGAAAGAGAAGGAGGAAAAGTTGGAGATATTCATCCCCAACGGGCCCCGTTTGGGAAGCAAGGTGATTGAGGCGCACCATGTGGCCAAGGCTTATGGCGACAAAGTGTTGTTTGACGATTTGGAGTTCAGCCTGCCTCCCGCCGGCATAGTCGGGGTGATAGGGCCGAACGGAGCGGGAAAGACCACGTTGTTCCGCCTGATTATGGGCTTGGAGAAGCCGGACAAGGGGGTGTTTGAGGTGGGACCTACCGTGAAGGTGGCTTATGTGGACCAACAGCATAGTGAGATAGATCCGGGAAAGACCGTGTATCAGGTGGTGTCCGGAGGAAGCGACACGATTCTCATGGGGGGACGGGAAATGAATGCCCGGGCTTATGTTTCCAAGTTTAATTTTTCGGGTTCCGACCAGGAGAAAAAGTGCGGTGTGCTGTCCGGGGGGGAGCGCAACCGGCTACATCTGGCGCTGGCGTTGAAACAGGATGCCAATGTGTTGCTTTTGGACGAGCCGACCAATGACATTGATGTCAACACCTTGCGCGCGTTGGAGGAAGGTTTGGAGGATTTCGCCGGTTGCGCGGTCATCGTGTCTCACGACCGTTGGTTCCTCGACCGGGTCGCCACACATATTTTGGCGTTCGAGGGCGATTCGCAGGTCGTTTATTTCGAGGGAAGCTATTCGGAGTACGAGGAAAACAAGAAAAAGCGGTTGGGCGACATCACTCCCAAACGTATCCGTTATAAGAAACTGGTGGAATAACAAATGCGGCAGGAAGAAAATACAGATGTGTCGGCATGGGACGAGAGGCGTTTTCAACGATTCATAGAGGAGAACGCCTCCGCTTTTCGTGTTTTTGCCGAGCGTTATGTGTCGGACCCCGATGTGGTGGACGATATGTTGCAGGAGGCATATATCAAATTTTGGATGAACCGGGGGAAAATAGGCAAGGTGGCTTCCCCCCGCAACTATTTTTTCTCCCTGCTGAAAAACCTAATTGCCGACAAAAGGGGGTATTTCGCCCGTCAAAGCGACGGATATGATGAGGACGCAAGTGCTCGGTTGCCTGACGAGGCTGATATAGAAAGGCATGTCATGGAGGTGGAGGCTTCCGAATTAATCACCAAGGCTGTCATGCAATTGGCGCCGAGAGGCCGGCAGGTGATATTGATGGAGTTGGACGGCAAAAGTCTTGACGAAATAGCCAAGGCTCTTGAATTGTCGGTGAATACAGTGAAGACGGTGCGTTACCGCATGTTGAAGCGTTTGGCGGAGTTGCTTTCCCCAGACGATTTTCGTATGCTGTTGTCGATGCTTGGTTGATTTACATATTTTATAATTTAATTTGATTTGTGTTGTAATCGTTTTTGCCCATTTCTTCCGTCTATAGATAAAATGACAGGACTATGGAAGACAAAAGGCAACATATGATTCATTTGATGGCTCGCAAAGCATTGGGTTTGACGCTTTCCGAACAGGAAGAGTCCGAGTTGACCGCTTGGCTGGAGGCTTCTGATGAAAACCAGCGGATTTTTGAGCAGGTGAAAACTTTTCAGGATGCGGATAAGATGTTGCGTTTGGAGCGTGACGGATATGCGCGGCAAATGGCAAAACGAGTGATGCGCCAGTTGGCAGTAAGCGGACAAAGACGTGTGCGGCATGATTGGTGGAAATGGATGGGTGGCGTCGCCGCGGCGGTGGCGATAATCGTTTGTGCGGTGGTGTGGTCACTGCCGGAAGCGGAGGAATTGCCTTTTGCCCGGCAAGAGGGGCAAATCGTTCCGGGGAAAGTGGAGGCGGTTTTAACTTTCGCCAACGGGGAAAAGTTGCATATCACGGACACGACAAGCGAAGAGGTTTGGAAAGAAAGGCTGCTTGTTGTTGATTCCGCATGTGAGGGAAAGGCATTTGTTGAGGAAGGCCAAGCGGTGACATACAATGTGTTGGCCGTTCCAGCCGGAGGGGAATTCTTTTATGTGCTTCCCGACAGCACGCGGGTTTGGATAAATTCTGATTCAGAGTTGCGTTTTCCAACGAATTTTGTGGACGGAGTAAGGCGGGTTGAGTTGCGGGGAGAGGCTTTTTTCGATGTGGCGCATGACCGACGGTCTCCGTTTGTAGTGACTCTTTCGGGAGGGGACATCACGGTATACGGCACCCGCTTCAATGTGACCGACTACAAGGAAACGGGACTTTCCGCCGTGCTGGTGGAGGGAAGTATCGGTTTTCGTTCCTTGCAGGGCGACACTGTGCGACTGACTCCTTCAGAACGAATGGTGTATGGCGGTGACGAAACCGGGATTTCAGTGGAAAAGGTCGATACGGAATTGTATACCGCCTGGATTGATCATCGTTTCGTGTTCCGGGGACAGACGTTGGAGGAAATTATGTCCACGCTTGCCCGCTGGTATGATTTTGACATCGTGTTTGCCGATGAGGAGGCACGGACAATCCGCCTGTCCGGGCGGTTGAATCGTTATGACGACATCCGGGTTTTGCTCCGCACGTATGAAGAGGTGGCCGGAGTTCATTTCGGTATTCGAGGACGGGAAATTGTAGTTTCACTCAAGTGATTGAAAATAAGGAATCCGGAACCGAAAGTAGCGAGTTGGTCCCGGACTCAAATAGTTGTTTCAATTTAAACATAAAATTATGAAGAAAAACGTACACCCCAAGTGGAAATATCCACAAAAAATGTTTACGCTTTTAGCGGTGTGTTTGATGTGTTTGTTGCCGTCCACACTTGTGGCGCAAAAAATCACAGTGCATGTCGAACAAGGAACTTTGGACCAGGCTTTCCAACAAATCATGAAGTCGAGCGATGTCGAAATCGTGTACAACACCGCTCAAGCCGCAGCCGTGCCTTGCGACGAGGCCACATTCACCAATCAGGAAGTCGCCGAAATCCTGAATGTATTGTTGCGAGGAACGGCTTTGCAATTCCGGGTAGAGAACGGGATTTACATGATTGTCGAGAAGCAAGAGGAACGGCGGCCCGCGGATGGGAAAATCACCGGCAGGATTGTGGACAAAGACGGGAATCCGCTTCCGGGAGTGACGGTTTTTATCAAAGGTACTTACATGGGAACCGCCACGGGGAATGACGGAAGTTTTGTGATTTCTCACGTGCCGGATTCCGTGGTCACGGTGGTGGCCAGTTGTGTGGGGATGAAGACACAGGAGCTACAAGCGAAATTGGGTGATCATCTTGAAATCCGCATGGAGGTGCAGGTGAACGAGATGGACGAGGTGTTGATTACCGGTTTCCAGGTTTTGAAGAAGCGAGAAGCCACTTCTTCTATTTAGTCGTCCCTTAAAAAGCCCACTTTTGTGAGATATTGTTCAACCACAGTATCTTGCATATTTTTTGAATCAT
>CALUHX010000056.1 GCA_944320555.1 uncultured Butyricimonas sp. | reverse complement strand
GTAATAACAAAGCCCCAGCTTGTGAAAGTCGGGGCTTTGTCATACAAAAAAGAAGGTGTGCTTTTTGACACACCTTCCCCAATTAAATTTATGTCAAGAATCGCACAACCTCATTGTTTGTGAAGCCAACAATGAAGCCACCACCAAGCGTATGTCATGTGCGAATAGTTTGTCATGTGCGTATGTTTTGTCAAGGCAAAATTAGGGAGCGGAAATCTTTTTTCCAAATGTTTCACAGGGAAATCATGGAAAATCCGTCGAAGTGGAGTATATTTGCTCGTTTATTGTACGAAAATGGAGTTTTTGAATGTATTTCTAAAGGAGTCCGGAACGCAAGGATACGGGATGCTGGCTTTCGGCGTGCTGGCGTTGGCATGGGGATGCTTGCTGGCGGTCAGGACGGCGCGGGTGAGACGGAAGCCGGCCGTGAGGGATGAGAAGGTGGAGGGCGGGGTGTCTGTGATTATCACTTCCCATAATAGCGCGGAGCAATTGGAGGAGAACCTGCCTTATTTCTTGACGCAGGATTGCGATGATTATGAGGTGATCGTGGTGGACGAGTGTTCGGAGGACGACACGGAAAGCGTGTTGGGACGATTGGAGGAGAAGTTCTCGCGGCTGCGCAGCGCGATGGTGCCGCGTGACGCGAAATTCCGGTCCACGAAAAAGTTGGCTATTAATATAGGTGTGTTGTCGGCTCGCCACGACATATTGTTGTTCTCCGAGGCGAATTGTCGTCCGGTGTCGCCGGGGTGGGTGAGGGAGATGCGGGCGAGTCTGGGGAAGAAGAATTCCGTCGCGGTGGGCTTTGCCAATTATGAGGCGGGGGAGGCCTCGGGACGCCTTCGGTTGTTCCGGGCGGTGCGTTTCATGAGAATGTTGACAGGAGACGGAAAAGGAGGAAAGATGGGGGGAGACGGTTGCAACATGGCTTACCGGAAGTCGGACTATTTGGCGAACAGGGGCTTCAGGGACTCGCAGTTTTATATCGGATATGACAGCGACGTGGTGAGGGATTTGGCGAAGTTCGGGCCGGTGGCGGTGACGAAAAGCGCCGACGCGTATGTGCGCATGGGACGCAACAGGTACAAGAGCGGCGGCGAGATTGCGTACCGTTGCGCTTGCGATATGAGGAGACCGTGGAAGGAGCGGGTGGCGGCGAGCGGTTGCCAGACCTTGCGGGTGTTGTTTTACGCGGCGGGAATCTGGCTGGTGTGTGCGGGGGCGTGGCCGTTGATTGTGGGGGGAGTGCTGGCGCTGTTCCTTTTGCTGGAGTTTTTGTTGCTGAGTTTTTGTTTGAGGCATCTTCGGCAAAGGCGATTGTGGCTGTCCTCGCTTATGGCGGTGACAGTGGGGGTCTTTTATGTGTGGGGCGTGAACGCGCGCGTGTTCTTTGGCCGTAAGAGGTGGAGGTGAAAGTGAAGGTTTGCCAGGGAACGGACGAAGCGACGTTGTTGTTTAATTATTCACGAAAGGGAAAGACATGCGAATCAAGGTGATGTTTTTGTTGCTGGCCTTAGGGTTAGGATGTGGGAGGAGTGCGGGTCAGGAGACCGTCCGCCGCGAGGTGGCGATTGCCGGGATGGTGTGCGACCGGGACAGTCTGTTTTCGTTGCCGGGAGCGACGTGTCGGTCGGGCGAGAGCATTGAAGGAACGGACGAGCAAGGACGTTTTTTCTTGACGGCCGGCGTGGGCGACACGCTCCGATTTTCGCATGTGGGGTATGTGCCGGTGGAGATGGTGGTGGCGGACAGTTTGGAACGCGAGGATTATTTGCTGGGCGTGTTCATGAGCCGCGACACGGTGATGTTGTCGGAGGTACTGGTCGTGCCCCGTTTTTTGGAGCGGGAAGTGCGGTTGAATCCGTTTTTGCAAAACGCTTACCAGAATCTGAACGGAGCGTTGCGGGCGGCTTCCCGCCCGGTGGAGAAGATGGACAGCGAGATGAACCAGAGAATGCAAATCGAGGAGTTCGCCCGCCGGGTGGAGATGAAGGGCATGGTGGATGTGAGGTTTGGAGTGGGGCTTTACAGTTTCCAAGCCTTGAAGGCATTGAAGGCGTCCCGAGAACGCGGGCGCGGAGGGTTGGCCACTCCCCGTGAGCTGGACTTGTTAAAGAGGGTTTTCAATGCAGAAAAAAAAGGAAAATAGAATAACTAACGGAAGAAAGATTATCTTTGTATGCGAAAACGCCGCTGTAACCGGCGATTTAGTTAATTAGTTTACTAATAGTAAAGTTATTATTGTATGAAGAATTTTTCAATAGGACTGAACATTGTATTGTTGATTGCTGTAATTGTGTTGTACGTGTTGCACTTTTCCGGAAACGGGGGAAATGCAGGTAAACAGACTGGGCAGGTGGCCGTCGCGCCCGATGCGAAGATTGTTTACATAAATATGGACTCGTTGCTGAGTAACTATTTGCAGTCGAGAGAGCTGAACGAGGCTTTCTTGAAAAAAGTGGAGGATAACCGCACAGACCTCAACATGAAGGCCAAGAGGTTCGAGGAGGAGGTTATGGCTTTTCAACAGAAATTGGAGAACAATGGTTTTATCTCAAGGGAACGTGCGGAGCAGGCTCAGGCGGAGTTGATGGTGAAGCGCCAGAATCTTCAGAAATTGGACCAGGAGCTGATGGAGAAGACCCAGCGGGAGCAGATCGAGTTGAATCAAAAGCTTTATACGGAGATTACGGACTTCTTGAAAGAGTATAACAAGACAAAAGGCTATCAAATGATTTTGAGCACCACGCTGGGCGGAAACGTGTTTTACGCCGAGGAGGGCTTCGACATCACGAAGGACGTGGTGGACAAATTGAATCAACAATATACGAAAGAATAATATTAAAGGACAAGAAGAAGAAAGGCTGAGACGCTCAGCCTTTCCTTTTATAGACAAGGCTATGGATTTTAATTACATTGTGCGTATCGCGGCGGATGCGGAGGAGGTGTTTTCGGCGTTGACGAATCCTTTCCAAATAGAGTTGTGGAGCGGGTACCCGGCCGAGATGAAGGCGGAGGAGGGGTTTGAGTTTTCTTTGTGGGAGGGAGACATTTGCGGCGTGAATCTGGAGGTTGTGCCCAACCGGCTTTTGCGGCAGGAGTGGTTTTTCGGGGAGGCGGCCGAGCCTTCGATAGTCACGTTGCGTTTGAAAAAGGAGGGAGACGAGACACGGGTGGAGCTCTCGCACACGAATATTCCGGACGAGGTGTACGATGAAATCACGGAAGGATGGAGGGAGTATTATTTGGGCTCCGTGAAAGGGATGTTGGAGATGTATTGATTTGGAATCAGTATAAATGCCGATGGCGGACGGGACGGGGCGCGTTATATTTGCCCCGGAATAAAGTTGTCGAATTTTAATACATTTGTTTGAATGGCGAAATTGAAGATTTCAGAAGACTGGACCTCGACTTTCGTGGGCTGGCTTGTTATTTTATTGGTTGTGTTTCAATTGAAACCCCATTGGCCCTCTTTCTCTTGGGCCGATTCGGAGGCGTTGATGAACAGGGTGTTCACTTTGGACAACGTGGGGCACGCCTTGATTGTGTTCGTGTTCATGTTCGTGATGGCCTTGTTGGCGGGAGTGTTGACAGGGAAACGGGCGAAGACTGTCGCGGCGAGTTTTCCCGTGGTGTTTGTGCTGACGTTGCTGGCCATGGTGGTGAGCGGCAACAAGTTTTTGAAGGACTGGGGATTTGAGACGGTCATTTTCAGTTTGTTGATAGGATTGTTTATCAGCAACGTGTTCTCGATACCGAGGTGGTTGAAAGAGTCGCTCTCATCAGAGTTGTTTGTGAAAATCGGGCTGGTCATTTTGGGAACGACAGTGCTTTTCGACGATTTGTTGAAAGCGGGGGCGTTGGGACTGATACAGTCGTGCGTGGTGGTATTCGTGGTGTGGAATTTTTGCTTTTGGCTGTGCAAGAAGATGGGAATCGACAAAGAGATGTCGTTGATGTTGTCCAGCGCAGTTTCCATTTGCGGGGTGTCGGCGGCGGTGGCCACGGCCGGGGCTATAAAGGGGAACAAGACGAAATTGTCATACGTGGTGTCGCTGGTGCTAGTGGTGGCAGTGCCGATGATATTGCTCATGCCGGGATTGGCGAAGTTGCTGGGTTTGCCGGAGGACATGGCCGGAGCGTGGATAGGAGGGACAATCGACACCACCGGAGCCGTGGCGGCCACGGGTGCGATTTATGGCGACGTGGCTTTGCAGACGAGCACCATCGTGAAATTCTCTCAAAACGTGTTGCTGGGCATTGCGGCCTTTCTGATAAGCATTTACTGGTCGTATTCGAAGAAGGACGTGGCGGTGGAGGAAAAGCCCACGCTGAAAGTGATTTGGTCTCGTTTTCCGAAATTTGTGTTGGGATTCGTGGCTGCCTCGCTGGTATTTTCTTTCCTGGTGAGCTCAGAGGTCGTTTCAGAGGCCAAACCGATATTGAAAAATATCCAGGGAATGTGGTTCGCACTGGCGTTCACGTCTATCGGGTTGGAAACAAATTTCCGAAGCCTGATAACTTCCGAGAACCGGCGTTCCACCGTGGCGTTTCTTGGAGCACAGGCGTTTAATGTGCTTTTTACCTTGCTTGTGGCGTGGTTGCTTTTCGGCGTGTTGAGTTAATCTGTGAAAATAATATTGAAGAATTCGGATATTGTTCGTAATTTTGACCGTTATTTGATGTTGAACATAAAAACAAAAAGTCAGTATGAAATTTTTTATTGATACGGCAAACCTTGACCAGATTCGCGAGGCCAATGATTTGGGCGTGTTGGACGGAGTGACCACCAATCCTTCCCTGATGGCGAAGGAGGGCATTCGGGGAGAGGAAAACTGCAAGAAGCATTACGTGGAGATTTGTAACATCGTGGACGGAGACGTGAGCGCGGAGGTGATTGCCACGGACTACGAGGGAATTATCAAGGAGGGCGAGGAGTTGGCCGCTTTGCACCCGAATATCGTGGTGAAGGTTCCGTGCATCGCCGACGGAATCAAGGCCATCAAATATTTTTCTCAAAAAGGAATCCGCACGAATTGCACGTTGGTGTTCTCTCCGGGGCAGGCCTTGCTGGCCGCAAAGGCCGGAGCGACCTATGTGTCTCCGTTCGTGGGGCGTTTGGATGACATCTGCAGCGATGGAATCCAGTTGATAGAGAAAATCGTGGACATGTATGCTTATTACGGATTCAAGACGCAGGTCTTGGCCGCTTCTATCCGCCACACGCAGCATATTATCCAATGCATCGAGGCGGGAGCCGACGTGGCCACTTGCCCGTTGTCGGCCATCAAGGGATTGCTCAAGCATCCGTTGACGGACTCCGGGCTGGCCACTTTCTTGGCCGACTATAAGAAGGTGAACTCGTAATCGCGTGCGGTATGCTTGTGCGTTTATTTGAGGACAACCCTAATGACAGGGAGATTCGTAAAATCGTGGAGTTGTTGCGGAACGGCGGGGTGATTATCTATCCCACAGACACGATTTATGCCATTGGGTGCGACATAAATAGTGTGAAGGCTGTGCAGCGAGTGTGCGCCCTTCGCGGCGTGAAGCCGGAAAAAGCCAATTTCTCGATGGTTTGCCGGGATTTAAGCAACATCGCCACTTACGCCAAAGTGAGCAACGAGGTGTTCCGGGTGATGAAGCAGTATTTGCCAGGGCCATACACGTTTGTGTTGCCGGCCACGAGCAAGTTGCCCAATGTGTTGATGAATCGGCGCAAGACAATAGGAATCCGTGTCCCGAATAATTTTATCGCACATGCGATTGTCGAGGAGTTGGGCGGGCCTTTGCTGACGACTTCCGTGAAAGCCAAGGACGACGATGTGTTGGAATACATAACGGATCCGGAATTAATTCACGAGGCGTACGGCAAGTTGGTGGATTTGGTCATCGATGGAGGATACGGAAAGAACGTCCCCTCCACGGTGGTCGATTGCACGGGTGACGAAATCACTCTTGTCCGTCAAGGCCTGGGCGAATTTGATTGAATATGAAAACGCTAAGGGCGTGACAGCGTCACGCCCTTATTTTAATACCCTTGTGATGCTAGACGAGTATATCCGAAAAGTGGCGGAAGGCGATTACGCGGCCTTCAAGCATGTTCATGATTTGTTTGCCAAGCGAGTGTTTTATTTTGCCTATAAATTGAGCGGCGGTAATCAAGAGATGAGTGATGATGCGGTGCAGGACGCATTTGTTTTGTATTGGGAGAAGCGTTCCGCTTTCACCAGCGTGTTGGCCGTGAAAGGTTTTCTTTACACGACTGTTCAAAATAAAGTGCTGAAGCAGTTGTGGCAGGAAAAAAACAGGCGACGCTTGTTGAATGAGATGGAGTGGGAAGAGGCGGTGGATGAGGAATACGAGATGATGACGGCGGAGATATGCGCGGAGGTCAACGCCGCCGTGAAAAAATTGCCTCCGCAAACCAAACTGGTCATTGAACTGTCCATGCAGGACATGACGGTAGAGGAAATAGCCTCCGCTTTGCACGTGTCGTCAAACACGATAAAGTCTTTGAAAAAGTCCGGTTATAAGTTGTTGAGAGAGCAGTTGGGGCATTTGAAGTTTTTTTTGCTGTTTTTGTTTTAAAAAAAGACAGGCTAAAATGAAAAAAGTCGTTTTTTGACTCACCCGTTTTTCCTCTTCAGGGAATTTAGGTATAAAAGACCTTGGAAAAATGGATAGAGTAGAACGAAAAATATGGTTGTCGGAAATCATAGTGCGCAAGTTAATCGCAGAAGAGACTCTGTCGCAAGACGAGAGCGAACAACTTTGGGAGTGGTTGGAGAGTTCCGAAAAGAATAAGGAATTCTACGAGAGGATGTTTTTGCAAAAAGAATTGCGTGATTATGAGGATATCGTTTCTTTGTACGACCAAGAAAGAGGGTGGAGGGAAGTGAATGTGCGTTTGCGTCCTGTTCGCAAGATGCGGAGGAGATTATGGACGGGCGTGGCGGCAAGTGTGGCGTTCGTTCTGGCGGCGGGTGTTTGGCTTTATTGGGCAAAGGAGCCGGAGCCGCGGCAGGAGGTGACGGTGCGTATCTCGCAAATAGAACCGGGGAAAAGGCAGGCGGTTTTGCATTTGGCTTCAGGAGAGCAGATACGTTTGGAGGAAAAGGACACCACGTTGCTCACGGGATATTCGGACATCAGGGTGGACAAGGGGCAGATTGAATACGGAGTGCGTGAAACAGACACGGCGGAAGTTTATAATATGATAACCGTGCCCCGGGGAGGCGTTTATTCGTTGGTGTTGAGCGATGGCTCGACAGTGTATTTGAATTCGGAGTCCGCATTGCGTTATCCTGTGAAATTTCAAGGCGGTACTCGGAAAGTACAGTTGCAAGGAGAGGCTTATTTTGATGTCGCCGCAGACGCATCCCGTCCTTTTGTGGTTCAATCGGGGAACATGAGGGTTAGGGTTTTGGGCACGCAATTCAATGTGTCGGCTTATCCGGAGAGCATGGAATATCAAACCACGCTTGTGGAGGGGAAAGTGGAAGTGGGAGTCCGGGGAATGAAAGGCAGTCGCATCCTGCAGCCTGGCACGCAGGCCGTATGGGACAAAAAGGAGGGGAGAATGTTTGTGAGGGAGGTGGCTGCGGAGGCCTTGGCTCAGTGGCGGGATGGAATAATTGTCATGAACGGGGAAAAGTTGGACAATGTGATGCGGGCTTTGTGTCGTTGGTACGACGTGCGTTATGAATACCAAGACTCGTTGAAGGAGAATTACACGTTCACAGGACGGATTAATCGCAACGAGTACCTGAATGATGTGTTGAAAACCTTGACTTTAATGGGAGGTCCACAGTTTGAAATACGTGATTCCGTGATATATATCAAAAACCGGAAATGAGGCTAACATTTCCGGTCGTGAAAAACTGCTTGTGACAAAGCAGATGAGTATTAACTAAAATGTAAAACAAAACTATGAAAAAAAGGGACATCTTGAAACACCCGTGGCGTGTTTTTACACGCGGAAGCAATCTTTTAGGTGGCTTGTTCATCATGCTGTTGGTGGGTTGTGTTTGTACGCCCGTTTCGGCTCAATCTTACACAAAAGTGATTTCTGTGAAGTTTGAGCGGGACTCGTTGTTGCATGTGTTGCAAAAAATCAATCAGTTGAGTGGAAATTGTGTGAATTTCAGGGATGAGGAGGTGAGAAAAGAAACGAAATTGATAACGTTGGAAAAGAAAGACGTGACAGTCCTCCAAGTGGTTGAAGAAGTGTTGAGAGGAACAAATCTGGTGTGTGTGACTCAAAAGGAAAACATTATCGTTGTGCCTAAACGCAATGAGGAAACCGTTAAAAAGATGAGAACGGTGAAAGGAATTGTGAAAGGGCAGGACAATGAGACATTGGCAGGCGCGACCGTGTTGTTGAAAGGAACAATGATAGCGACTGCGACAAACAGCAAAGGAGAGTTCACGTTGGATGTTCCCCAAGATGCGGCGTTGTTGGTTGTTTCTTTTGTCGGTTATGAGTCTGTAGACATTTCAATTAAAGAGAAAGACTTTGTTTCTGTTCGTCTTGAAGAGGATATGGAAACGTTGGAGGAGGTGGTTGTCACCGGCTTTACCAAAGTGAACAAAGCCAGTTTCACGGGCAATGTGACATCGGTGAACAAAGAGCAGCTTTTGAAGACGAATAATCGGAATGTGTTGGCGGCCCTTCAAATATTTGATCCGTCTTTTCGGGTGGCACCCAGTAATCGTTGGGGATCGGATCCTAACGCGTTGCCAGAAATTACGTTGCGAGGCGAGTCAAGTATCGGCACAGAGAAAGGTCTGGAGGTCGAGAATTTGAAGTTGAGGCAGAAAACGGACTTGAAATATGAGCCGAATCTACCCGTGTTCATATTGGATGGTTTTGAGGTTGATGTTCAGAAGGTAATAGATTTGGATATTTACAGAATAGAGGACATAACGATATTGAAAGACGCGGCGGCGACGGCGCTTTATGGGTCACGGGCCGCAAACGGAGTGGTGGTCATCACGACTGTCGCTCCAAAGACGGGAGAATTGCAGGTGTCGTATAACATGACTCTTTCTGCCTCTTTCCCGGACTTGTCTGATTATAATCTGGCCAATGCGGCGGAAAAATTGGAGATTGAGCGGTTGTTTGGTTTGTATGACGGGACGACAGCGGAGGAAAAGGTGATTAAAGAGATGGAATACATAAAACTGAAACGTGAGATTGATGCCGGTTACCGTAATACTGACTGGCTGGCGCAACCTTTGCGGAATGCGTTTGTGCATTCGCACAGCTTGTATATCACAGGGGGCAACGAGGATATCCGTTATGGATTCAACATGAATTATGATAACGATAATGGCGTGATGAAAGGATCATACCGCACGAGGATAGATTTTGGCTTCAATCTCGATTTCCGCTACAAGAAATTGCAAATCAATAACCAGATTCAATATGGCGTGGTGCGGAACGAGGACTCTCCTTACGGAAATTTTGAGACTTATGGGAAAATGCAACCCTATTGGCCGTTGTATGACGAGAACGGGAAATATGTCGAGTACTATACGGTGGGTTCCACTCCGGTAGAGAATCCCTTGTATAAGACCTATTTGAGCAGCTATTACAACAAGGGGGAAAGTTACAGCATAACGGACAATCTGGGAATACATCTGAGATTTTCGGATGAGTTTCAGATAGAATCCCAATTCAGTATTTCCCGGACTAATTCCAAGAACAGGACCTTTTTGGATCCCCGTGACGCGTCTTTTAGCGGAGTTTCCGATGCGGAAAAAGGGACACTGGACCAATCGGAGGGCGTGTCCACGAATTGGAATTTCCACCTGATGGCTCATTATAATAAGAATGTGAACAATCATTATGTGAATGCTACGGTCGGCATTGATATGCAAGAAGAACGTTCCTCTTCTTCTGGCACCATGTGGCAGGGGTTCTCGATGGGATTCATAAATAATTCACAACAGGCCGCAGGACAAAAAGAAAAGACTTCCACTTCGTCCACTCGTAGCAGGTTGGTGGGGTTCCTTTTTTCTGTGAACTACACTTATAATAATGTTTATTTGTTGGATGTGTCTTATCGTTTGGACGGTTCTTCGGAATTTGGTTCCAATAAACGTTTTGCTCCGTTCTGGTCTGTCGGTTTGGGATTGAATGCGCACAATTATCAGTGGTTTGAAAATCCCGTGGTTTCAACGCTGCGTTTGAGAGCGTCGTATGGTTATACGGGGAAGGTGAATTTCCCTCCGTCGGCGGTTGAAACGACTTATGAGACAGACACAAAAAACTGGTATTATTCCGGTCCTGCCGCTTATTTGATTTCTTTGGGGAATCCCAATCTGAAATGGGAAACGACGCACACGTTGGATTATGGTTTCAATTTGGGATTGCTGAACGACAAATTGCAGTTGAATTTTAGCGGTTATCGTAAGAAAACGGTTGATGCGATTGATAAAATGAGTATCCGGACCTCATCTGGTTTTAAAGATATGCGTTCGAATGTGGGAACAGTGGAAAATGTCGGAGTGGAGTTCAGCCTAAGTGCCACCTTGTATCAACGCAAGGATTGGTATGTGAGTGTCACTGCGAACTTGGCCCATAACAAGAACGAGATTAGTAAGTTGGGTGAGGATGCGGAGAAATACAACGAGCAGTTGAATGAGAATTACAATGAGCCGAGTGAGGAATATGCGGAACTGGCAAAGATTCCGTTGCGCAAGTATCATGAGGGAAATTCCACGACTGCGTTGTATGTGGTTCCGTCTTTGGGAATAGATCCCTCGAGCGGGCAGGAAATATACGTTAAAAGGGATGGGTCGCTGACATTTACTTATGACGGAGCGGATCAGGTTTGTTTTGGTGACACGAATCCCAAAGCCTCCGGAGCATTGTCGTTTAATCTCACTTGGAAAGGGATATATGTTTCTGCGAACTTCTCGTATCAATGGGGAGCTAAGCTGTACAATCAAACATTGGCAAGCAAGGTCGAGGGGGCTTTGATCGAGTCGGGCAATGTCGACAAGCGTATCTTGACGGAAAGATGGTTGCGTCCGGGCGACAAGGTGCCTTATGTGAAATTGAGAAGCAAAGAAGTGAATCCGACCTCCCGTTTTGTGCAGGACAACAATTTTGTGCAATTTGCCGGATTGTCCGCAGGATATGATTTCCCGTATGAATGGGTGGATAAGTTGCGGCTGAACTCGCTGGGAGTCCGTTTTAATGCGAATGATATTTGTCGGTGGGCCACGAGCAAAGAAGAGCGGGGATTGAGTTATCCCTTTGCAAGAACGTTTAGTTTTTCGTTGAATGTAGGATTTTAAATGACAATGCAGATGAAAAAGTATGTTATTATAATGATGGCGCTGTCATGCGGATTGTTTTTTTCTGCGTGCAATGATTGGTTGGAGCCGAAGATCGAGAATGAGATTACGGCTGACAAGATGTACCAAAGTGGAGATGGATACAGGGCGGTTTTGAACGGCTTGTACAAGGCGATGGGCAAACCTTCTTTATATGGTAGGGAATTGTCTTTTGGATTTCTGGATTGTTTGTCGCAACAATACAGATTGGACGAGAAGACGATACCGACTTATTGCAGTGCCGCCGGCTTCCAGTATAGGGACAATGACGTCAAGGGCATTGTGGACGGGATTTGGCTGGCCGCATATAATGTGATAGCAAGTGCGAACGACTTGATTCAGCATGGAGAGTCAGCTTCCGTTGACATGTTTGAGAATGGGAAGGAAGAGCGGGATATGATTGTCGGGGAGGCGTATGCGTGTCGGGCTTTGATGCATTTTGAAATGTTGCGGCTTTTCGCCCCGGCTCCGACAGAAGAGGAGTTGGCTAAAAAGATAAATGTTCCTTATGTGGAGAATTTCCCGAACGTCCAACCAGAGGCGAATTTGACAATGAAGGAGTTTTTGCAGAAATGTGTCAAGGACCTCGAAAAAGGCCAGCAGTTGGTGGCGGCCACGGATACAATCCAAGAAGGGATTTCCAGGATATCTTCCGTTGACGAACGTTTTTATTCTTCAGAAGGCAGTCTGCACAGTGGGCGAGGGTATCACTTGAATTATTATGCGATTAATGCTTTGCTGGCAAGAATTTGTCAATACGCGGGAGAACATGACAAAGCGGCCTCGTTGGCCAAAAATATATGCGAATGGGGCGGGGAGTGGACTCCGTATTTTGATGACAGTCAATTTTGGATGCTGGAAGGTGTGACGGACTGGAACAAAAAGGATGGATTGCGTTTGCCTTACGGATTGATTTTCGCGGTGAACAACAAAGATATATTTGAAGAGGCGGAGATTGCCACTTATTTTCCTGTGGAAAACAGGGGCGGTGCCGGTGAAGACGAAGGAAGCGGGGAAATTGTGAATAACCAGTTGTTAGTGGTGAACCGGGATGAAATATTCAATCACCCTGTTTTTGGCGACGAGTCATTGATGGACTATCGCTCGACGTTGTTGATTTATCAAGTGGGGGGAACAATCCCGGTTTCGGGAAAATGGTATGCCAGCACGGACGCTGATATCCGTGCGAAGAACCTTGCGCAGCTTCCCGTTTTGCGTGTGAGTGAGATGTATTATATACAAGCGGAGACTTATGCGAGAAATGGAGATTACGCCTCTGCCGCACAAATATTTAATACGATGAGAAGCAATCGGGGAATGTGGGAGAGTATGGTGGATATTAAATCGTGGGATGATTTTGTGCGGGAATTGGTTGCGGATGCGCGGAGGGAATGGATATCGGAAGGACAATTGTTTTATTTGTATAAGAGACTGGGCAACAAAGTGAAACTGATGACAGGAGAGGAGCGCGCCCTGAAAAGGGAAGAAGTCACATTGCCGGTTCCGGAAAATCAAAGGTTTTAATTTTAAAGAGAACGATTATGAAAAGTGTCTACGTTATAGGAATAATAGCTTTTATGGCCGCTTTGGTTTCCTGCGAGGAACAGAAAGTGGAGATATTTGATGGTCAGAATGCGATTTATTTTGACAAGTTTTATACGGATGCGATTTATCCCGGCCTGGAGTCTGCGGATTCGACGGTTGTCTCGTTCTTCTTTTATCCGGATGAGGTGCGGGAAGTGAAAGTGCCTCTGCTGGTAAACCTTTTGGGGTGTTCTTTGCAGGAGGATATGAAATTTCAGTTGAGGGTGGTGGATGAGGCGACCACTGCGAATCCGGATGAGTATAAACTGGCGGAGAGTTACGTGTTCGAGGCTCGCCCGGATAGCGTTTATGAAAATCTGATTCAAGAATACATCTATATTGATATGTTCAAGAGCGAGCGGTTGCTTGACAAGGAGGTGGAGAGTGTGCGTTTGGTGGTGGAATTGGTGCCGAGCGGGAATGTGGTCTTGGGGCAGTTGGAGCGTCGAAAAGCGAAAATCATCCTGACAACGAAAACGACGCATCCTTCATGGTGGGACGAGACGGTGGAAGAGACATTGTTGGGCAAGTATTCGGATAAAAAGTACAAGCTCTTTTTGAACGAGATAGAAGGAGCTGCGGATATCGACGAAGAGATGATACGGCAGCATCCGGACAGAGTGATTCAAATCGTGTTGAAATTTAAGATTTGGTTGGCTCAGAATCCTACGATGGATGAGAATGGGAAAAGAATGGAAGTTGTTATTTAATTTAAAAGGAAAAAGTCATGAAAGGAAAGATTGTCATATTGTCATTGTTGCTCGTTGCGTTGTATTCTTGTTTGAAGGATAATGGCGTGTATGTTTACGAGCGGGAGGTTGAACCTGCCTTGGCTGACGGCGAGACGGGGCTGACTGTCTATTGTTATGGAGGGGACACGGCTCGGGCGGTTGTGAAGTTTGAGACGCTGGGGCGTGATTCGTTGGAATCTGATTGGACGTATGAGTGGAAATTGTGGGACAGTGTTATTTGTGAGGACAAGGATTTGGTGATGTTGAGTGATGATATTTTTGAGAAAATTAAAATCACATCCTTTCCTGCGGATCAGGCTGTTTCTGGCATATTTTCGATGCGGAACATAAGAACCGGAGCGGTTTATCAGTTTCCTGTGGCTTTTTATATGCGTCCGAAATATTGGAATGGACAATGGTTGATTTTGTCAGAGGATGGAGCGGATAGCAAATTGAGTTATTTGCAGACGAAAGTGGACAACGAGACACAACAAGTGGCGTATGAGTTGACGGAGGATATATATCAAATGATTAACGGTGAGGCCTTGCTGGGCAAGCCGGTCAAATTGTTTACCCACATGGCTCCCAATATTTCGACATCCGTGGGGGCTACTTTTGTGGTAACGGAAAAAAGCATGCTGGAATTGAGCAACGAAACGTTTCGGCAAGCCGCAGGCATAGAGGATTTGTTTTTGGACGGGGCACCGGCCGGATTTCAGGCGAAGGATTTGATATGTTTGGACTACTATAATTACATGATTGATCAAGAAGGGAGGGTTTACAAGCGTACATTCACTTCGAATTATTTGGGAGGCAAATATATAAACGAACCGTATCAAATTGACGATAAAGACATGCGGGTGGCATTCTGGGGGGAAGGGCCTGTTTATCCGACTGCGGATTTTTTGCCCGCTTGGGATGAGAAAAATGGAAGGATTGTCATGATTTCTAATTCCCGGACGCAAAACATTTACGCTGTTCGTGATGAAACGGAAAAGGATTTCATGGTTTCGAATATGCCGGAAGGTACCCGGGTGCTTTATCTGCTTTTTAAAGAAGCGATTTGGAATGACGAGACGTGGATGTATGATGGATATAGTTACAATATGATTTATAATGACGCCGGCGGAAAAACGTGGTTAGGTGAGTTTGTGGTGGGAAAGGATATGGATGAAAAGCCATTGTGCACGTCTGTGACTGTCGCTCCTTTCCCTGGCGGCGATGTGGAAGAGAACACGTTGTTTATAGGAACAAGTTCTTATTCAGGGCCAAATGCCCGGATATTTTATGCGAAAGGCAACGAAATCCGTTATGTTGAAAGATATGCCCAAGTGGACAGAAGCTATATGACCTTTCAGCATGAAATCACCTCTTTGGCGTTTGCCGCTTATGCGGATTGGATGAGTGGCTTGGAGCCATACAAGCAAATCGCGGTGGGATTTGAAAACGGAGACTTCATGTTGTTGGATATTTCAAATCCGGACAGGCCTCAGATAATAGAGGGTGCGACAAGGAATGTGGGGGGGAAAGTGGTTAGTGTCGCTCAGATAGGGGTGAATACGCACGTGATAGAGAACTGAGATAAGTTGTGTAATTGAAAATGCGTGAAAATGAGGACGGTTTACGATATAGCGAAAGCTGAGTTGCAGGTTTTGTTCTATTCTCCAATTGCGTGGATAATCCTGTTGTTGTACACATTTCAGGTGGGGTATGGTTTTATGGAAGGATATGTGTCCTTTGTTTATTCGCAAGAAATGTTTGGAGAAGCGGGGAATTTGACTCATTTGCTCTTTAGTTCGGGATATGCGGGGATATACAATTTGGCGATGAAATACCTTTATTTGTATATCCCCCTGCTGACGATGAATTTGATGAGCAGGGAGTATGTTACCGGTTCCATCAAGATGCTGTATTCTTCTCCCGTGTCCAACGGCCAGATTATTTTGGGCAAGTTTTTGTCAATGGTCATTTTTGTGGGAATGCTGATGGGGGTATTGGCCGTGTATGTCGTTCTTTGCGGATTGACAGTTGAGAATCTGGATATCCCTGCGGTTCTGGTCGGTTTGCTTGGAGTATTTTTGGTGACATGCACTTATGCGGCGATTGGGTTGTACATGTCTACATTGACATCGTACCAAATCATTGCGGCTTTGGGGACACTGGCTGTTTTGACATTTTTGCATTATGTGGGGGGAATGTGGCAAGAGGTGGCTTTTGTCCGGGACTTGACTTATTGGCTGTCAGTCAGAGGAAGGGCGGACGAGATGATTGTGGGGCTTTTGTGCAGCGAGGATTTGTTGTATTTTATCTTGGTCACCTACTTCTTTTTGCAATTGTCGATACTCTTTTTGCGGGTGAAACGCCAAAAAGTGGGATGTTGGAAAGTGATTCGGAGTTACGGAGTCTTGATAGTCGGTGTGTTCTTGTTCGGATTTCTGACTTCCCGGCCCGTGTGCATGTCGTTTTATGATGCGACCCGTTTTAAGACGAACACCTTGACTCCGGCAAGTCAGGAAATATTGAAGCAATTGGAGGGGGGCTTGACCCTGACGACGTATTCCAATTTGATGAATGAAGATTTTTCATTGACACTTCCTGTCAATATCAACACTGACAAAAGGCGTTTTCGGCAATACACCCGATTCAAGCCGGAAATGGAAATGAATTATGTGTATTATTATGACTCTTGTGTCGTTGATCCTTCAGAGAGTATTTTCCCGGGTCTTTCTTTTGACGAGAGAGTGAGGAAGTTTGCGGAGACGATGGGAGTGGATCTTTCCCGATACCTTGCGCCAGTGGAGATTCGAAAAATGGTGGATTTGAGAGGGGAGGAAGGGCGTTTTGTCCGTCAGTTCAAACGGGAGAATGGCGAAAGTTCTTTTTTGCGGATTTATTCGGATATGCTCAGGCATCCGCAAGAGTCGGAAATTTCCGCGTCCTTGAAACGACTGGTGCGCAAGCCGCCATTGGTCGGTTGTGTCAGAGGACATGGGGAAAGAAATGTTTGGGGGCATGGTTTGCGTGGATATTCAATGTTCACACGGCAGCATGACCATCGGTACTCGTTGATTAATCAAGGATTCGACGTGAAGGAACTGACATTGGAGTCGCCTTTGATTGACAGTGTGGATATTTTGTTGGTGGCAGAGCCCAGAGAGCCGTTCTCCGAAAGGGAAATGGATGCCCTGGAAAAATATGTGGAGCGGGGAGGGGATTTGATTGTTTTGACAAATCCGGGACGAGAACATGCCGTGGCTCCGGTTTTACGGCTTGTCGGAGTGCGTCAACTTCCCGGGACATTGGTGCGTTTGTCGAAAGAACTGCAGCCTAATGTGGTGCTTGCCAAGACCATGCGTGAGGCTTGCGATTTGTCTTACATCTTTCGGGGAACAACGGGAATTTATCGGGTGGCGATGGAAGGCGTGGCCGGACTGGAGATGGTTGAGGATAAAGGATTTGTTGCGGTCCCCTTATTGACGTGCGATTCCCTGTGGAACGAATTGCAGGTGTCCAATTTTGAAGATTCTGTGCCGGTTTACGACAGTGACAAAGGAGAAATCATGGGGCAGTACCAACTGATGCTCGCCTTGCGGCGGAATGTGGGAGAGAAAGAGCAGAGGATTATTGTTTCGGGGGATGCGGATTTTATAAGCAATGGAGGATTGCTTGCCACGTACAACCTGAAAACGGCTCCCGTGAATTATGAATTTTTGATGGGAATGTTCAATTGGTTGTCTCATGGGGATTTGCCAATAGATGTGAGAAGGCCGGCTTCGATAGATAACGCTTTCGAGGTTTCGTCTCCGACCGCGGACGTCTTGTATGGTTGTTTGGTTTGGGGACTTCCTCTCTTTTTGTTTGTGTTTGCGATGATTCTTTGGATGCGTCGGCGGGGAAAATGAATAGTGTAATGTGAAATATATTTGTTGATAGGAATATGGAAAATTCGATTGTAAAAGTGGAACATTTGTCTCATCGTTACAGTGTGCAATGGGCGATACGGGATATAAATCTGGATATAAAAGAGAATGGCATTTACGGCTTGCTTGGGTCCAATGGGGCGGGAAAATCCACGACGATGAATATTGTGTGCGGGGTGTTGAAACAGACCGAGGGAAATGTGTATATTCAAGGTATAAACTTGAAAGAGAATCCGGTAGAGGCAAAAAAACACCTGGGATTCTTGCCTCAGAAGCCGCCGTTGCAAGGCGATTTGACCGTGGAGGAGTTTTTGTCGTATGTCGCCAAAGTGCGTCAGGTGGAACGGCGGCAAGTAAGAAAAGCGGTGGAAGATGTTTTGGAGCGGTGTGGCATCACGCATTTCAGGAAACGCTTGATCCGGAATTTGTCGGGAGGATACCAGCAACGGGTTGGTATAGCGCAGGCCATCGTGCATCAGCCGGAGTTCGTCGTTTTGGACGAGCCCACGAACGGGTTGGACCCTAATCAAATATTGGAGGTCCGTCGTTTGATAAAAGACATCGCGGCGGAGAGGACCGTGGTCCTTTCCACACATATATTGTCGGAAGTTCAGGCTATATGTGATTATATTTATATGATAGAGCAGGGGCGGCTGGTCTTCACGGGGACAATCGAGGAGTTTGATAATTACATCGTCCCCAACACATTGCTTGTGACGTTGCGCGCCGCCCCTTCCATGGAAGAGCTGAAAGTCATTCCCGGTCTGCTGAAGGCGGAAGAGTTGGGGAATTGTGTTTATAGGCTTTATTTCCCTGATGCGGAGGAGGCCATGGAGCGCGTGGTGGAAACAAGCGTGCGCAACAAATGGCGCTTAACGACTCAGGCTTTGGAGAAATGTTCGATGGATGAGATTTTTGCTGAATTGTCAAAAAAGAGATAGTTTTTTTAAGTATGAGGACTATATGTAATATTGCTAAGGCGGAATTGCAGGTGTTGTTTTTTTCGCCTATAGCGTGGCTGATGTTGATTCTGTTCACGTTTCAAGTCGGTCTGGATTTTGCGGGAAATCTGACGAATGTGTTTTTGGCTCAGGATTTTCCCGGAGGCAGCGTCTCTAACGTCTCGGCTTCGATTTTCTCTGCTTTCGACGGAGGGGTGTTCCCTTATGTGTTGGGCTATTTGTATCTGTACATGCCTTTGTTGACAATGGGATTGATGAGCAGGGAATACACATCCGGCTCGATAAAAATGCTTTACTCTTCTCCGGTCTCCAACGGGCAAATCGTGTTGGGGAAATTTTTCTCCATGATGTTGTTTTGCTTGGCGTTGAACGGAATATTGCTGCTTTATGCCTTGTTGGGAGTTTTTGTCATAGAGAATATGGACGTGTGGGCGGTGTTGACGGGAATCTTGGGCATTTATCTCGTGTCTTGCACTTACGCTGCGATTGGGTTGTTTATGTCCACGCTGACTTCTTATCAGATAGTGGCGGCCTTGGGCACGCTGACGGTTCTGGGATTGTTGCAATGGGTGGGTGGCGTCTGGCAGGATGTCGAGTTTGTGCGTGACGTCACCTATTGGGCTTGTATTTCCGGACGGGCTTCGGAGTTTATACGGGGGTTGATATGTAGTGAGGATTTGCTTTATTTCGTTTTCGTGTCGGCCTTCTTTCTGGCTCTTTCGGTCATTTATTTGAACTCTAAGCGTCGAAACGTGTCGCGGGGAATGCTCTTGGGTAAATATTTGCTGGTGTTCGTGGGGCTCGTCATGTTGGGATATCTTTCTTCGCGTCCGAAACTGATGTGCTATTACGATGCGACCCGATTGAAGGTGAACACTTTGACTCCGGAGAGCCAAAAAATATTGGCCGCTTTGGATGGCGATTTGACTCTCACTGCCTATGCTAATATTTTGGGCGAAAACTTTTGGCTGGTTTCTCCTTTTAGCATAAAGGAGGACGAGGAGGTTTTTAAACGCTATCTGCGTTTTAAGCCCGAAATGAAAATGGAGTATATCTATTATTATGATCACTCAAGCCTGGATCCCTCTTTGCAAATTTATCCGGACAAGTCGATGGAAGAAAGGGCAAAACGTTTTATTGCGGACTGTGAGATGAAGCCTCGTTTGTTCCTTGCTCCGGAGGCGATGAGAAAAATCCGGGATTTGACGGGGGAGACCGACCGGTTGGTGCGGGAGTTTAAATATGCGGACGGGAGCTCGACCTTTTTGCGCGTGTTTGACGATTTCGTGGGTAATCCCATGGAGCCGGAGATAACGGCGGCGTTGAAAAGGTTGGTCGGACGGATGCCGACGGTCGGCTTTGTCACGGGACACCAGGAGCGGGATGTGTTTAACTCGGGTGATAGAGGGTATAACATGTTCTCTGTGAGAAAAGACCAGCGTTATGCATTGATCAATCAAGGTTTCGATGTGGACACCTTGTCTTTGCGTCAGGAAATACCGGACACGATAAATATCTTGGTGATAGCTGATCCGAGAGCTCCATTTGACGAATTGGAAATAAGGCACTTGTTCCGGTATGTCGAAAGGGGGGGTAATTTGTTGTTGGCCCTGAAGCCCGGTAGGGAAGAGTATTTGAGAGAGGTGCTGGACTATATTGGAATCCGGGCGGTCCCGGGGGTGTTGGTGGCGGACAGGGGGGAAGATATCGCTCCGGACGTGATGATTGGAAAAATCACGGACGACGCCTTGCCCTGTTCCTATATTTTTGATGCGATGCGCCGGGCGTGGGGTTACATGCTGCTTTCCGATGCTTGCGGTTTGGAATTTCAGGCTGGGAACGGTTTTGAGGGTGTCCCCTTGATTGTTTGCGACTCCGTTTGGAATGAATTGCAGACGACGGATTATGTGAACGATGTCGTGCGTTATGATGCGGAGCGGGGAGAACGGATGGGAAATTATGCGGTGATGTGGGGCGTGTCCAGGTCCAAAGGGGAAAAGGAGCAGAAAATAATTGTCTTGGGAGATGCCGACGCGCTGAGTAATAAAGGCATATTGGCGCAGCATGGGTTGCCGTTGGAATCGGGGAACTACCAGCTGATGATGGGCATGTTTCATTGGTTGTCGGACCATGAGCTGCCTGTGGATGTGCGTCGTCCGGATCCGGTGGACAACGAGCTTAAGTTGAGCGAGTTCGGAGTGAAAGTATGGGACAAGGTGATTGTCTGGGGAATCCCGTCCTTGTTATTGGTGGTTTATTTGTTCTTGTGGATTAGAAGAAGAGGACGTTGACATAGTGATGGTTGCCAAGTGGTGCGTGCGAGGCCGTCCCGTTTGATGCGGGACGGTCTCTATCGTTTTTGGAAGGGGAAATTTGTGTTAAATAAAATTAAAACAAAGAAGGGCAAACGCTTCATTGTCAACAATGGTTACTTGGAGGAAACTATGTGATTTTGAGGTTCCTCTCTTGACAAGCCTTGTCGAATGTCGTAATTTTGAAATGTTTTAGAGGGGAAAGGCGTGAGGAAAATGAAAACCGGATGTCTAATCAAAACGAAGGAATTATGAAACAGATTGAAAAAATTGCGGAGGCCGCCAATTTCACGGCGGTGAACATCGGTAAAATGAGTGATTTGGGCGGATATGAGTTGGCGTTGTCCCCCGAAGTGAAAATTGTGGGCAAAGTGTTTGGCGGGCAGGCAGTGAAGGCCACAGGCGGGGAATTCTCCTTCCAAGTGTTCCAGCCGGGGGCGGAGTCGGGATTCCTGCACACGCACAAGCAGCACGAGGAGCTTTATTTCTTCCTTTCCGGCCGGGGCGAGTACCAGGTGGACGGGCAAATCTTCCCCGTGCGGGAGGGCAGCGTCGTGCGGGTGGCTCCGGCGGGCGAGCGTTCCGTGCGTAATAACGGCACGGAGCCTCTTGTCATGCTTTGCGTGCAATACAGAGGCGGCACTTTCACGGCCGAGGACGCTGCCGACGGCACCATCCTCTCCGGGCCTGTGAAATGGTGAGCCGGAGAGCGGGAGAGAAATCTCCTCCTTGGCAGGGATTGACGGACAAGGGCTTCGCGTGTGTCGCCCCACGCCCGTCAATCCTTGTTTAACTTTTTCCAGACATGGCGAGTCCTTTGGCCTCGATGTCTTTCACGAACGCTTCCTTGCCGTCGCAGTAGGATTCGATGTCGTAAGGGAATTTCTTGGCGAGGGCCTTCTTCAATTTGCCGTAGGCGTCGCGCTCCTTTTCGTGCGTCCGCAGATAATCGCGGAACAAGAGGTGGCGCGCGATGTTGTCCGTGTCGGTCGAGGCGAAGATATGCGCCTGATGAGTGCGCTCGTCTCCGCCTTTGCGCAGGTAGCGTCGTCCGGGAATGCCGTACTCGCCGAGATATTCGTAGCCGATTTCTATGAACCGTCCGGCCATTTTGTCCACCTCCTCCAGGCTGGTCACCACGGGCATGATGTCGATGACGGGTTTGGCGGCGAGTCCGGGCACGGCTGTGCTTCCGATGTGCTGGATGTCGACACAGTTGTCGCCCAGTATCTCCCGAAAGGCCCGGGCTTCTTCCTCAAACATTCGTTCCCATTCGGGATTGTAATCTGTGACCACGATGTGTTGTGCCATTGCGAATCATTTTTGTGACTTGGCGCAAAAATAGGGATAAACTTTGTGGAAATGAAACCGGGCGGGCACAATCGCTTGTTTTTAAGAGAGTGGGCCTTGTGGACGAGCCTGTTCATGGGCAATCGAATCGTTTTTGAAAAAATATCCAGACTGATTGCGGACGGACAAGGGAAAAAAGGGGGAGACAAAGCCGAGCCGTGTCGGCTTTGTCTCGACTTTATCTCGGCTTTGTCT
>CALUHX010000055.1 GCA_944320555.1 uncultured Butyricimonas sp. | reverse complement strand
CGGCTTGTCGTCACGTTCCTCCTTTTTACTGACATAAGTTTACTCTTTTTAAAGTCAACTTATTTAGGATAAGACAGCCATTTCGACTCTCGGAAGCCGGGTGAAACTTGGTGGAAGGAGGCGGGTAGGTAGGGTGTAGCAAGGGTTCTGCTATTTGTCTGCTATTTGTTTGCTATTTGTTTGCTATTTGTTCACAAATACAAATCCAATCCCAAATAAATCGCTCACCACTTCCTAACCCCAAGCTACACCCTCCCTGCCACCAAGATACCAGCCGGATACCCCCGGGACAGGCGCGGCAGGGGTGGAGCCCGGGGGAAGGAGGCCGGGAGGGAGGGTGTAGCCGGGAAGTTGCTATTGACTTCCTATTGACCTCCTATTGACTTGCTATTGGTTTATCAATAGAAACCCAATGCCAAACCATTAGGAAATTGCCCTTTTCTCCCAAGCTGCCCCCAAACCACCAGCCTCCTGCCCCCAAGATACCCGCCGGGACGCGGAAGGGCAAAAGCGGGCAACCATACCCCTCCGTCCGCTTCGCTGCCGCTCCGCGTCCGAGGGTGTGTCGAAATGCGATTTTCATACCCCCACCCCCCCTCGGGGTACTCCCCCTACCTTAAGGGGGAGAGTTTGCGGAGTAGAGTTATTCGGCTGAATATCATTGTTCCGCAACTCCTCCCCTAAAGTAGGGGAGGTGGCGGCAGAGCCGCCGGAGGGGTATTATTGGCCATTTCGACACACCTCCGTTCAAACATCCGAACGGCAACACCATCCAACTCCCCCTAAAACATCTCAAGGAAGGAGTCACAGAGCAATGCCTTTCAGCGTGCCGGACCATGCCCGGCAAGAGGCTGTGTCAATATGCCATTTTCATACTCCCTCCCCCCTCCGGGGTACTCCATCTATCTTAGAGGGAGAGTTAATGAACAGAACGCAAGATATTGACTGTCAATGCTCATTAACTCCTCCCCTAAGATAGGGGAGGTGGACGCAAAGCGATAGCGTAGCGGACGGAGGAGTATGAAGTATTATTTCGACACGGCCTCCACCCCGAAGGGGGGAGGGAGTATGAAATCAACACGTTGGGACCATTTCTACCCCGAACGGGGTAAAGGGCACGCAAAAAAAGGCGGAAACTACTGGAAATCGAACACCGCGTCGCAGGCGGAGCAACTGCCCACGACGCCCATCCCGTCCCGCACGTTGGAGTAAATGCGGGTCGGTTCCTTGTATAGGTCGAACTGCTTTTCGTAGAGGCCGAGGGTGTAAAGAAAAGTGTAGAGCGACTCGTCGAGGCGCAACAGCCTCACCCTGACGCGAGAAGTGAGACTTTCGGTGTAACGGATGGTGTCGCCTTTCCAAATGGCGCGCTTTTCCTCCCGCTGGGTCATGGCGGTATAAAAATAAGCGTGAAAATCCATCACCTCGCCCTCGTTGCCCTCGTTCGTGAACAAATTGTAGGGATTCAAATCGCGCCGGGCGCCAAGGATGGAGGAATTTTCCAAGGCCCATCCCGCCTCGCCCGACACGTTCCCGTTGTACACGACGAAAGTGTCCGTCCGCACGGTCGGCACATCCTCCTCCAGATATAGGTCGGTGTGAAACATCCAGTGTTCCACCTGCAAGCGGTAGTAATTCCGCTGCCGCCCGTCGTCGCGCACATGAATCCCGACGGACAGGCAGCCGTCTTCAAACGAAGTGTCGGCCTCCATCTCCGGAGGCGGCGGGCAGACGACGGTCTCCCCCACGGCCTCCCCGCACCCCTGCCCTCCCACGCGGACGGCCACCCGATCGCCCACTTGCGGACGCGCGGGCGCCTCGTACACGTTCCACTCCCTGTGGGCCAACTTCCCGGCGAACTCCCCGTTCACGTAAACCTCCCCCCACGGCCGCGCCAGCGTGTCGAGAATCTCCGCGTCCTCCGCGTAAGTGCCCGACCTCTTCGCCTCCACCCTCACCGGCGAACCGGCTTCCACATAGGCGTACACCGCCCACTTCCGGGGCGGCACCTCCCCTTTGTAATCCAATTCCCCGGGATCACACCCCGCGAGCGACAGCAATATGAGAATCATCCAATTCAAGCGCATAATCAAAAAGTAAACGTGTAAGAGAATGAAGGAATGAGGGGCACCGCCCAATCCTTGTAGAAATAAAAATGATAAACGGGCACGTTGCCGCCCGTCGCAAAGATATCATGGTCCACGCCCACGGGATTCAGGCGACAATAGGCGTTATACAGGAAAACGCTCCACGTCGACACGCCGCGCTTGCGCGCGCGGTGGAAATTGAAACTCAGGTCAAGGCGATGGTAGGCCGGGGTCTTCATATTGTTCGGGCGGTCGTAATGGTACACGGGTTCCCGTTCGGGAACCCGCTCGCCGCCCGGCAGCGCGGAGGGCGCATTGTAGAATTCCAAAGGCTGGGTGGAACGGTATCCGCTGTTGAACGTCCACATCACCCCCATGTCGAAACGGTCGCTGAAACGGTGGCGCGCCACAAGGTTCACGGCGTGGCGGCTGTCGAACTTCGCCGGGAAAGGGCGTCCGCCGTCCGCGAACCGGCGTTCCGACCACGAGAGCGTGTAGTTGACCCATCCCGTGGTCCGCCCGCCCAGGCGCTGCGCCATCAGTTCGGCCCCGCAGGCCCGCCCCTCCAAATAGCGGACGTTCTCCTCCCACCGGCGGTAGTCGGGCGTCATTTCCCATCCGTTAAACTCGTCGAACAGATTGCCGGAGCGCTTGTAAAAGCCCCCCGCCGACACCCGCCAATGCGCCGCGGGCAGCCACTCCACCCCCGCCGCGGCCTGGCGGGAGCGCATCGGGGGCACCCGCTCCGTGACGGGCACCCAAAGGTCGGTCGGCAGGTTGAACGCGCTGCTGCGCAACTGGTGGATATACTGCGACATTTCCGTGTAGGCCGCCTTGGCCACCCAGCCGTCCCCCAACCGCCACTGCGCAGAAAGGCGCGGCTCCAGGGAGAAATACGTCTTGTGCTCCAGCAGGAACCACGCGGCCCTCGCGCCCACCGTCACCCGCAGCCGCCCCGTCGGGGTCATCTCGTCCTCGGCGTAAAGCGCCACCTCCCGCGCCTTCTGCTGGAAAATCTGCTGACGCTGCCAGCCGTCGCCCCACCATCCCACTCCCCACTTCCCCTGCCGGACTTCCGACCTCGTCTCGGGGACGATGTGGTGGTCGACGAATGCGGCGCCGGCCCTCAGCCGGTTCCAGCGGCCCGCCACCCAGTCAAAATCCGCCCGGAACGTCCACTCCCGCTGCCCCGACCCGAAATCCAGCCTCCAGCGGTCCTCCTCCCCGGCGTGACGGCGGAAAAGGACCTGCCTCCTCGACGCCGAGACCCGGTAGCGGTGGTAGGCCGCGAAAAACGTCCCGTGCCACCGCGTCCCCAGCGGCTTCTCCCACCGCAGGGCGGCGGCCAGGTTCCCCCACCTCCCGTCCAGCCACTCCCGTTTCACGTCGCCATATCCGCTGTCGTACTCTCCCTCCCGCTTCCTGAAACGCAACACGTCGTCGCCCCAGAAAAACACCGCCGAGAGCGTGCTCTCGTCCTCCATCCGGCGGGAGAATTTCGCCACCGCGTCCGTGAAATGGTAGCCCGCGCGCGTCTCCTCCTCGTCCGACTTGCTCAGGGCGTTGTATATCGGGAAAAGGGCCGCGTCCAGCAGCGAGCGGCGCGCCGCCGCGTTGAACGAGCTTCTCCCCCTCTCGACAGGCCCCTCCGCGTGGACCCTCGCCGCGAGCAGCCCCACCGACGCGCCGCCGCGCCACCGCTGGCGGTCGCCGTCCTTCAGGCGCACGTCCGTCACCGACGACAGCCGCCCGCCGTAACGGGCGGGAAAGCCCGCCTTGTGGAAATCCACCGCCCGCACGGCGTCCGGAGTAAAGGCCGAGAACAGGCCAAGCAGGTGCTCGGCGTTATAAAAGGGAATGTCGTCCAGCAGCAGCAGGTTCTCGTCCCGGTTGCCGCCCCTCACGTACATGCCGGCCGCCCCCTCCACGCCCGCCACCACCCCGGGCAGCGCCTGCACGGCGCGCATCACGTCCGCCTCCCCCAGCAGCCTCGGGATGGCCTCCACCGTCTCCGCGGGCAGCTCCACCCGCCCGACGCCCGCGTTGCGCGCCCACTCCCGGCTCATCCTCTCCCGCACGGTCACCTCCCCGATGACCGCTCCCCCCTCCAAGGCCACCGAGACCGTCGTGTCCGCCATCAGCCGGAACCTCACCCGCCTGCCCGCGCGTCCCACGAACGAATAGTCGAGGCACACCTCCCCCTCCGGCAAAAGCAGGGAGTAAAAGCCTCCCGCGTTGGCGGCGGTCCCCGCGCCGAGACGCCGTTCGAGCACCGTTGCCCCCGCCAGCCTGCCGCCGCTGTGGGCGTCCGTCACGTGTCCGCTCACCACGAAATAGCGCGTCCGCCGCTTCAGCACCACGAACCGCCCCATCCGCCGCCACGTCACAAGGCTCCCGCCGAACACCGCCGCCAGCGCCTCCTCCACCGTCGCGTCCCTCACCTCCGCCGTCACCGGAGGAAACCCCTCCAGCACCGAGGGGGCGTAGGCGAACGACAGTCCCGTCTGCCGCTCGATTTCCCGGCAGACGTCCTCCGCGGCGGCCTTCCGCAGGCGCAGCGTCACCCGCTCCTGTCCCCAGGCTCCCGCCGCCGCGCAGCAAATCCAGACCACCGTGAAGAGCACCAGCCGCGTCATTCCGTCAACCGTATGTCCAACGTCTCGTTAATGATTTCCAAGGCCTCGCCGAGCGTCGCGCCGCTGAACGTCGCCGTCAGCTCCAGCTCCTCCCACTCCCGCGGCACCCGCACGCCGGCCCGGTAATGCTCGTTCAGCCGGGCCACCACCTCGCGCAGCGACGCGCCCTCGAAGCGCAGCACGCCCGTCTTCCAACTGGTGCGGTTCGCGTCGTAATCCTTCTCCACCCGCGGCCGCCCCTCTCCCCGCTCGTAGGCCGCCGCCATCCCGGCGGAGAGCGTCGTGTCGCGCCTCGTGTCGGTCGCCGTCACCCTCACCCGTCCCCGCTCGACGCTCACCTCCGTGGCCCCGCCGACGGTCTCCACCTGGAAAGCCGTCCCCAACGCCGTCACCCGCAACGCCCGCGTGCTCACCGTGAAGGGAGCGCCGTCCCCGCTCCTCACCTCGAAATACGCCTTCCCGCTCATCTTCACCTCCCGTCTCTCGAACCCGGCGGCGTAGGACAGCTCCGTGCCGCCCGCCAGCGTCACCCGGCTGCTGTCCGGCAACAGCAGGGTCCTCTTCTCGCCCGCCCCCGCGGCGAGCGTCACCCGCTCCGTCCTCGTCGCCCACCACACGCCCGCGCACACGGCCACGGCCGCCGCCACGCTTCCCCACGCGGCCACCGTCCGCCGCCGTCTCCCCAAACGCAAACCCAGCCGCAGGGCCGCCGCCCGCGGGTCGAACAGCCCCCGGCGGTAACGCCTCGTCACCAGCCCCAACTGCCGCCCCAACCGCTCCAGCTCCCGGCGGCGCACCTCGTCCTCCGCCGCCCACCGCTCCACGGCGGCGCGCTCCTCCCCGTCGGCCTCGCCGAAGAGGTATCTCGTCAATGTCTCGTCGCTAATCTTTGTCATCATCATTCCTCCTTTCCTTCAACCAAAAAAGAACAAATAAACCTTCACCGCCGCCCGCCGCAACGAGCTCACCGCCCGCCGCAAATGACTCGCCACCGTGCGCTCCGACACGCCCAACGAGGCGGCTATCTCCTTATACGACAGCCCTTCCTGCTTCACGGCCAACAACACCTCCCGCTGCCGCTCGGGCAAGGCGTCGACCCAGTCCCACAGGCGGGCCTCCCGTTCCGCGCGCTCCACGCGCTCCTCCTCCTCGGCGGACAGCTCCTCCACGTCCACCCCGGTCTCCCGCCCCTGCCTATCCCTCAGCCAACGCCGCCCGGCATTGCGCACGCTCACCGCCAAATACCTCCTCACATCCTCCACCTCCTGCCGCTTCCCCTCCGCGCACCTCTCCAACATCTCGGCGAACACCCCCTGCACCACGTCCTCCGCGTCCGCCTCCGACTTCACGACGTCCCACGCGTACAGGCACAACGCCCGATAATATGCCCGAAAGCTCTTTTCTATAAGCTGAATCGTAACCTCCATAAGCTCCTCCTTTCCAATCCGTCACTCGTCATACCGTTCCAACTCAGCCTGCCCCCGCTCCGGAAGCACGTGAAACGGTGACACCGAATTCCCATCCTGATACCTCTCGTCTCCAAAATCTATCGCCGTTATCCACACATACGTCTTTCCCGGTTCCACCAAGTCCGGTGTCGGTGTCCACGAGAACATCCTCGTCCCGTATGGATAATTTGTCACCTCGCAATAGTCGTTCATCAACCGGATGTCGTCCCGCCGCAGCAAAGTGTCCAGATTCACGTCCAATCCCGAATAAACCGCATAATGATGGGATTCGTCCACCGGCCCGTACATATAAAACGAATAGGTCACATCCGTCGTGTCATCCACAATAAAAGCGGAAATAAGCGGCTCATTTATATACACCGTGTCAAAATCTGCAAATGCCGTCGCATGTATCGGCTCCGGACTATCCTTTTCACAAGCAAGCACCCCGCAAACAATGCAACCTATCAAAAACAACTGTCTAATAATTTTCATATCAATACGTCATTGTTTGTTGTTTAAAAACAAGGTCATAATCACTGCCCATCACTGTACTCCCTTGCACATGAAACATTCCTGTCCGATCCACTTGCGCCGAATCCCTGCTCACATAATTGGGCCGATGAGTTAAATCCAACTGCACAGACATATTGGCATGTCTCGCAATCCCCCCACTTTTAGGAATAAAACTCTTTACACTCACTATGGTAAATAGGGCTTCACCGCTTCTTTCTATCACTTGTTCGCCATCTTTTGGAAAATACTTGTCTGATAACCCCGTGCAAGAAACATCCACCCACGAGTCCTCGGAAACATAATATTTTGTCTCATAGTCAACCCATCCGTCAAATAATTTCTTCTTCGCCTTCTGCCTCAATTGCAGCGTGCTCACCGTCTCAAAAGTAGTCGCGTCAAGCATCGCCTTCTCGCACGTGTACACCAAATCCCATTTGTATTTCCTGTCCGGCCGGTCTTGAATAAACCCGTTCGAGCTTTTCCACACGATTTCCGGAGCCACGTCGGCGGCCCGCGTCATGGGCGCGGCGGTGTAGACCACCTCCACCAAATCCTCCTCCGAGCCGGCGCGGGCGTCACGGTAGCGCGCCACTTTCTCCGGCGTGGGAAAATGAATCACCACCCGCCGGTCCGCCTTGTAGAGGTAAAGCGCGTTCCCGACCACCACCTCTCCGTCCCGGTTCACGACGCACTCGTATCCTCCGGGTGCCTCGAAAGGATAATCCACGTCGAACGTCCCATCCTCGTTCCACGTCACGCGCAGCACGTCGGACAACTCCTCCGCCATGCGGCGGCACTCCTCCGCCGACGTCACGCTGTCGAAACGGGCGAAGTAAGGCGCGTAATACGTGGCCGCCGACTCGAAGCCCCGCGCCCTTTCCATCATTTCTCTATCCTTGTCTGTCATTCCTGCCAATACGTTAACCATTGAGTCCCGGACATCCAAGTCCCGCAACGCCAACCGTCCCTCCTCCACCCAAACATCCGGAGCAATCGCTTGCGAAACTACGCCATTATTCTCATTCCGCAAAAGAATCCCTCCGTTTTCTTCCGTTAAATCTTTGTTACATCCCATAAAAACCGCGCAAACCAACGCCGCCCCCATCACCGTTTTCATTATTGTCACATTTCCTTTTGTTGTCATATTCTCTTTGCTTAATTGTTTTTCAAACACTTCCCTTAATTTTTCCCATCCAACGACACCTTCGTCAATGTCATAGTAATCGGTTCGTTGTTATACGCCCGTTGTTCAAAAATCAACGAATCCGAAACCTCATTACAATACGTCAAAAACCAATAGCCATAAGGATCATACAAATACACCTCGTCACGAGAAAGATGAAACACTTTCCCTTCTACAAAATACAAAGCTGATTTCACATCATCTTCATATTGCACAAAACACAACGAATCTGACACAAATTCAATCCCTACGTATTCTTCATCCCACCCCACATTTGTCATATATCTTAAATTTCCTTTCCACACCGTCTGATAAAAGAAATCCGACGGCAACTCATAATCCCCAACACGTTTCTCATCGTCATCACTGCATCCCCAGACAATAACGCCAATCAATAACAAAAATCCAATAATCTTTTTCATAGCCATTTCATTTTTACTGTTTCACATATAAAGAGGGTGTTGTCAAAACAGCTAACAATACCCCTCCGTCGGCTTCGCCGCCACCTCCCCTATTTTAAGGGAGGAGTTAAATACTTGAACAGCAACGCCGCTTAACTCTCCTATCTTTCCCATTCGAACGGTTTTCTTTTCAATGTCAACACCTCTTTTTTGCTCCAATCAAACATCTCCCGCTCAAAAACCAACGAATCCAATGCCGCATTGCCGTACGTCAACACCCAATATCCCGTCGGGTCTTGTTCCCGCTCATTATAGATATGCAACACCTTTCCCTCCACGGAATAAGAAAACTCGCTCACCGTGTCGTCCTTGTCAAACGGCGCCGTTCCGCTTTCCGTCGAGATATACGTTGTGTCACACATCATCAGGACACGAGTTCCCGACACAAAAAAACATTCAAGGTAGACCCCCTTGTTTTGCCAAAAACTCTCACTGCCCCTATCATAACGATTCAAATCCCCCTCCCACTTCGTCTGATAAAACAAATCCGACGGCAACTCATAATCCCCAACACGCTTCTCATCGTCGTCATCACCGCATCCCCAGGCCATAACGGCCATCAATAATAATCCTGCAATCTTTCTCATATTCATTCAATTTATTTGATTAAATATCAAACCATAAAGGCGGGAACGCCCTCCCGGAGACTCTTCCCCGGAAACGCGCCCCCTGCACAAACAACAAAGGAAATGACTATTATTTATAACCTTATCTTTCATCGTCCTCTGCCTTTACGTCCTTGACTAAAATCACCACCCCCCACGCCACGCTTGTCCCATACTCCAAAAAATCCGCCTTCAGCAGCCACACGTAATACTTGTCCGGCTCCACGACATCCGCCGTCGGAGTCCACCAATAATGAATCCTGTAGCCATACTCGTTAGGCTTTTTTTCCACCTCCCCCACTCTCGGCTCCACCGACAAATTATCCAAACGCAACAGACTGTCGACCACCTCCGGCTCCACTCTGTTGGAACGCCAGTCAAACCCCGGCAACACCAATGTGTCCAACGGCCCATGCAGATAAAAAGCCAACCGGGGCGTATCGCAATCCACATCCGGACTTCCAAAACGAATCATCGCCTCACGCTCCTCGCCAATCGCCACTTTCGCCCAATCATTGTAATAACCAAACGAAAGTCCATGATTCAGCGGCTTATCCTCACTGCAAGCCGCAAGCAAGATAAACAATAGCAGTATAACAATCTTCATCTTATTCATCGTTTCACACAATATTCTTACCATAGCACTTTTCAGTCATTAATAATCTAACATCTTTCCCCATCCCATTATTCTTCCTGACGAATTCCCAATAGTCTTTCCCTTTAAATGACTATTATTTATAACCTCACTTGTCATTGCTTTTCCATTTAGCGGGTCGTCCCCCTTTACTTTATTGGTTTCACATTCCCCATCTGCGTAATGTGAACAAATTCCCTATCGTTGTACGTGGTCAATTCCAACATCAACTCCCTTGGCTCGTAACTTTTGTTACTGTCCACCTGCACAATCAACACATCGTTCGTCTCCAACTTCACATAAAACCAATCCCCCGACACTGCCATCACGCCTTCTTCCTTAACGCCATAAGTCGTGTCGCCCTGCACCACGGCGGTGGCACTGAACGCCCCCACGTTATCCACGCGAATGGCGTCCGTCTCCCCGTCGGCACCATACACAATCTCCCGCTTCCCCTCCTCTATCCAAATCCGATTATCTTCGTCTTCCTCGCATCCCGCAAAGAAAATCCAACCAAGTATCCCTAAAAAGCCTAACAAAATATCCCGTTTCATTCCATCTCATGTATTTGATTCGTTAAAAAACAAGCAATGCCCTCCGCTTTCTCCCCATCCTCGGGCGGACACACCCGGAAGTGGAAAAACCAATACTCGTCCGGCCAATCGGGGCGGTCGACGAAACGCGCGCGCATCACCCACAGGTAGCACCGCCCCTCCTCCACGTACTCCTCCGTGGGCCACCAATAGAACACCCGCCAATTCTCGGGATAATCGTTCCCGAGGCGGCCAACCATCACCCGGTCGTTCATCCGCCTGCCGTTCGTCCGCTCCAGCAGGGCAGCCAGGTCCGGAATCTCCGGCGTGAACAATGTATGCGGCGGCTCGGGCCACAAGTCGTCCACCGGCCCGCACAAATACATCGCCACCTCCGCCGTGTCCGCCCCGGTGACGTAGTAGGTGGCCTTAACCCTTTCATCCACCCGCACCGTGTCAAACCCGTAGACCGTCAGGTAGCCCCGCTCCGGCCCGTCGTCCTCGTGGCAGGCCCCGGCCGCCACCGCCAGCCAGGCCGCCGCCAAAAAACACATAACTCTTCTCATCTTTCTCATTTTTCTCCTCCTTTTTTAAAATTACACATCATTTTTCTCCTCCCCCCGCAATCTTCCCTTTCACGCCCTAAGGAGTCGGAATACCCCAAAATTGACTACTCCGTTTTAGTTAATAATCATTAAATCCATCCGTTTTATTATCAAACAACTCATTATCAACACATTTCAAAATCCATTCTCCACCCGTGTCCCTCCCACCCCCTTTTCCGCCTGTAATAACATAGCATTAAGCACACTTAAAACACCAGGAAAACCCTCAGGCCAGGAACAGCCTTCCCTCCCTTGAACAACCGCCGCCATCCCCCCTCCCCCGGCACACGGCAAAAAAAGGCGGGGCGCCCCGCAAAGGAAATCCCTCCACAAGCGCGCCTCCGCCCGGACTAAAAAAACAGTCATCATTCTCACATCATAGTATCTTTTGCCGACGTCCTTAACGGAAAAACCAACCCGCCAGACACGCCGCGGCGACCCGGCGCCAAAAAAACTTGCGGCCTTCCCCCGCAGCGGACGGACCGGGACGCTCCCCGACGGCGGCCTCCGCGAGCTTCTCGATGCCGTTCGGCGTGCGGACTATCCCCGCGCGGCGGACGCTTCTCCGGAAAGCGTTATTGCGCCGGACGACCGCCTCGTCGCGGTAAGGGCGGGCGTGGTCGAGGTGAAGCAGCACGGCGGAATAGCGCGCCTGCCTCCCCCGTACGCCGAAATTGCGCAGACGCTCGCCCAGCTCGCGGTCCTCGCCCCCATAGGCCATGTCCTCGTTGTAGCCGTTCACGGCCAGCAGGTCGCTCCGCCACCCCGAGGCGTTTCCCCCGTTCCACGTGGCCTTGGCGGGCGTCACCGCGTTCATCAGCCCGGCGTACCACCCGCTCCGGAACAGCTTGCCGCACTTAAAGCCGCGTCTCACCCCCCGCTGACGCAGCCACCCCAGCCGGAACGCGTCGCCGGAGCGGACATCCTCCCGCGCGATAGCCAGACTCGCGGACATGGGCAGCCGGAAACAGCCTCCCGAGACGAAACGCCCCCGCCGGGCGAACCGCACGTGCATCGCCACGAAATCCTCCCGCGGCACGCAGTCCTGATCCGTGAATATCAAATAATCCGCCGTGGCCGCCCGGATGGCCTCGTTCAGAATCCGGTTCTTCCGAAACCCGCGGTCCTCGTGCCACACGTGGCGCAGCGGCAGCCGTTCCCGGAAACTGTCCACGACCCGCCGGGTCTCCTCCCCCGAGCCGTCGTCCGCCACGATAATCTCGTCCGGCGGACAGGTCTGACACTGATAGCCCCAAAGCGTCTTCTCCAGCCACCGGGGATTGTTGTACGTGGAAATCACCACGCCCACGCTGAACGTCCTTTTTTTCGCAATGTCTTTCATCATTCCTTTTTCATGTTTCGTTTTCCTATTGACACACCATTACACTCTCTCCGCCCCGCTCGTCCTCCTTTCACGCCCTAAGGAGTCAGGAAAGCCCAAAATTGACTACCCCGTTTTAGTTAATAATTGCTAACACTGGCGACTTTTTTCTCAAACACCTGGCCGTCAGCAAGGAAAACAAAACCCTTTTCACCCCGTTTTCCCCATGAAGGGACAAAGAAAACTTTATATTTGCCATCGGTAATTAATTTAATAGTAAAAAAAATGAGAACAATCAACTTGAAACTTTTAAGACGCTTGGCGATGACGGCGGCCGTCGTCGTGCTCGCCACCGGCGCAAGCCGGGCGCAGGAGGGGAAACCCGCCTACGCGATTTACGACAAAGAGGGAAAAACCGTGACCTACGGAGAAATGGTCCGCGAACTGGCAAAACCGGACGTGGTGTTCCTCGGTGAGATACACAATTGTCCGGTGACGCATTGGCTGGAATTCGAAATCGCCCGTTCGCTGCAAGAAATCCACGGGCCGCGGCTGACCATAGGCGAGGAAATGCTGGAAAGCGACGTGCAACTGATTGTCGACGAGTTCCTGCAAGGAAAAATCGCGGAAAACCGCTTCGAGGCGGAGGCGCGCCTGTGGGACAACTACGCCACGGACTACAAGCCCGTCACCATTCTCGCCAAGTCAAGGGGCATCCGCCTGGTGGCCACCAACGTGCCCCGGAGGTACGCCGCCAGCGTGAACCGCGGCGGACTGGAAACGCTCGACTCGCTTTCGGACGAGGCGAAACGCTACATGGCGCCCCTGCCCGTCAAATTCGAATACGACGAAAAGGCCAACCGGGAAAAATTCCAACAAATGATTATGATGACCGGAGGGAAAATGAACTTGAAGTACATGGCCCAGGCCCAGGCGTTGAAAGACGCCACCATGGCGTGGTTCATCGCGCGCAACCTGGACGGCAAGTTCCTGCACCTCAACGGAAGTGCGCATTCCGACTGGCGGCAGGGAATCGTCCCCTACCTGCTGGAATACCGCCCCGGCACGACCATCGCCACCGTGAAATTCACCCGCCAGCAGGACATCGGCAAACTGGACGAGCAACTGAAAGGCGCCGCAGATTTCATCGTGGTCATCCCCGTCACCATGACCACCTCCTACTAACGCTTCCCCGGAAGCCCTAACAAACGAGAGGCCGCGTCGGAATGGCCAATTATACCCCTCCGTCGGCTCCGCCGCCACCTTCCCTGTTTTAGGGGAGGAGTTGGACACCTGAACCGAAACGATGTTCAACTCTCCCCCTGGGGCAGGGGGAGTACCCCGGAGGGGGGTAGGGATATGAAAACACCATTTCGACACGGCCCCTTCTTCTTCCCTATAACCCGGCAAACCGCAAACGCTCAAATCCACCATCCCGTTCGGCCACCTCCTCCGTCACAAGCCCACCACGAAACACTCCCGGCAAAACGTCTCCATCGAGACAGGCTCCTCCGGCAGGGTGCGCGGCCATTCCGTCATGCCGTACCCCTCCAAAAGAGCCTCGTCCCCATAACAGGAATAGGCAATCCGGCTCTCCGGGTCGTAAAAATAATTCACGCCCGTCTTTACCATAGCTTTTTACATTTTAATCGTTCCACAAAAAATCGAAGTGTTCCCTGTCCCGCAAAAACAACAATCCTAAAACGTTTTCCAAACATTCCCGCCCAAAACAATCCCTCCCCTCCTCCAAAACACAAAAAAGCCTGTATATTTCCCTTGCTCCCTTGCCAAACGGGCAAACTTTCGCTATATTTGTGCTATCAACAACGCAATCATGCGAAAAAGAAATGCACAATTATAAACCAATGCGCCACAGACGATGACCATATTCGACGAATACGACTCTCACAAAGGAGAATACGCCATTTCCCCCTCTCTCCTGTGGGAATACGACCTTTCCCATTTTGACTGGTGGAACTCGCGCAAAGTTGTGGTACAACGCATCCTTGAACGAGGCTGGCTAAAAGATTTCTTCGCAGCTTTCGACTTGTATGGAGGAATCAGCGGCTTTCGAGAAATCATCAAAGAAGTTCCCCGGCTCTCTCCCCGGGAAATGAACTTCGCGTGTGCCGTTTTTGACTTGAAAAAAGAAGAATTGACATGCTACACACGGAAACTGTATCGGAAAAAACTTTTCAACTCTTGATTAAGTTGGAAAAGGAAGCCCCTCTTTCTCGTTTCTCTCTTGCCGGAGGAACCGCCCTTAGTCTATACTTGGGACACCGAAAATCCATCGACCTCGACCTATTCTCCCCGTTTCCTTTCAACGTCTCGGAATTAAAAAGTTTTCTCGAGGCAAAATACAATTTCCGAGCCGACTTTTGGGCCAAAAAAACCCTCAAAGGCTCCATTGACGGCGTGCAAACAGACTTCATCACGCACGCCTACGAGTTATTAGCCCCGCCACGCGTCGAGCAGGATGTCAGGCTATACGACCTTCAAGACATCATCGCCATGAAAATTTCCGCCATCACAGACAATGGTTCCCGGGTGAAAGACTTCATCGACATCGCCTTCCTTTCCACCCGCTTCTCGCTCATCTCCATGCTGAAATGCTACGAGCGCAAATTTCCCGACAACAACATTATCATCCCTCTCAAAGCCATCACGTTCTTCGACGACATCGACTTTGAGGAAGACATCGTTATGCTCAACGGTCGCTATGATTGGCATACCATAGAAAAAAGATTGCTCGCCATGACAAAACACCAAGAACAGGTATTCGACACTCCCCCAGTCATATAACAATGGAACGAAAATCCGGAGCGGGGCTTTCTGCATTTCCCGCTCCGGATCCGCACCGCCGGCCTTCGCCCGCTAAAACGTGTAGACCCACGTCACCGAGGGCACGAACGGCAGCAGGCTCCACGCCCGCGTGACGGTCATTCCCCCAACCTGCCTGTGGTAAATAACCGAAGGGTTGCGGCGGGCGTAGACATTGTAGACCGCGAACACCCACGAGCTGCCCCGCCGCTTGCGCTTGTCGAGCGTGTAGGCGACGTCGAGATGGTGGCAGGCGGGCATACGCACATTGTTCGGCCTGTCGATATACTCCAACCCGTCGAAGGCGGGATTGAGCCCGCCCGTCTCCGGGAAGGGCGCGGGAGCGTAAAACTGCTTCCCGAGCGAAATCCAATTGCCCGACGCATAGGTGAACGTCACCGTCAACCCCTTCAGGAAACGGTCGCCCTGCCGTTCCGGAAAGCGGTAATTCGCCACGGCGTTCGCCTTGTGGCGGCGGTCATACTCGAACGGGAACCAACTCCCGCCGTTCACCTCCGCGAATCGCCGCTCCGACTTCGAGAGGGAATACGCCATCCATCCCGTGAGCCGCCCAGCCGACTTCCGCGCCATCACGTCCACGCCCCACGCCCGTCCGTCGCCCACGTCCACGTGCTCTTGCCAACTGTCGTCCTTGTCCTTCACGAAACGCACCCCGTCGCGGTAGCGCGCCACACGGCTCATCGACCGGTAATACCCTTCCGCCGAGACCTCCCATCCGTTCTCCCACGCGCAGCTCACCCCCGCCGTCCACAAATCCCCGCGGCTGGGAGCCACCCGCTCCGTGGCGGGCACCCACAGGTCGGCGTTCATCCCCACCGACGTGTTCACCAACAAATGCACCGGCTGCTGCGTCCGCGCCCAGGCGGCTTTCAGCATCGTGCCCCTCCCCGCCATGTAAGCCGCCGACAACCGGGGCTGCAAACAGACGTAAGTCTTTCCCTCCGTGAATTGCGCGTCGAGGCGCAATCCGGCGTTCACGCTCAAGCGGCGCGTCACCCGCCACGTGTCCTCGGCGTACAAGGAAACGACACTCACCGCGCCAGCCGTCGAGTCCCGCACCCGGCTCTTGAACTGCAAACTGCCCAGATACGACATCTCCGGCAAGAAATGCAACCGCGACACCCCGCCCCCGAAACGCAGATAATGGCGATCCGTCAGCCTCCAATCGAAATCCGCCTTCAGGGTCGCGTCCTCCAAATGGGAATTCACCCGCGCCTCGTCGCGCTCGTCCGCCTCCGTGTTGAACATCGTCACGCGCTGGTTATTGTTGAAACGGCTTTAATACAACGTCACGTTCGAGAACAGGCGCGACGAGAACACATGGTTCCACCGGGCGGCCACGCTCACGTTGCCCCAGCGGAACGAAGTGCGGTCCGGCTTCTTGTTGTAGGCGTTCTCCCACTCCCCGAAATGCGAGTCCCGACCGTTGTAAAAACTCAGGAACAACTGGTCGCGCTCGCCCGCCTCCCAGTTCACCTTGGCATTCAAATCGTAGAAATTATACCCCACGGCATAATCCGTGTCGGCGAACAGGAATCCGAGCCGCAGCACCCCGTCCAGCCACGTGCGCCGCGCCGACACGAGGAACGACGCCCGGTCGCGCTTCAGCGGCCCTTCCACCACCACCGACCCCGCCACGGGGCTCAAATGCGCGCTGCCCGCAAACCGCTTCCGGTTGCCCTCCCTCATCCTCATCTCCACCACACCCGCCAAATGCCCCCCGTAGCGGGCGGGCAGGCTTCCGGCGTGAAGCTCCACGTCCTGCAACGCTTCCCCGTTGAAAGCCGAGAAATAACCGAACGCGTGATTCACATTATAGACAGGCAGCCCGTCCAGCAAAAACTGCGTCTGGTCGGGACTGCCGCCCCTCACGCTGAACCCCGCCATTCCCTCCTGCCCGCCATTCACCCCCGGCAGGAATTGCAACGCCTTGAATACATCCGCTTCTCCCAACACCGACGCCATCCCCCGCACCTGCCCCGGCGAAAGGGAATAACTCCCCAGACTCGGCCCTGCGGCGCGGGGCCTTGTTCCCCGGACATCCACGCTGTCCAGCAGGCAACCCGGCACCAACTTCACCGTCAACATCGTGTCACTCGTCAACTCGATTTCCATCTCCGTCAAGGCGTAACCCACGTGATTCGCGCGCAACACGTGGCGACCCTCCGGCAACACCAGCGCGAAAAATCCGTACCCGTTGGCCGCCACCCCCTGGCGGCTGTCCCGCTCGTGAATCGTGGCTCCCGGCAACCGCTCGCCGCTCGCCGCGTCCTCGACATACCCGTATACCGTATGCTTCCCTTGTCCGAAAGTGGCAACGGCAACCATCATGCCCGCCAACCATAACATCCATGCTTTTCTCATCGCGTCAATCGTATAAGTCATCAAAAGGTTCTTCTTCTTTCTTGTAAAAAACGCGTTCTTCCACGTCGGCAAAACGCGCGTAGGACGCCACCAGCCCCACCCCGTTCGTCACGTTCGAGTAGAACCACAGCGGCGTGTAGAACAGCGGCAAATCGTCCATGTCCCAGGCGTATTCCCGGTTCGTAATCACCGAGCGCAGGTAATGGTCGTAATGCCCGTCGAGGCTCAGAATGAAATGAACGCCCACGTAATAGCCGTCCTCCTGCCCCTCGCGCAGCGAATAGCCGTACATCGACCGGTCGCCCCGGTACTCCAGTTCCAACCGCTCGCCGCTCAGCCCGGCGTCCTCCACCCGCACGTAGTAGTCATACTCCGCCGGAATCTCCTCCTCGAAGTCGAACGAGCGATTGAACGGGTCGGCCAGCGTGCTGTTCGTCTCGATGTAAGACGGCAGCGAAAAATGCGTCGGCCGCCTCGTGTTATCCGTGCTGACGCCGGTCGCATACGACAGCCAATAATAATTCTTCTCCTCCGGACGGTCCGTCCAGCGGTTCACCACCCGGTGGCGCAGCGTGTCGTAAGTGATGGACGCCTCCAGCGGCTGCGAGGGCACCCTCGTCTCGCCCCACACGACATCCCGCCCCCTCAGCCACGCCGCCACCCGGTAAGTCGCGCCCGACTTCACCCGGTGAGGCAGCGCGTACCAACCTCCGCCCCGGTGGACGGCCTCCCCCACCGCCTCACCGTCGGCGTACACCCACACGGAAGCGCGCTCCTCGCTCCGGAAACGCGACAAGTCGTATATACTCTTCGACCATCCCACCTGCGCCCGCACCGTGTCGTCGTCCGCCCGCATCACGCAGTTCAACACGGGAAGAGGTTCCACCTCCTCCGAATCCCAAAACAGCTCCTCCTCGCATCCGCAACAAAGAAGCCCCGCGATTGCCCACGGCAATCCCCGCTTGTAAAATCTCGTCTTTCTCTTCATAAAAACATTTTCCGTTTCGTTTAAAAATTCATTCTTTCATTCCCCCGCTCCATTCCTTTTTTCGCCCTTAGGAGTCAGAAATGCCCAAAAATTACTACCCCGATTTAGTTAACAATTATTAAAAGCATGAATTTTCTTTACAACACACTGACAATCAACAGGCACAAGAATTCTATCAACGCCACTCCCGCACCGGGGATGCGCCTCTATTGGCACGAACGAGGCACGTTTGAGACACACATGGGGCACGTTCGCGAACGTGCCCCATTCGGTAGTCATTCGCTATTCATCCACTATGGCACCGGCGAAAGTGAAAGGCGGATACGACGCAAGCGCGGCGGGGACGGAATCACTTCGTAAGCCATTCCACGAAACGGTCGGCGTAGGCGACATAGAGCAACACCCACACCAAAAAGCGGGCGAAACGGCCGACCAACATGTAGAAAGCGGAGAGGCGGGGACTGATTCTGTAAAACCCCAAAGCGATGGCGAAAAGGTCGCCCACGAGCGGCAGCCACGTGAACAAGGCCAGCCAAGGACCGAAACGCCCGACCCGCTCCCGCTGGCGTTCCAACTGCTCCCGCCTCACCCGGAACCAGCGTTCGAGCCAGTCCCAACGCCCGAGCCAGCCAATCCAATAGGACGTGAGGCCCCCCAGCCAATTGCCCGCCGTGGCCACCGCCAGGCACACCCACACGTCGGCCCCCAACGCCAGCACGCCCACGAGCAACACGTCCGCGCTCATCGGTATCACCGTCGAGGCAAGAAACGAGCCGACAAACAGCCCCAAATATCCCCAGTCCACGAATGTCTCCATAACGGTTATACTTACAATTCGATGACAAATATACCTCAAAAAAACAACGCCTTCAAAATAGCGTCAAAAAAGTCCCCTCCATTCTCAATTTTCTATTACTTTTGCAAAACAACATTTTAAAAGACATGAGTTCAGATTTGCAATTTATCGATTTGTTCGCAGGTGCGGGCGGTTTGTCCGAAGGGCTGACAGAAGCAGGATTCCACAGCTTGTTTGCCAATGAAATCGTTCCGGCTTATGCGCGGACATACGCATACAACCATGTCGGTTCAAAAGTCGTCACGACGGACATTCGAGCCTTGGACGCCAATAAGGTCCGCGACATGTTAGGCTTGGAACGGGGAGCCTTGGACCTCATCGCGGGCGGCCCTCCATGCCAAGGCTTTTCGATAAACGCGCCTGTCAGAAGCGCTTCCGACCAAAGAAACCATTTGTTCAAGGAATACCTTCGCTTCGTGGAGGCGTTTGCTCCCAAAGCCGTGTTGATTGAAAACGTGCCGGGGTTGGTTTCATTCGAATGCGGGGCGACTCTTCAAGACATTCTGCAATCACTCGCCGACTTGGGCTACGGCTCTGACGTGCGGATATTGGGAGCCGCGCATTACGGTGTTCCCCAAATGCGGTGGCGCACCATCATCATCGGAATCAGAGGAACGGAATTGCCCCCGTCGGCTTTTCCGACCCCCATTTATCACGCGCCGATAAAGCCCAATTTCACCACGACTTTCAACGGGAAACCACTCGTCACCGTGCCAACGTCAGCCACATCGGCCAAATTCACCACCGTCTATGAGGCCATAGGCGACTTGCCCGCGCTATCTTGCGGCGAGAAAGGGAACCGGGTGAAAGAATACGCTTGCGCTCCGTTCTGTGATTTCCAACGCAGCATGAGACTCGGCTCGGCGGGAGTATTCAACCATGAGGCTCCCCGGCTGGCAAAAATAAACATTGAACGAATGCGCTTCATCAAACCCGGAGGAAACTGGACCGACATACCTTTCGACATGCTTCCCAAAGGCATGCAAAACGCCCGTCGTTCCGACCACACGAAACGGTATGGGCGGGTCACGAAAGACGGGCTTGCCTCGACCATCCTGACCAAGTGCGACCCTCATTGGGGGGCATACATACATTATGAACAAGATCGTTCGTTCACAGTAAGAGAAGCGGCAAGAATCCAATCGTTCCCCGATCATTTCGTCTTTGGCGGAACCACCGCGGAGCAGTTCGCACAAGTCGGAAATGCCGTTCCTCCTTTGCTGGCCAAAGCCGTCGGCCTCTCTATTCAAACCATATTAGACAAAGCTAAATAACATGGCAGGTTACATATCAGAATTTTACGGATTCAAGGCCACCGACCAATCCCCGGAGTCTTTAAGCACTGCCGCCAAAGGCATTTGCCCGTTCATAGGGAGTTTCTGCACGAAACTACTTTCAAGGGACGGAATCACATCGGGAGTTTGCTCCATACGACAAAAAACGACAGGCTCTCCCAGCGTGATTTGTTGCCCCGTAAGACTGTACGCTGAAGATTACAAACTGCTCCGCATAATAGCGGAAAACGCTTTTAAAATGAAACTAAATCTGTATGCAGGACGTAACGCAGTCGAACGAGCCAGACAAGAGGGCGGAGCTGTCGCTGTTTTCGGCAAAGGATGGGGAGGGGAATTACGCTTACCGCAACGCAAAGGGAGCGGCTCGTATTTCGTCGATTGGGTGTTGGCAAGAATCGACGCCAACGGAGAACTCGCAGAGTTGACAGCCATTGAAGTACAAACCATTGACACGACAGGCAATTACAGAAACGCAAGAAAAGCGTTGGTGGAAAGCCGCAGCATCGTCAGCGACACGGTCGGACTCAATTGGGAAAACGTGTCAAAAAGAATTATTCCACAAATCATCTATAAAGGCCAAGTGCTTCAACGCGAAGACTTGTGCCGAAGCGGTTTGTATTTTGTCTGTCCCAATCCCGTATACCGGCGAGTGTTAGAACGCTTAGGCGGTCAGGACAAACTTCCTTCTTTCCCGAGTCAACCCGCCTCGATTCATTTTGTGGCATACGATGTCGCGGAAGAAAATCCGAGAAATGGAGAAATCGCAAAACTGGATGTCATTGAAGAACATTGCACCACGGTATACAAAGTGCAGGAAGCTTTCTCGTCATTAAACCTTCCGGAAGGCAATGTGTACAAAGAGGCTATTCTCCACACACTATATCCGGAAAGATATTAAATCGAAAGGCATCATAAGAGTCAATGTAAGAATAACTAAAGCATTAACTATATGACCATCATGGATTTCAAAGCCATACGCAGGGAACTGCACAGCCGTCCGGAATTGTCCGGCGAGGAGAAGGAAACCGCCCGCCACGTGGAAAGCGCGTTGAGGGAATTCGAGCCCACGAAAATCGTCCGGCACGTGGGAGGCCACGGGCTGCTGGCGGAGTACGTGTTTGCGGAGGAAGGCCCCACCCTTCTGTTCCGGGCCGACATGGACGCCGTGGCGGTGGACGAGCCGGCGGACCTCTGCCCCCACCACTCGCTCCGCCCCGGAGTGGCGCACAAATGCGGGCACGACGGCCACACCGCCATCCTGCTGCGGCTGGCCCAACGCCTGCGCGAGACCCCTTTGCGGCGGGGACGGGCGTTACTGCTGTTCCAACCCGCCGAAGAGACGGGGGCGGGCGCGAGGGCCGTGCTGGAAGAGGGGGAACTGAACGACTACCGGATAGACAAGGCGTTCGCCCTGCACAACATCCCCGGGGCGCCGCTGGGCAGCGTGCTTTGCCGGACGGGCAGCTTCACCTGCGCCGTGACGAGCGTGGCCATCACGCTCACGGGACGCCCGTCGCACGCCGCCGAGCCGCAAAACGGCGTGAATCCCGGGGCGGCGGCGGCCGACATCGTTCGGGAAACGCTGCTGTGGAACCAGCCCGACAAGACGCGGGAGGACTATTTCCTCGCCACCCTCGTGGAAATCCGCGTGGGAGAGGAAGCCTACGGAGTCTCCGCGGGAGAGGGCGTCATCCGTTTCACGCTGCGGGCCAAGACAGACAGGGTGCTGCAGGAGCGCCTCCGGCGGTTAGAGACGCTGGTGGGCGAGGCATGCCAACGGACGACGGGGCTGCGCCACAGCATAACCCGCGTGGAGCCGTTTTCCGCCAGCGAGAACGACGACTCCTGCGTGGCGTTGGTGCGGGAAGCCGCCCGACAAGAAGGACTCCCCTACCGGGAGGCGGAGCAGCCTTTCAGCTGGGGCGAGGACTTCGGCCTTTTCACCCAGCACTACCCCGGAGCCTTGTTCGGCCTCGGAGCGGGAGAGAACTGCCCCCCGCTGCACTCTCCCCTCTACGACTTCCCCGACGAGCTAATCGAAACGGGAGCATCGCTGTTCCACCGCATCGCCGCGCTGGCCACCCAACAAGCAACAAGCAATTGATTTTTCCAAATATTATTCATAGCTTTGCGATACGGAAAAGAACAGAAAAGAAACAATACTAACAGAGACAGGAAAATTTTTAATCGACATAGCCAAGTTAGTCTTTGGCGGGGTCATTCTCGCAGGAATCATGAAATACGAGAGTGTCAATCCCACATTACTATTTAGGGATATTCAAGAAATAGTATAAAATTAGCCAACTAATTCATTGCGAGTTAGCTGGCTTTTTTGTATCTTTAG
>CALUHX010000054.1 GCA_944320555.1 uncultured Butyricimonas sp. | reverse complement strand
AATTTGTACCTTTGTACATGATAAGGTAATGCCCACTGTAGGTGCATGAAGTTCAATAGTGTTCCTGACCTTATTTTTCTGTGGTTTTGTCCCGTTTTTGTCCCGTTTGAGATTTGTCTCACGGAACATAAAATCACAAAACACAGAACAGCAACAACTTGAATAAGTATAAGCGGACGGTATTGTACTAACCACCAGTAACCACCAAAAAGAGCCGTGGATAGTGCCCATCCCCGGGACCACCAAACTCTCGCACCTCGAAGAGGACCTGCGCGCGCTGGACTTCAACCTCTCCGCCGACGAGTGGAAACAACTGGAGGATGCCGTCACCGCCATTCCCGTGACGGGCGACCGCTACAATGCCGAACAACAAAAGCAAGTGGGCTTCTGAAGTCCACGGCCTCAATCCCGCCTATTGGCACGGCAAAACAAAAATCAAAAACCGCCACTCTCCTCCGACAGAGGGGCATGGCGGCTTTTTACCCTCCCCCCCTTATCTAAGTGAGTTCGAAAATTTTTCCCCTTCTATATCTACAATCTTATCTTTCATTATCAGGTAGCAGCTAAAACATAAAACTAAAAATCTTCTTCTGCGAAGTATTGAACCATTCAATCTCCAAAGAGAGGGATTTCTTTAACTGACCAGCCATAAAGTCCAAGAAAGGCAGATTATTAACTTCTTCCTGTGATAACCGTAAGGCAGAAATATACTCTTCTCTATCTTCCTTAAATATCTTAGTTGGAAAAAGGTTGTAGCAAAACTGAATGTAATTCATCAGCAGGCGTGCAGTTCTTCCGTTACCATCTACCCACGGATGAATGGTCACTAAGTTAAAATGGGCATTGAAACTTAATTCGTATTGTTCCCGGAATGTTCCCACAGTCTTTTGTTTTTCCTGTAATAAAGCGCAAAGCTCCTCTACTTTGGCAGGGACTTTCTGATAACTCATATAAGAACGCCCACCAATGCCAGCCGTCACACCACACAAGCGAAATTCACCTTTGGAAGAATCAAAAGAGCCACCCACAACGTTATAAATACTGCCTGTCGTACGCATCAATGTCGAATTCAACTTTTGCAAGAATGCTGAATTAATTGGCTCCTTACTTTTGGCTTCCTCTTTGGCAAGCTCATATGCCTTCTTTAAGTCCTCATTCATCAAATGATACACCAAAGGTTTCCCTTTAGCTGTCAAACCCTCATCGAAAAGCATTTGTGTTTCCGCTTCGGTGAGTGTGGACCCCTCAATTGCTGTAGAATGGGTAATAAGAGAATAGAGGTAGTACTTCTCATAGTCCACCGCTTCACTAATACCAAGTTGCTGAAACGTCTGGTATAACTGTTCAATCTCTTGCCAAATACCTTGTTCCATTGACTTTTATTTAATTGGATTCATTTCTTTTCAAAGGTAGTGTATTTGTATTGCATAGCCAAAGGAAATAACGACTTACTGCTATATTTTTTTGCGTTTGTGGGAAAAGCATGGGGAAAAATCGAGCAAACAGAAAGACTAAGTATTCATTTATCAAGTACTTAACTTTTCTTTCTATGCCCATCCGCGGCACCACCGCCACCACCCGCGGCACCACAAAACAGTCATCGTGGCGGAACAGTCAGACCTGCGAGACAACGCCGCTCTGACTTTTGAAGAAAGCCTGGCGACAAAAACAGAAAAAACATGGCAACACTGAACGACTCGGAACTTGTCGCCGCCTTGAAAGAGAACACGGAGCGCGGCTTCCGCCTGCTGATGGCAAAATTGCAGGATGGCGAGTGAGTATTTCTTTCAATTCACATCCTTCTTTACTGCATATATCAGCATAGTGATATCGCAACATAAGCATGTCAGTTCTTCTATCGAAAATCTCTTTCCCATTTTTTTCATCTGTTTTTTGCAAAGATAGACGGAAGCAATGTAAAGCACAACTGTAAATTTCCTCATCTTATGCTTTGATACGGCATATCTCTAAAATAATTTTGTTACCAGTTATTTAAATCAGAAATCATCTATTATGGACACCATTATTTTGTGCATCGGTGAAGAGTCGCTTGACAGAGCAAAAGACTCTTTTGTTAAGAAATTGGGTAAAGATATCTCTTTTGAATACATTGATTCAGAGAAGCCAATAGACACTACTGAAGTTTGCAAAAGCATCTCAGAAAGAAATTTGAAAGTCATTCTTTTTGCCTCCTTTATCCAACAACAAGAAAGTTCTTGTTTGTTACAGCTTGCAGAAAAACTACATGAGGAAAATATTGAATGCCACGCAATAACTATACTTCCTTTTCCTTTTGAAGGAATAAAAAGAAAGGAATTGGTGTTGAAAACGAATAAACAACTCAAACAGTATTGTGCTTCAGTACTTTCAATTGACAGGGAGAATGAATATGAGTCAAAACAAAATATGCTTATCTCAGATTACTTTTCACAAGAAGACGATAAAATAACAACTTTAATGGCGGGAATAATCGGATAAATGCATATCTTTGTGTTTGTTTTTAACAACTTTAACTTAATTGCCTATGAAAACTTTATCGGGACAACTGACCGAACTCTACAACGATCATTGGGAAAAATTAATGGAACAATTGAAAGCCAACGGGCTGAGAGACCAACTGCAATGTCCGTTCTTGATTTCATTATTACGCTCGGGACAGAAAAAGGAAGAAAGAGAAAAAGAACAAGCACTAATTGGTTATGATAAATGGTATGCTCAAAAAGAAACACCAGAACATGAAGAATGGTACACCAAAGCCAATATCAAAATCATGTTTTTCGGTCAAGAGCCACATGGATGGGAGAAAGACTCAGATATTGGCGACCTCATGGGGTTTTATGAAAACTTCCTTGATGATAAATATGTCGTAGAAGAGAAGGGTGGTTACTTTAATGAAGATGAAGTAGGCAACACCCGAATGTTTCGTTTTGCCATAAATGGGATTATGTCCTGTATGAGAGATGATATATTGAAAGCCTATCCAGATAAAAGAGTCTCAATGATTTGGAACAATATCTCCAAATTGTCCACTTTTGAAGGAGAACCTGTAAATTCGCATATGCATGAAATTGAACGCAATTATTTTCATGTTATTCCACAAGAAGTAGAGATACTTAAACCTGATATCCTTATATTTTTTACCGGAGCAGGACAAAACACATATTATGAATATATCAAAGAAAATTTTACGATGGTTGGTGAACCGTTGCCTCTTGATGGTCTGCCTGTGCATGATGTAGCTAAACTTCCTATTAAAGAAGCGACATTAGCTTATAAAACATATCACCCCAATGCCAAGATATCAGATAAGCTTCATTGGGATAATTACGGTGCTATCCTTGCCGACATCAAAGAAAACATCGACAAACTATTGAAGAAAGAATAACTTGTGAACCACTTTAGCATAACTTGACCTCATCTTTGCATTGAAATATATGGAAAGATGAGGTTTTGTTTTTCCTATGTGTAACTTAAAACCGGAAGAATATGGAAAAGAAAAGCAAAGTGGTGAGCAAACGCCAACAAAAGCAATTGAGGAAATTGATACGTAACGGACAGCTTGAAGAAGCGGCAATACGGCTCGAGCCTATCGCGCGAGAAGGTAATCCCAACGCACAATACCAATTAGGAGAACTGCTTTTCGATGCCATGAGAGACAAAAAAGACTATACAGGCATAGAAAAAGTGGTCTATTGGTACGAAGAGGCTGCCAAACAAGGACATGCCAAAGCAATGGTTGCACTGGGTGAATTGTATTTTCCCGGGACATGGGATGCTTGCATGGGGGATGTGAAACGCTCTCCTACTTTTACGTTACAAACGGACTTGCACGAATCATTGTCTTACTTTGTGCAAGCGTCTGAAAATGGAGAAAAACGGCTATGGATGTATTCTATCTCTCTTTCTAATCTGTTCCACTCTCCTAAAGCCACAGATGATATGAAAAATGAAGTTATGCAGACTGTGTTGGTTCTTGCCCGAAAAGGAAATTGCGATGCGGCATATCATTTGCTTGACGAATGGATGTGGCATTTTAGGCACCCTGACAGAGCGCCGGATGTACTTCATTTGACACAAGAGGAATTGCTCCATACAGACTGGTTTCTCGCATTATTGGATTATGAGGTCGAATGTCAGAAAAGGGGAGAATATACGGGAAATTATGCGATAAGGCTATTGGAAGAGTTAGCAAAGAATGGCAATCAAGAAGCCTTAAATATGTTAACGGATATCGGACTGCAAGTCGGGGGCTTAGTAGTTTGTTGGGCAGGGAATGTTCACTATGAACGCCAAGAATATGAGGCAGCCCTAAAATGTTATCAGGCCTGCGAGTATTCTCATATGCTAGGGAAAATGTATGAGCGGGGGGAAGGCACTGCGCCCGATGCAGAGAAAGCATTCCATTATTATGAGGAAGCGGAAGATTATTGCAATATGGGACGGATGTATGAACAAGGTATTGGTACGGAAAAGAATTTGCAAAAGGCTTTTGAATGTTATCATAAAATCGTTGATAGAGAAATCTATAACGATGATTTAGAAGAGGAAAAACAAGAAATCTTATCTGCTCGTCGTTCATTCCGTCACTTGAAGAAGATACTGTTCACACAAAAAGATGAGATAAGAATGACGGTTGCTGCAAGGGAACCGCAATCTGTCTGCGGTTTCTCGTTTATCAGTTATGGCGATTGCCTTTTCACGATAGATTGGGGTGACGGGCAAGTGGAGGAGATAAACAATGAGAAAGGAGAAGAAATTCGTGCAGAACATACGTATGCGAGGGAAGGAAAATGGAACATTTGCCTGAGAAGCGATGAGACCCATACCATCACCTCTTTCCATTACACTTGCGAGACATGTACCCTGAAAGCGTTAAATGTAACGCAATGTCCGATACTTATCGACTTGTACTGCGTCAATCAAGAGCTGAAACATTTGAATGTTTCCCAAAATCTAAGGTTAGAACGTTTGGTCTGCCGTGGGAATAAACTGGAAACATTGAATATCCGGAAAAACAACCGCCTTACCCAACTGGATTGTTCTGACAATCCATTGAACTATTTGAATTGGCATCCGCAATACTCGGCTCTACTCCACGTTTGTGTCCAAAACACCATCTTGTATCCGGACCAATACGGTTTCCTTGATTATTTGCTAAAGAGAAATAATGGTCGGGAAGTGAATGCTATTTCAAAAGACTCTTTTGAAAAGCTTCGCCTGAATCTGGCTTACTACATGCAATGCAGCAATTGGAAAGACATTAAGGAGGAAGTGAACAACGGCGTAACCAGCGGCAAGATACATACATGGAAAAAATACCGTCAGGCTTTTGATAAAATCTGTTCTATGCAAGTGGACAAAACCAATACTGACGGCAAATGGAAGATTGTCAGCGATGGATGGGTTCATGGCGAATATAACTTAGGGAACAATGATTATTCTCCACAAGACATAGAGGATGTTCACATGTCGTGGAGTGAATGGCTAGAAACCCCTGTAGAAGCGGTAGAGAAGGAAGGATGGATGATGCTGCCACTTACAAAGCCTTCTAAAATAGCCGGTCAGTGCTTTTTAGGTATGACTTATGAAAATAAAAGGCGTGACTTAAACCTGTTAAGAAGCATAAACTTTAGCTTGTAATCACAACTTCACTATTAAATAAATGAAATTGGAGTATAAAGGAAAAGGTTTGTTTGCATTTTCGGACACGCACGGTATGCACCGAAAATTAAGCATCCCTAAAGACACAGATATTCTGATTTGTGCCGGGGATATCGTATCAGATTTTCAAGAAAACGGGTTGAGCGATTTCTTTGACTGGTTCTCTTCCTGTCCGGCACAGCTCCGATTATTTGTACCTGGCAACCATGAAATCATTTTCGACCTTTGTCCGGAAGAAGCCCATCGGTTGATACCTGCAAATGTAACTTTACTTGAAGATTGCGGTATAAAGTATGACGGCATCACTTTCTACGCTATTTCCAGCAGGATGATTCAGCAAATGCAGTGGTTAGGAGGGGAATGTGGATTACCATATCAAACGGATTTTTTGATTACCCACATTCCCCCGAAAGGCATATTGGATGAAGGTACGGGTAGCGAGATATTGCAACAAACTATCTTAGAGCACCAGCCGAAACATCATCTTTTCGGCCATGTGCATTCTAAAGGAGGATTATGCGAGGAAAAGTGGAGTACAATGTTTGGTAATGTCTCCACCTTTCAGATACTTCGCGAAACGAATGGTCAATTCGAGTTATAGTGTTTCCCGTTTTGGTCTATGATGTGCTGGCATATCAGATGGGCTTCCACCCAAAAATCATTTAACCGCAATAAGTCCGGAATGGAGTAAGGCTTGTGCGTGCAAATGTCATGTACGGCATGACACACGACAATATGCTCCAATTCCGGACAGCGTAAATACCCTTCCGCCCATGTCACGCCATCATCCCATACATCCACACAATGCAGCTGTTCATCCGTCATATCGGAAGTGTGTTGGGGCAAATAGCAGATTGAACATTCTTCTATTTCAGGTATTCCCCCACAGAAATCCTCATTCAGCAAGTAAATCAATTCTATCATATAAGCAAAGTCAGAACCATAAAAGCTGTCTTCCGGTAATTTCAAAATAGAATATTCTTCCTCGCCATACACATATTTCAATGTACCGCGAACTACATAATCGTCATCAAAAGCTTCATCTTTTGGGCTATCAATCAATGTACGATAGAGATTTGCCATGCGATGGTACATTTTCTTGGTCAAGTTATTCAGCAATTCGTTTACCGCCTCAAAGCGTTTGATTTCCTGCGAGGTTGCTTGGAACATCCGGTTAAGAATCAAGCTCCGTATACCTATCAAGTCCTGTATCTTTTCTATCTGTACTGCGCCGATATACCTCAAATCAAGGCTATTCTTTTCCTGTTCACCCATGAGTTTCTTAATTCCCGCTTCCACTTCCAATAATAAAGCCCGTTTTTTATCCACATCATTTTCTTGATAGATGTAGTCTGTCAAATCTTCTGCATATAAATCCATAACAGTCTTATTTGTTTAATGATATGGCAAAAATAAGTTAACCTTATGCCAGATGGAAGCATAGGAATGTTTTTCCTCAATAGTAACAAAATCTTTTAGCGTATGCTTTAGTATGGCATAACTTTATGCGATATTTGCATTATCAAATTCAAAGCTTTGCATTATGGAACAACTGACATTCAAATCTTTGCTCGCTCGGTTCAGTTTTGATGATATTTTACCTGAGTTTAAAGCCTTATATCGGAAGATAAGACCCGACTCGTTTGAGCAGACAAATTGGGATATTTATCGGGATGTATATCAAGACTTACAAACCCGTAAAAAAAAGGAAGGTAAGTCCAAGTATTCCATTCAAATAAGTGAACGTTGGGATGAGTCGCAATTTATAGGTTCAAATTGTTGCTTGTATTATGAAGAAGGAGATGATTATGAATATCGGGGAATAGGTGGCTATCCCTGTCTATCAGAGATTTTAGGCATGAAAATCAATATCTATAGCAATGTTGCACTTTCGTTAAAAGAATTGATCGCAGGCTTGTTTTGGGAAATTACGTATGACAAGCGTAATGGATTAATGGATGTTGATATGGAACATCTGACCTTTAAGTATTTGCTTACTCGTTTATGTTTTGATGAAATCTTAAGCGATTTCAAGGCCCTGTATCAAAGAAATGCACCGGAATCGTCTCCGAAAACGGATTGGGAAGCTTATCGAAAAGTGTATCAGCACCTTCTGCTATTTGAACCATCAGAGTCAAAGTATTGCATATATCTGGCATCCCGCTGGGAAGGATGCTCGCCTTTGATTGACATGAATTGTTCCATCTACGATAAAAAGAGGGATGAGATTTGCCAACCTATGGCAACATATCCCAGATGGTCGGAAATATTGGGCATGAGGATTATCATTGAATATGATATAATAATCAGACCACAAGAACTGACTGCCGGATTGCTTTGGGAAATCACTTATTACGGAGAAACAGAAGAAATGGTTCAAAAGCATCTTGAAGGAATGTTCAAATAGCTAATTTTGTAGAAAGAACTCACAAAAAGAAATGGTATGACGAAAGATTTATTCGATAAATACATCTGGTTGGTAGATACCATCTACAGAGCCGGAAAAATCACGTTTGAGGAAATCAACAAGCGTTGGCTTCGTTCACGATTGAGTGAGGGAGAGGATATCCCTTTAAGAACCTTCCATAACTGGCGTATTGCCATTGAGCAAGTATTTGATATAAATATTAACTGTAACCGAAAGGGAGGTTACTATTACTATATCGAGAATGCGGATGATATGCAAAAGGGAGGTATCCGTAATTGGCTGCTCAATACATTTGCGGTCAATAATCTGATAAACGAAAGCCATCATTTGAAACGAAGAATCCTGTTTGAAGAAATTCCTTCCGGCAGAAAATACCTCACACCTGTTATTGAAGCCATGCGTGACGGATTAGAAATGGAATTGTATTATCAAAGCTATTGGTATGAAGAACCTAGCACCTATACGCTGCAACCTTATTGTATCAAAGTGTTTAAGCAAAGGTGGTATGTCATCGGTTTCTGCAAAGAGCGGAACAATATCCGCACTTTTTCTTTGGATAGAATACAACAACTGACCACCTTGGACACGAAGTTCGTTTATCCAAAAGATTTTGATCCGGAAGCCTACTTTGCAGACTATTTCGGTATTATGATTGAAAACAAAAAATTGGAAACCATTCGGATTAAAGTCTACGGAATGCATGTACAATATATCCGTGCTTTGCCTTTGCACCATTCCCAATGCGAAATTGAGACAACAGAAGATTATTCCATCTTTGAGTACCGTATGAAACCAACCTTAGACTTCCGGCAGGAATTACTCTCAAGAGGGGCGGATGTGGAAGTACTTGTTCCTTTATTCTTTCGGGAAGAGATAGTACAGTCGGTAAATAAAATGAGTTCATTATACAATAAACAGTAATCTTACATATAAATGAAAAAGAAATATACTGATGCTCAATCCTATTTTCAAGATTGGGCACAAGCCAAAAAGGAAGAAGTGCAGAATATGGAAGAATCCATGAGGGGAAATCCGTTATATCAGAAGGAAGTAAACCCAATGGATGATAATGAAACTTGGTCAAAGCGATTCCATTTCATACTTCGCAAAGGACTCCCCGAAAAAGAATGGAAAGCATATCAAAAAGGCATAAGACAAGACCGTTTACAGATTTGGGCAATGTTCATGAATAAGAATCCAGACTACGATTATCATTATTTCTTGAGTCTGTTGAAATTCAAATTGGAATGGATGATTTTCTATTGGGAGAACTTTGGACATTTAGCTCGTGCGGAGCAAGATATCAGTCGAATGCGGATTGCCACAAGGCTTTTGGATATTATAATGGACGAAAATTCTGATGCTCCAATCCCTTATGTGAATATGAAAAACAAACATCGCTTCCGTGTATATCATAAATCGCAGGGTATGTATGAAATTGATAGTGAATATGACGTTCGCTTTCGCAAAGCATATTGTTTGTTCTTTAGATTTTTAGAATATCACCTATTAGAATGGTGGGATTAAATTGTTGCTTAGTCCTTTTTACTCGCGTTTAATCGCATTTAAGACATAGCAATTTAAGTATGGTCGGGAACAAAACGGGAACAATAGATGCAAAACAAAGGAACCACCAAACTCTCGCACCTCGAAGAGAACCTGCGCGCGCTGGACTTCAACCTCTCCGCCGACGAGTGGAAACAACTGGAGGATGCCGTCGCCGCCATTCCCGTGACGGACGACCGCTACAATGCCGAACAACAAAAGCAAGTGGGCTTCTGAAGTCCACGGCCTCAACCCCCGCCTATTGGCACGGCAAAACAAAAATCAAAAAACCGCCACTCTCCTCCGACAGAGGGCCATGGCGGCTTTTTACTCTCCCTATTTATCCATACGCCTCACAAGGGAACCCCATCCCGCCGCAGCCTTTCACTACGGATTTGCGACTCATTGGCCGCATGAAAAAAAATGATGTCCCACTTTTTACTTTTCTCCTTTTGCCGGGTCTTTTATGCGAAACGTCCATTCAAACGAGCTCGCGACGGAACGTTGAACATAAATGTATAACGCTTAAATTTGCAACATCATGAACTCGACAAGAAAACTCAAAACAGCGATAACGGCAACGATGCTCGCCTTGACTTGCTTGGCTTGTGGAACCGCCAGCGCGCAACATCGGCACCACCACTGGCATCTCCACCCGCACCGGGTCGTGACGGTCGTTTCCCGCCCCGCCGTGACTCTCCGCGTCAGCAACCATTTCAGCCAAAAAGAACGCTTCGCCATGGCCATGGCATACCTGAAGAACAACGGCTCCCTCTCCGCAAGAAAGTATGCCAGAATGACCTGCCTCACCAAAATGGCGGCGAAAGCGGAACTGGATGCGTTCGCCGCCGACAAGGACAAACCCATTATGGCCGTCATCCAAGGAAAAAAGAAAGTCTATGTCATCAAACACAAACAAGATAAAGCCTGAAAGCCATGAGAACAACTGAAAACAGGAAAATGGCGGCCGTCATGATAGTGGCAATGACGGCGACACTTGCCTCGTGCGCCGTGACATACGGCCATCCGCGGCACCACCGCCACCACCCGCGGCACCACAAAACAGTCATCGTGGCGGAACAGTCAGACCTGCGAGACAACGCCGCTCTGACTTTTGAAGAAAGCCTGGCGACAAAAACAGAAAAAACATGGCAACACTGAACGACTCGGAACTTGTCGCCGCCTTGAAAGAGGACACAGAGCGCGGCTTCCGCCTGCTGATGGCAAAATACAAGGAAGCGGTCTATTGGCACGTCCGCAGGCTGGTCGTCTCGCACGAGGACGCCCAAGACGCGGCCCAGGAGACATTCATCCGGGTATTGCTGTCTTTCAGGCAGTTCAAAGGCGAGAGCTCGTTCGCCGTATGGATTTACCGCATCGCCACCAACGAGGCCCTCCGCCTGTTGAAGCGCAGGCGGGGCGGGCGGGTCTCCCTCGACGACCCCGAAGCCGGAACAAACCGGCTCATGGCGGACGAATATGTGGACTACAGCGACCTGGAAGCCGTGAAACTGCAAAAAGCCATCCTCTCCCTCCCCACCAAGCAGCAACTGGCTTTCAACCTCCGTTACTACGATGAGCTGGGATACGACGAAATCGCTGCGATTACAGGCTCCACGGCGGCCAACGTGAAAGCCAACTATCACATCGCCAAGGAAAAAATAACAAAATACATAAACTCTACAACGTAAGAACATGGAAAAGGAATTTGATTTCAACCGGATAGGCAAACGCATGCCCTACACCACTCCCGAGGGCTTCTTCAACAAAATGGAAGCGGACATCTGGGAACGGTCGCGGCATGAACCCCTCAAACCCGCCAGGCGCAAGACATCCCGCCTGCGCACCGTCCTCATCGGGACGGCCGCCGTCGCCGCAAGCATAACCCTGCTGCTCGTTCTCAACCCGTTCTCCAGCGGACAGGCGGACGGATTCTCCAAAGTGGAACAGGCGTTCGCCGGCCTCAGCCAGGAAGACCAAGACTACATGCTTGAGGTATACCAAGAAGACATATTCATAAACAGATAACACGACATGACCATGAAAAATCTCATCAGACTATTGCTGCTGGCTGTTTCATTCACCGCCCTCAGCGGCGCGGCTTCCGCGCAAAACGACAAACAACGCCTCTCCCGCGAGCAACTGGCCGAGGCGCAGGCCAGACACATCGCCGGAGAAATGGCGATGGACTCCGCAACAAGCAAACGCTTCATCGACGCCTATTGCCGATTCCAAAAGGAAATATGGGCACTCGGCCCCCGCAAAAGGTTGCAACCCGATTCGATGACCGACGAAGAAATCGGGCAAGTTCTGAGAGACCGATTCGCCCACAGCCAAAAAATTCTGAACCTGCGCCTGAAATATTACGCCGTCTACAGCGAGTTCCTGACCCAAAAACAAATCCTGCGCGTCTACGAGCTCGAGCGCCAAATGATGGACCGTCTCGCCAAGCGCGGCAAGAAACCGGGCCGATGACCGCCACCAACCGCCCATCCGAACCAACGACACCCGTTGACGGAATTAATTTAGCGCATTCTTGATTCTGCCAACGGGTTAATACCATCTTTGTGTGTCTATGCTTGTCAGAATTGAACCGATACTTTCATCAAAGGAAACCCAATTAGCCTTTCGGCTTTGAGCATTTGGACAATCCCGATTGATGCGCACCAACGTAATGTTTCTTTTTTGAGCAGCCAACCTCTCAAACGGGAAACGAATAATAGTCGAAGTATTGTAACCTACGCCAAGTTCGAGCAAAAGTGTGTTTTCTCCGCACCTCCTTTCATGAAATCCTACAACCAAGATACTACAGTTTTCAATATAGAATACCTCATTACTACATGTTCATTATATCTTTATTACCACTAACTCTCCTATAAGTGTCCTATTAATCTCCTATAACTCTCCTATATAAAATAGGAGATTAATAGTTGATTTACAGGAGTTATAATGGTGAATAACAAGTAATGAAGATATAATGTTGATAAAGTCATCATGTAATCTGGTTTGAAAGCGGTAGTAATACTGTCGTAATGGTGGAGGTGCTTGGCATAAAAAAGCGTCCGTCAGGCATTCTTTTTCGTCCAAATCGCATATCTTTGTAAAGACGAACACTCAAAATACAAACATCAAACCAAGAAGTTATGAAAGTCATCCACATCCTCTGCCTTGCCGCCTGCGTCGCCCTCGCGGCAGGCAATCCTTACCGGGCTATCGCCCAAAGCTATCATGACGCCGTACTCGAGGATGCAAAAGGGCCCGTGAAAACCATCAAGTATGAGAACCGGACGTTAGAATACGGTCCCGACGGGGCATTGCTCACCTTCGAGGGAGAGAAGCCTTTTACCTCCGTTGAGCGCAACGCACAAGGCTATATCACAAGCACGACAGACCAAACGCGTCTACAGGGAGCGGCGGAAGGTCTCATAGCAAAGGAATTCCATCGGTACACATACGACAAGCAAGGGCGGGTGGCCACGGACGTTTGGATTTATGAAGACCCGATGTTCGACAGTGAGATCTGGACCCTGGACAAGCATTATTATGACCAAAAGGGGCTTCGCGTCAAGACGGAGGTGTACGACATGGACAAAACAAGCACTGACCCCGAAACGATTTGGTATTACGAGTATGTCCGCGTCGACGAGCGGGGCAATTGGACGGAGCGGAATTACCGCATGGTGGACCCGGGCCTTCAAGAATGGGACTCCGACATGCTGGAGGCTTTCGGCTACACGCAGGAGGATGTTGAGAAACGGGGCACGGAGACCCGCACCATCACCTATTACGACACTCCGGGAGAGGTCGCTCCCGTGCGGGAAGTCCAGCCGGAGGTGACGCGTCCCGCCGAGGAGTATTCCCGCTACATCGACGTGCCGGAGGAGTTGACGGTGGAAATCATGCTCGAGCGTCCGCTCGGCGTGGTAAACACCCGGGAGGTGGACCGCCCCACCCTTCTCGCCATCGCCAAAAGCCGCCCGGACCTCTTTATCGACCCTGCGGAGGTGCAGGCTCACTACCTCTTCGGAACAGACGTGGGCTGCCATTCCAAATTGAGATACGACGGATATCTCGTCAAATATGTGTCCGTCCGTTTCGACAAGGAGGGGCGATTGAAGAGCAATTATTTCGCCATCCAAGTGCCCGTCGAGCAGATTCCCGCCTTCGCCGAGCGGCTCGCCAATGCGTTGCGGGCCATGGGGATTCCCATGAAGCCGAAGAAGTGGGAAGGGAACAAAGGATTCCAAGACTACCACGGCCCGCACACGGTCTCAATCATGTACGACAAGAAAAAATCCGACCAACAATTCTATCCCCACGTGAATCTCTCAATCACCTACGATGAGCATCTTTTGTGAGACTTGTTCCAAATGAGGGAGAAGCCGCCGGGGCCTTGGGGGCGGTCCGGCGGCTTGGTGATGAATGGTTTCATTATGGGGATATATCGAAATGCAACTTTCATACCCCTACCCCCCTTCGGGGTACTCCCCCTACCTAAGGGGAAGAGTTTGCGGAGTAGAGTTATTCAGCTGAATATCATTGTTCCGCAACGAGGGTGTATCAAAATAGTTAATCATACTCCTCCGTCTGCTTCGCTATCGCTCCGCAGCCACCTCCCCTACCTTAGGGGAGGAGTTTAAATACTTGAACAGCAATGCTGTTCAACTCTCCCTCTAAGTTAGAGGGAGTACCCCGAAGGGGGGAGGGAGTATGAAAAGAACATTTTGATACGCCCTCGGCGGCAGAGCCGCCGAGGGGTATGATTGGCTATTCTGACATACCCTCAGGGGGCATGGGATTATTTGATTTTTAGGCCGGGAATGAGGGGAGAGCAGTCGAGCAGCTCGAGATGCTTCACCATGTCCAGCGTGCCCTGCTTGTATTTTTGGAAGTGGGGCGTTTGGATGTGGCTTTTGTAGGCGACCTCGTCGGCGTAAATCTCGAGGATGGTGATTTGGTTCGGACGGTCCTTCTCCGCCACGGCGTAGAGGGTCAGCACGCCCGGTTCCACCCGCATGGAGGCTTCGATTTCCTCCTTGAGGCAGGCGTTGTACTCGTCGAGGCGGGCGGGGTCGACCGTGATGCGGGAAAGGCGCACCAGATTGTCGGCGGGCGACACGGGACGAGCCATTTCCTCCTTAATCAGGCGCAGCACTTTTATCGCTGCGGGGAAGCCCACGTAGGGCAGGCATTGGACCACGGCGGCGGCAATGGTCTCCGGACGATTGCCCGCTTTCAAACAGCCATGGAAATGGGAACGGAGCTGGCTGTCGGCCCCGATGGCGGTGAGGACGCAGTAGCCCAACAACTCGCGGGTCTTCAAATCCAAACCGCCGCGGGTGTATATCTCCCCGAAAAAGTAGTCGGTGAGGAAGCGTGCCACGTCCTCGCCCAAGCCACCCGGCACACCGGCCATCACGGCAGAGATGCCTCCGGCGTAGAGACTGTCCTGAATGGCGGCGCCCCGCTCGTGGCGGTTCTCCTCGGTGACGGTCGCCTGTCCCTCCAAGGGAAGGGAAACTCCCCGCTCGGCGAACACCTCGTTCACAACACCCACGGCATTCAGCATTTTCGGGAAGCCGACAAAGGGCGCGGTGAGGTACATCGCCTCCCGCAGTTCCACGGGGGTAACACCCACGTTCAAGGCGGCCCCGGCGTGGGATTTCAACTGGGGAAGGGCCTGGAGAGAGGCCAGCGTGACGCAGGTAATCATCTCGCGGGTACGCATGTCAAGCTCTCCCGCACAAAACACCTCGCCGAAGATAAACTTCTGAAGGATATCCATCATCTCGGGGTCCGTGCCCTTGCCGGTCAACGCCTCGCCGCCAAACAAGGCGCGGTAGTTTTCCTTGCACACCTCAATCCTGTCGCGTTCCCCCGCAGATTGCGCCAAAGAAGGCAGCGCAACAGCCAGAACCATCATTATCGCAATTATTCTCTTTTTCATCGTCAACGCATTTTACGAAATTTATTTTCCTGTCAACCGTTCCTGGTCCTCCGGATAGCGGGCACCGACAATCGTAATGGAATCCAACTTCCGGCGAATCTCAGCCAACTCCTCCGGAGAGAACACGACATCGGCTCCTCCGATATTCTCCTCAATTCGCTCCACGCGCTTCGTGCCGGGAATGGGGACAATCCACGGCTTTTGGGCAAGCAGCCATCCCAAGGCTATCCGTGCGGGCGTGGTACCCTTGCGCTCCGCCAACTCCCGCACGTAGTCCACAAGCTCCAAATTGTGGCGCAGGTTTTCGTCCTGAAAGCGGGGAATGGAAGAACGGAAGTCGGAGGCGTCGAACTTAGTGTCCTTGTCGAAACGCCCCGTCAGCATGGCTTTCCCCAGCGGACTGAAGGGGACGAAGCCGATTCCCAATTCTTCCAAGACGGGCAACAACTCGGCCTCCGGGTTGCGGTACCACATCGAATACTCGCTCTGCACCGCCGTCAAGGGACACACGGCGTGGGCACGCCGAACCGTGGATGGAGCCGCCTCGGACAGTCCCCAATTCAACACTTTCCCTTCCTTCATCAACGAGGCGACCGTGTCGGCGACCACCTCGATGGGCGTGTCGGGATCCACGCGGTGCTGATAATAAAGGTCGATATGGTCCACGCGCAAGCGTCGCAGCGAGCCTTCCACGGCCTTGCGAATCGTCTCGGGACGGCTCGACAGCCCCATGGGGCGGTTGTAGGCGTCCACAGCGTTTCCTCCGATGTCGTAGCCGAACTTGGTGGCGATGACCACCTCGCCCCGGAAAGGCTTGAGGGCCTCGCCCACCAGCTCCTCGTTCTGATAGACACTATAGACCTCGGCGGTGTCGAAAAAGGTGACACCCAGTTCCACCGCCTTGCGAATCACGGCAATACTCTCTTTACGGTCGGGATAAGGCGGATAGCTTTGCGTGAAGCCCATGCAGCCCAAACCTATCGCCGACACTTCCAACTTATTCTTTCCTAAATACCTCTTTTCCATATTCTCTCCATCTTTTTACAATGATTTGCCCAATTGATAAGCCTGCTGCCCGTAGGAGGTGTTCTTGACGGAACCGGCGGTCCAGACACCGGAAGCGACCACCGTGCCGACACTTTCCCAGCCGAGATACTCCAGCAGGGTATTGTAGTGAAGGAGCATCGGCTCGGCCTCCTTCTTCGCCGTGTCGGCGTAAGTCATCAAGAAAGCCGCCTTCTTGGGATTGTCCTTGATTTGCCCGTTGATGGCGTAAAACCGGTCAATCACGCTTTTCATTTGGGCGGAGATGCCGAAATAATACATCGGAGTGGCGAACACCACCATGTCGGCCTCGACAAGGCGGGGACGCAACTCCTCGAAGTCGTCCTGAAAGACGCAAGGCCCGTCCATGCCGCAATGATTGCAAGCCCGGCAAGGAGCCACTTTTTTGAACGCGCAGTCGAAACGGAACACCTCGTGGCCCCGTTCCTCCGCGCCTTTGATGAACTGCTCGGCAAGATAGGCCGAGTTTCCATTGCGACGGGGACTTCCCGTCAATACCACTATTTTCATCGCTTTTCCATTTGAGTTAACCGCCGAGGCCGACACAGGCTCCTCCGCAATCCGGCCTATCGCCCGATCGCCCAAAAGGGCCGTGCCCACAGCCGCCAGCATCGATTTCTTTAAAAATTCCCGTCGCTTCATGCCTTCTCATTTTTATATTCCTTTCCCAACGTCGTACACTTTCCTATCATATCGCCTGTGCGCAAGTAGGAATAGGTGGGCATCTCAAACAGGACGGGCTTGAGCCGGGCGTAATCAATCTTGCCCTGGGCGTCCAGCACGGACTCGTCGGCATACGTGTTGAGAATCTTGCAGATGAAACTGTCGAAGGTGTCGGTCTCGTAATTGTCCACCACCTCGCACTCCATCGTCAACGGCGACTCGGCAATCACGGGCGTGCCCGCTTCCCCGAGTTGGTAGTCGAACACGGCGGACTTGTCGACCTTCGCTCCGGAAACGCATCCCACGTAGTCCGCCTGTGGCAACATGGCCTCGTTCACGATGTTGACGGACAACTTGCCGGCAGCCCGGATGCCTTGGTTCGAGTAGTGCGCCTTGTGCAGGCTCACCATAATCCGGTCGTGGCCGATGATGCCCAGATGGCCGACCAACAACCAATTCACTTTCTCATTCACCATGCTCCCGACAACCACGGCGGGAGTGGGATACAACGCCAACGCGGCTCCAATATTCTTTTTCATGTGACAAATTATTTAAAGGGTTCTTGAATGCCAAACAACGCACGGGCGTTTCCTCCCAGAAACATTTCGCCGCAAGGGGCGAAGTCTTCCACCGCCAATGTGGCTTTCAGCCTGTCAAGGTTGCCCCGCAACACCTTATCCGCCAAATAGGGATAGTCCGAGCCGTAAAGGATATGTCCGGGGGTGGTGATGGTCAACAGCGCACGGAGGACTTCGGGGGCGGGATTACCCGCCAAGTCGTAATACAGCCGCAAGAGATTGCCCTCCCAATCGATGGGGGCCATAAAGCCGCCCGCCTGCATGGCCGGATGGATGGAACGCATGCGAGGCAGGGCCAAAGGCAGGAAAGAACCGCAATGGGGCACCACGACTTTCAGATTGGGATAGCGCACCAGCACGTTGCGGGCAATCATGTTCACCACGGCCCGGGTGGTTTCCGCCGGGTACTCGTACATGGCGAGCGGCGTGGTCTCGACCACCTTCTCCGGGTAAGGGGTAGGACGATGCGGGTGAATGACAATCACGGCGTGACGCTCGTCCAACACCTCCATCAAGAGGTCGAGTTCCTCGTCGCCGAGGTATTGCCCACGACTGTTCGTGGCCAACTTAATCCCGTCCGCCCGAAGCGTGTCGAGCGCATAAATTGCCTCCCGAATGGCCGCATCGACATCGGGCAGGGGCAACGAGGCGCAAAACAGAAAGCGGCCCGGGAAATCGGCCTTCACTTGAGCCGCCCGCTCGTTCACCGCCCGGACGCAGCGGGCACTTTCTTCCGCGTCGCCATAAAAAGGCTGCGGGGCGGGCATGGTGAGCACCGACGTTTGTATTCCCATCGAGTCCATGAATTGGAGGTGCCTCTCCACGCTCCATCGCGGCAGGGGGAAGGTCTCCTCCAGCTCCGCATTGTGGCGCTTCAACATTTCCATATATTCCGGCACGATGATGTGACTGTGCACATCCACTATCTGTTGGGCAGCAACGGGGATAGCGAACGCCACCGCCAATAATCCAACGAACATTTTTTTCTTCAACATATCCGTTTCTTTTAGTCACACTGCAAAGGTACTGCACCTCAAAACCCTTCGCTGTATACATATCACGGACAAATGTGACCCATTTACAGAAATGCTAAAAACGCCACCATGATATCATACTTATCGCTTATTCCAAAGATCGCACGAAGCGACGGAAGCGCTCCAAGCCTTCCCGAACGACGGAACGAGGACAGGCAATGTTCCAACGCATGAAGCCCTCGCCCTCCGCACCGTACATCGTACCGGCGTTCAGCCAAAGCTTGGCCTCCCGCACCAAGCGTTCCTCCAAGTCCTTCGAGTGGATTTGAAGATGGCGGCAATCCATCCAGACGAGGTAGGTGCCCTCCAGTTTCGTCAAGGGGAAGTCGGACAGATGTTCCAGGCAATAATCCCGCATATAGTCGTAATTGCCTTTCAGATAGTCGCACAATTGCGTCAGCCATTCCTCGCCTCCCGTGTAGGCGGCGATGGCGGCTTCCACGCCGAAGGGGTTCACGTCGCACACTTCATTGACATTGATGGCCTTGTCTATTTTTTGGCGGATTTCCCCATCGGCGACGACGATGTTCGCAATCTGCAATCCGGCAATGTTGAACGACTTGCTGGGAGAGACGCAGGTGACGCAACTCGCCTCGAACTCCCCGGAGACGGAGGCGAAAGGAACATAGGCATATCCCGGCATGACCAGCTCGCAATGAATCTCGTCGGAGACAACCCGCACATTGTGATGGGCGCAGATTTCCCCGACACGCCGCAATTCCTCACGGGTCCATACCCGACCGGCCGGGTTGTGGGGATTGCAAAGCACCAGAAGTTTCGTCCGAGGATCAGCCGCCTTGCGCTCCAAATCGTCATAGTCCATGCGGTAAGTGTGATTCTCGTAAATCAAGGGGTTGCTCACCACCTCGCAGCCGTTGTTGCGGACGGAAGAGAAGAAGCAATTGTAGACGGGAGTCTGCAAGAGCACTCGGTCGCCCGGCTCCGTCAGGGCCTTTATAATCGCCGACAAGGCGGGCACCACGCCCGAGGTATATATCATCCACTCACGGCGAAACGTCCAGCCGTGATGGCGGGCGAACCAAGCGATGGCCGCCTCATAGTAAGCGTCGGGCACCCGAACGTAGCCGAAGATGTCATGCCCCACCCGTTGCCGCAAGGCGTCCGAGATACAAGGGGCAACCCGGAAATCCATGTCGGCCACCCACATCGGGAGCACCTCGCCGTCCTTCATGCTGTCCCATTTCACGGAATTGGTCCCTCGGCGGGAGACCATCTCGTCAAAATCATATTTCATGGCGACCTCCTTTCCCGTCAATCAAGCAACCGGCAGAAGCCTTGATGTCTTCGTCAATCGTGACGGGACCTATCGAGTCAGCGCCAATGCGACCTGACATCGGGTTCTTGATGTTGGTGACAAAACCGCGGATATCCGCCCGCAAGGAGGAATATCCAAAGACTCGGTCGCAAGCGGTGTCGAAGGCGCAACCCTCCGACACCAAATCGTGAGCGTAGCACAAAGGCCGCCCGCCTCCAAATTCCGCATTTTTAATTTCTCTCATAGCGATGTATTTTATACTTTTTCTTTGACGCAAATATACATCTTATCCCAATTGTTCCGTGTAACCAAATTACGGATAAAACACCCTCGCTTACCGTTGTTCCCTATATCCGAATAGCGCTTACTTCGCATGCACGCAGACATCTAACCAATTTCTCACAAAACATAACAACGAGGGTGTGTCGAAATGCGATTTTCATACCCCCACTCCCCCTCCGGGGTACTCCCCCCTACCTTAAGGGGAGAGTTTGCGGAGTAGAGTTATTCAGCTGAATATCATTGTTCCGCAACAGGGGTATTATTGGCCATTTCGACACACTCCAATTTTACCGCTGCCTCTATTCAGGCAAGAAGCCTATCCGTTTTTAAACGGACAAGCCTCCCCGACTATTTTTTCTTGGCGTACTCATAGATGACGTATCCCTCGTAGTTGATGAACCACATGTGGAATTCATTGTCGGTGAGTGCGCAAGAGATAAACCCTTCATTGGGACTGCAAAACAATGTGCCCTCGCCACCTTTGTCGTCAACAGGACGAGCCAAAGAACCGGAAGAGTTGATGACATAATCCATATCCGTGCTCTCTTTCTTAATATGCTGGAATGTATGGCAATGGCCGCAGAAATAGAAATCAACATTGTGCTTCCGCAAAATAGGGTCCAGTTTTTCAATCAAATCAACTTTATCGCCATAACCTATGCTATTGTTGGAATAAATCTCGTGATGACCGACAACAATCGTCCACTTCTCTTTGTTTACAGAAAGAACGCTGTCTATCCAGGCCAGCTGCCTTTCCGCATCCTGAGCCGGGACATCGGGATACTTTTCCGGATTTCGACGATAGCTGTCAATCAAAGGAGCCGTGTCAATATAAACGATGCGCAAATTAGCCTTGTCGCTTATTTTTTTCACGTGAGTATAATACCTTGCGGGCATTTTCCATCGACGACTTTTCTTGGAATAGTCCAAAATGGCTTGCGAGTTCCCATTGTACTCATGGTTGCCCAAAACGGAATACCAATAGCAATGCAAATCCGGGTGGCGGTATATGGACTCAAAATTGCTTTCCCAAAGAGGATCGTCCACACTCTCGACCCCCGTGAAATGGAAAGTGTCGCCGCTGTTTATCACAAACGAGGGCATCACCACCTGTGCCAATTGGCCCATCAAGTCTCCAACTTTCTTTTGCTGATAGAATCCATTCCGTCCCAAGTCGGACACGAAAAAGAAACTCAGGTAGTCGCCTTTAGGCCAAACGGTGGTCAAAGCATACGGCTCGGCAGAAAAGACAAGCGACGCATTAAACCCACATCCCAACAAGACAGCAAACAATACGATAAAAATCTTCTTTTTCATCTTCGCCAAAAATTTATATTACTTTGTTCCAAACGCACCACAGTAACTTGCCGGAGCCGGGGTCTTATAAGTCACGCCGTTTATGGTCAGCCCCTCTTTCGCAAAATGCAATCTCGCCTCGACTTCCGCAGAAGAAGCGGCAGCGGAAAGAGCTTGCGAGTCGCCTTGCAGGTGAAAGTCATAGTCGCTTTCGATGTGGTCGTTCGTGGTCGATGTGCTCAAATCGTAGGCCACGAAATGCGGATCGTTCTCCTGCGCCTTGGTTCCTTTCACTGCGGCCACCTCGCCTTTTGCAATGCCGGTCTCCTCATCGGGATTAGCCGCGGAACTTTGGAAATTGTCCACCATTTCCTGCGTGTAGCCATAGTAATAATTGTTGCTAATAACGGTTTCTTTGGCGGGATCGGTCACATTATCGAGGATTCCCCATTTACAATTCACAATCAGATTGTTATATATATAAGCATTGCAACCTGACTCAAGTGCGATAGAGCCCAAATCGGCATTGTTTTTGCGCCCGCCGCCGTTAATGATTGTATTATTGAACACGGTGAAATCCCCCGGAGTGCGATTGTCCGTCGTGCCGGACAATTTAACGGCGCTATTGCTCGGAGCATAAAACAGATTATACGCCAAATCCAAAACGATGCCTGCCTTGAAGTTCACGCCTTCCCCTCCGGCCTCATCGCCTTGTCCCTCAAAGACGTTATTGGTGATAATCATATTGCCCCCCTGCAAATAGAGACCATCTTGACCATTGTGGCGGAACGTGCAATGCTGAATGACCAAGTTCGTGTTCTGGTCCATTGTGTTGATTGCCGGCACACCTTTGCCCACCGTGGATTTGAAAGTGTGCGCCGAATAAGAATTATTGGTCGTCAAAGCTCCCGTGTACTCGATTGTCGTGTATTGGAACACCATATTCGGAGCCACCTCTTGTTGGTCTGCCGCAAAAATACCTCCCCACACCCGCTTAGGGTTCTCGGCTTTCAATTCCTCAGGAATCGTGAACATGATTTCGTTTCCTTCCTCTCCCAAGCAATACAAATCTCCATAAACCATTATCTCCACAGGTACCTCATTATTTTCCTCGATAATGACCGTGACTCCTTTTTCGATTGTCAAAGACTCTCCTTGAGGTATCTCAAAGCTCCCTTTCACCCGGATGGTGCTACCGGCCTCCCACACGCCGGACACCTCTCCGCCATAAATCACATCAGACTGGTTTAGCTCGGGTTCCGGATTCACATCCGATTCCTTTGAATCATCACTACATGAGGCAAAACCCATCCCTATCACCGTCAATACGGTGAAAAACATTTCCTTTGTTTTCATTTTTTCTCGTTGTATTAAATTATAGTTTAAACCTTATTCCAATTAAAAACGTCCTTCCATATTTCGCCCGGCTAATAAGGGTTTCGCCATCGTCCGGCGACTGCATCGGCATTCTCTCGTTAATCGGGTCGCCAAGTTTTATATACTCTTTTTTCTCCGAGTCGAACAAGTTATTAGCCTTTAAGTAAATGGCGATATTGCTTTTGAACCTTTTCTCCATAGAAAAATCTCCTTGAAGGTAGCCTTTCTCCCAAATGTCGTTGTCCAAGAACTGCGAGACGGAGGATATGCGCTCGCCGGTATAGGCCAAGGCAAACTGAGCATCCCACCTCCGATTTGTGTTTTTATATAGTCGTCCCTTAAAAATATTTTTATTTACTGTTATTCAGTTATTTAATCAATAAAAGTCTTTGATAATTCT
>CALUHX010000053.1 GCA_944320555.1 uncultured Butyricimonas sp. | reverse complement strand
ACGCGGACTTGATTAGCGAAGGCGAGCTCGGCTCCTCGCGCCGTGGAGTGTCGTCGGCAAACGGCGTGCTGACAGACGGGATTTTGGGATGGCTTGTTTATGACGAGCTTCCGTTGCGGACGGGGCATCCCCGCCCGATAGACAACCACCTGTCTCTGAGTATGGGAGGAGCTTCGGCGGTGACTATAGCCTTGAAATGGGCGTTGCCCGCAGCGATTCTTTGCCTGGGCGTGCTTTCGCTGGTACGCCGCAAAAAGAAATGAGATGTTTCACACATAAAATCAATCACTGTATAGAAAGCAAACAAGACATGAAAACAGAAAACATGAGAAAATGGACGGTGGCATTGTTAGTGTCACTGCTTTTGGCACCCGGTTTGTCGGGGGCAACTGTCCCGGTCACATCCGACGGGGGAGAAGACGGCATGGTGTCGTTGAACAAAGGTGACAAGAAAAAATCTCCGAAGACGATGAGCCGGAAGGAATGGGAGAAGAGGAAGAAAAAGGCCGAAAAGAAGAACAAGAAGCAAGGCGGTTCCGCCGCAGTTCCGCTGACGGCCCGCCCGATGGTGGCCGACGGCCGTGGCGCAATGTCCTTGAAGCCGGGCGGCGGCAAGGGAATGACCTATGACCAGTTTGTCAAGCAGAAAGGGATGAGGACGGCGAAGAGCAATTTCATCACGCTGCACGAAATGGGGGGAAAGGTCTATTTCGAGATGCCGAAGAAATATCTCGGACGGGAAATGTTGATTGCGGCGACGGCCAAGGAGAGCAGCGACCCCGAGCTGATTACTTCGGGCTACAAGCCGTCGGAGCCGTTGCACGTGACGTTCGACACTTTGGGCGGGGCGGTGTACATGCGCTCGGTGAACGGCCGTGTCGTCGCGGACCCCTCGGAGCCTCGGATGGCCGCCGCTGCGGAACGGAATTTCCTCGCTCCGCTGAAGAAAAAGTTCGCAATCCATTGTCAGAACCGGGACTCCAGCTCTTTGGTTTTTGAGGTGACGAGTCTTTTCGACGGCAAGACGCAGGAGCTGAACCCCGTGTCGAAGGAGGCGGGCCCCTATTCGGTGCAGGCCCGGGCCCAGCAAGACTTGGGCTTCATCAGCGGAATCAAGTCGTTCGACGACAACCTGTCGGTTGAGAGCGTGCTGACGTACGACGTGACCCTGAGCTACTCGATGATGAAGGCCCCCGTGGGGAACATGACGGCGAGGGTGGTACATTCCGTCCTCCTGTTGCCGGAGGAAAAAATGAAGCCGCGCCTTTCGGACAGCCGTCTTGGGGTGTTCCTTTCGGACAAGCAGTTCCTGAGCACTGGCGAGGACGGTCTTCGCCGTTTCTCGTACGCCCACCGCTGGCGGGTTGAGCCTGCCGACAAGGCCGCTTGGGAGCGTGGCGAGACGGTGGAGGTGAAGAAGCCCATTGTGTGGTATGTGGACACGCTTTTCCCCGCCGAGTGGATGGAGCCTATCAAGAAAGCCGTGCTCTTGTGGAACAAGGCGTTCGAGCGCATCGGATTGAAGAACGCGATGCAAGTGCGGGAGTTCCCGAAAGACGACCCCGAGTTTGACCCTGACAATTTGAAATACTCGTGCATCCGGTACGTTCCGGCTTCCGTGCCGAACGCCATGGGGCCGAGCTGGGTGGATCCGACGACGGGAGAGATAGTTAGCGCCACTGTTCTCGTTTACAATGACTTCGTGAAACTAATCAACAATTGGCGTTTCACGCAGACGGCGCAGGTAGACCCGAGGGTGCGGGCGAAGAAAATGCCGCGGGACGTGATGGACGAGTCGATCACCTACGTGGTGTCGCACGAGATTGGGCACACGCTCGGATTGATGCACAACATGGCGGCCTCGTCGGCGTACCCTGTCGACTCTCTGCGCTCGTCGACGTTCACGGCGGTCCACGGCACGACGCCCTCCATCATGGACTATGCGCGCTTCAACTACGTGGCGCAGCCTGGCGATGAAGGTGTTCGCCTGACCCCGCCGGAGCTGGGCGATTACGACTATTTTGTCATCAAATGGCTGTACAGCCCGGTGGCCGGCGACTTGACGGCCCAGGAAGAGGCGGAAGTGGTGGAGGCATGGGTTGACGAGAAGGCCGGCGACCCCATTTACCGCTACGGGAGGCAACAGACGATGTCGCGCTACGATCCGAGTTCCATCGAGGAGGATTTGGGCGACGACCCCGTCAAGGCGGGCGATTACGGCATCAAGAACTTGAAATACATCCTGTCGCACCTTGAGGAGTGGATCACGGACGACCCGGACTACAGCCACCGGAGCAATTTGTACGGGAACCTTGTGAACCAGTATGTCCGCTACATCTCGAACGTGGTCTACAACGTGGGCGGCATCTACCTGACGAGCGTGAAGGAGGGCACGGAAGGCGAGCCTTTTGTGCCGGTGTCCCGCCGGCGGCAGCAGGCCTCGATGAAGTGGGTGCTGGAGCAGTTGCGGACTTGCGACTGGGTGGACGACACTCCCCTGTTGGAGAAGATATCGTTGAACATGGGGATGGCGAGCAATTTGCGCCAAAGCGTGCTGAACATGCTGATGGGTGTGTCGGCGAACGTGGTGCTTTCCTCCTATCTTTCGGACGACCCGTACACGCTGGCGGCCTATTTCGACGACCTGTATAACGGTATTTGGAGAAGAACGATTAACGGGCAGCGGCTGACGGTCGGCGACCGGGAGTTGCAGCGTATGCTGGTGGCCGGGATGGTGGAGTCGGTGAAGTCGGTGTCTGGCGGTGGCGCCCGTCGTCTGAGTCTGGCGGACGCTTATCGCCCGACGGTGGACGAGATAGTCCTTTACGGTTTGGACGAGACGGGGCTGGTGTCGCGTCATGCGGATGAGTTCCGCCGTATGGAGTCAGAGAGCGTTCCTTGCGGGGGGGCGGTGAGCTTCGGCCAAGGTTACGGCATGCAGCGTCCGCTGGACGTGTCGGCGATAGACGAGCGTGCCGGTTTCTTCGTGGACATGCTCGACAAGGTGGAGCGTCTGGTGAAGGGACGCATAGGCTCGGCGAACGCCACGGATCGGGCGCATTACCGCTCGATTCTGCTGATGATTGAGTCGATGAACAAATAAAGCGACTTTTGAGGACTTGACGGAATGGCGATGACGGGCCGTCAAGTCCTTTTGTGAGTTTTTCGACGCTTCTTTCTACGCCGAGGGAGGCGCCGGATTAAAAGGAAAGAGTATGAAAAAAATATTGTTAGGAATATTGGTAATGCTTTGGGCGGGCGTGATGCCTTTGCGGGCCGATTATCGCTTGACCGGGTTTTACGGGGGCAGCAATGCTTCGGCGATGGTATATCTGTTTGCGTTGGAAAATGGAAATTTTGCCGACACTCTTGCTTCTTGCGCAGTGCTTCAAGGGCGTTTCGAGTTGTCCGGGAAGTTTGAAGGGAAACGCCTTTGTTGTTTGTGGATAGAGGACGAACACCGGAAGACGCGTATAGATTCTGTCTGTTTTGAATTGCAGGATGCGGGATATCTGGCTTATGTCGGCACGGGCGACCATTCATTCGTGACATGCGACGCCAAAGAAGAGAAGATAGCCGCGGCTTTTTTTAGAAACGAATGTCATTTTGTAGACCGGAAGAAAGAGTTGGTCAAGCAATATGTCACGGGAACGGAGATGGAAAAAGATTCTTTGGCCCGTTTGTTTGAAAATTTGATAACAGACTACGAGCAAGAAGAGAGTCGCATTGTCAGGGAAAATCCGGACAGCCGGGCTGCAGCGTGCGCCGTTTCGGCGGGAGTGTCCATGTACACATACAAGTTCAAACAGTTTCTTTATTCTTTGGGGACGAAAGTGAACAGTGCGGTGGAGGAACAAAAAGGCTGGGCGGCTTTGTTGGAGCGGTACGCCATGCTTGGAGATGCGCAAAAAGCATGGCTGGCGACCACCGACTTTCAAAAACGTCTGACGGCCGTGAAGTCGAAAATGGAATTGGCCAGGCTTGTGTTGGAAACGTCCGCCGGCAAAGAGGCTCCGGATATGTTGTTGACAGAAAAGGGGGGCAAAGAAATCCGCTTGCGCCAAATTCCCGGCAAATTGCGAATCGTGGATTTTTGGGCGTCGTGGTGCGGGCCTTGCCGCAAGTCGAATCCGTTCATGCTCGCCCTTTACGAGGAATTCAAGGATAAGGGTTTGGAGGTCGTGAGCGTGTCGGTGGATGTGGACGAGGACGCTTGGCTGAAAGCCGTAAAAGAGGACAAACTGACATGGAAGTATAACGTCCGTGATTTGAAGGGGCAGGCCGGGAGCTTGTACGGCATTACGGCGATTCCTTGCGTGTTGTTGCTCGACGATAATAACCAGATACTTGGACGCAATCTGCCGAAAGACGAGTTGCGCCGTATAGTGGAGGAACGGTTGAAGTAACCATCAGACTTCATTATATGAGGTGCGCATGAGCGCGTTGCCGATAGAGAAACCGCTCCGGGTACGGGGCGGTTTCTTTACGCACTTTCTTTTGAGGGAAAAGACGGTCGGAGCCTTTCTTTTGTGCGGCTCGTTGAGGGTTTGGAATGCGGAAGTGTCGAACCGTAGATAAACGGGAGCTGTGTTTCACAGGGACGTGCGTGAGTTTCCGTTGCCAACAGGATGCCTTGTCCCGACGGTGTCGCACTGGGGGTGCGCAGGATGTGAATGGGAGATGTGACATAAATTTCCCTCCTGACGGCGTGGTCAAAGAAGCCGTCAGGAGGGAAATTATTTTCTGGTTATTATTGAATTGCGGAATGTGGAATCAGCGGTTGAGCAGTTGGAAATACACGATGTCCTCCCAGCCGTTTCCCCGGCGCAGCCAGTCTTTGCGATAGCCGGTTTGCACGAATCCGAGTTTCTCAAACAAGCGGCGGCTGCCGATGTTGCTGCTGGGCACGCTGCTGTAAACCTGGTTGAGGCCGAGGGTTTCGAAACAGTAGTCAATCAACAGGCGGATGGCCGACGTGGCATAGCCTTTCTTCTGATGTTCGCTATTGTGAATCATGATGCCGATGCCGGCACGCTGGTGGTAGGGATCGAAATCGTACAGGTCGACCAATCCGACGGGAGTGTTCGTTTCAATCAGTTCCACCATGAGACGGAGCTGTTTCGTCGTGTAAATGTCCAAATGGGAGTTCTCGATGTATTTTTTCAGCATGTACACGGAAAAAGGAGTCAGCGTGTTGCTCACTTCCCACATGTCCATGTCGTTTTCCCACTTGTAGAGGTATTCCAAATCTTCGGGTTCCAAAGCCCTGAGACGAATGATATCATCATTGATCATAGTCGTGCGTTTTATTGCTTGTAATTTGTATTTGTTTTGCGCTTCCAAATATAATGTATTCTTCTTTGCGGAAGTGTTAAAAGGGAAAATAAAATCCATATCTTTGTCCGGAATGTTCAGAGAAAATAGCAGAGGAGGAAAATACCATGTATAACTTATTGACAATTATCGGAGCCACGGCCACGGGCAAGACGGCCCTCGCTGTCCGGTTGGCGGGCGAATTGGGAGGCGAGGTGATTTCGGCGGACTCTCGCCAGCTTTATCGGGGCATGGATATCGGCACTGGGAAAGATCTCGGGGAATACGTACACGCCGGGCGGCCTGTGCCTTATCATTTGATTGACATCGCCGAGGCGGGAGAGCGTTACAATCTTTTCATGTACACACAAAAATTTTTGGACGTGTGGAGGGATTGCGAGCGGAGGGGTGTGTTTCCTGTGTTGTGCGGGGGAAGCGGTTTGTATGTGGAATCCATATTGAAAGCGTATCGAATGACACCCGTTCCGGAAAACAAGATGTTGCGTGAGAAGCTGGCCTCCAAGTCGTTGGAAGAATTATCGGCCGTTCTGGCTTCTTACCGCAGCCTGCATAACACCACGGACACCAACACGGCGGCAAGGGCCATACGGGCCATTGAGATAGCGGAGTATTACAAAACCCATGAGCCGGAGGAGGGCGAGTTTCCCGTCATCCGCTCTTTGGTGGTGGGTGTGTATTTTGACAGGGAAACCCGGCGGCGGCGGATCACGGAACGCCTGCGCGCCCGTCTGGAGGCGGGGATGGTGGACGAGGTGAGAGGACTGCTTGACAAAGGAGTGGCTCCGGATGATTTGATTTACTATGGATTGGAGTACAAATACCTGACGCTTTACCTGCTTGGAAAACTGACTTACGAGGAGATGGTGGAGCGGTTGAACGTCGCCATCCATCAATTCGCCAAACGTCAAATGACGTGGTTCCGCAAAATGGAGCGTGACGGTTGTGACATCCACTGGTTGGACGGAAACATGTCTTTGGAAGACAAGGTCTCCCAAGTCAGGAACTGGCTGGCCGAAGAATGTTGAGCGGAGGGCGGGGCGGGGGGCCGTCCCCCTGTCGCGCGTTTTCAGTCGTGGTGGTGGCAACCGCAGTCTTCCTCGTGTTGGTGGCGGTGTTCCGCCTGTTTGGCGAGCTCTTTTTCCTCCTCCTGCTTGCGGACGAGCAATTCTTCGAGGTAGGCGATGGCGTCTTCCGCCAGGAATTTTTTGTCGCCCTTGCATTCCGTGCTCAGCCTTCTGATGGCCACTTCGATTTTCTCGTCCGCAATGTTGCCGTTCAGATTCTCGATGACCGTGGACGCCTCCAAGGCGTTGATGAAGTCTTCCTCTATCAGAATGTCTGTGAAGATTTCCAAAAACTCAGAAAAATCAATGGCCGATTCCCAGCAAATGCGCAGCAGGTTCGCCTTGTTGCTTTGGGCGGGGGCATTGATGAGCTTTTCAATGAGCACGGTTTTGAAGTTCGAGTCCTTCACGTCGGACAACCATGACGTGACGGGGGTGACGATGGCTGGTTCGTTGCTGTGCAGCAGGATTTCCAACAGTTCGGGCACAATGGAAATGTCCCCGTTTTCCCTGAGTTCCTCGATGGCTCCCGATACCGTCTGCACGTCGGGACTCGCCAACCGTTTCAAAATGTCTTGTTTGTTTTCCATGGTCGTTTGTTGTTTCATGATTCCGGTATTGCGCCGGCGGGGCAAATATATAAATCATTTGTCTTTTTTCTTGCTCCGGGGATGACAATTTACGATGGTGTCCCGCAAATAAGTGTTGTCGATGTGCGCGTATATCTCTGTTGTCGTGATGGACTCATGGCCCAGCAGGTCTTGCACCACCCGCAGGTCGGCGCCCCCGTTCACAAGGTGGGTGGCGAAGGAGTGGCGGAACGTGTGGGTGGAAATGTGTTTGGTAATTCCGGCTGTTTTGGCCAGTTCCTGAATGATGTTGTAGACCCTCACCCGCGACAAGGGTTTCCCGTTGCGCCGTATGAAAAGGAGGTTTTCGAAACCTTTCACCTTGTCCGCCGCGGCCCTTTCGTCCTTGATGTAGGCTTCCAGCGCCTCGTGGGCGTGGCTGCCGATGGGGACGATGCGTTCCTTGTTGCCTTTTCCGTGAACCCGTGCGAAATCCTCCTCCAAATTGACGTCGCGCAGCGTCAGCGACACCAGTTCCGTGATGCGCAGCCCGCAGGAGTAGAGCGTTTCCACGATGGCCCGATTGCGCAGCCTGTCGCGCGGGAGGAGGTCGGCGGCATTGATGACGCGTTCGACCTCTTCCACGCTCAGCACGTTGGGAAAATAATTCTCGACGCGGGGCGATTCCAGATTGTGTGTCGGGTTCGTTTTCATCTGGTCGTCCAATATCATGTATTTGTAGAACGCTTTGATCCCCGACTGCATGCGCGCCTGCGAGCGCGAGGAAATCTTGTCCATCTCCGAACCGGACAGGAATCGCAGCAGCAGCTCTTGGTCGACCTGTTCGGGGGCGACCGGCGGAATCTGACGCTGGCAATAGTCAGCCAGTTTTTGAATGTCCCGGGTGTAAGCCTCCACCGTGTTGTTGGCCAATCCTTTTTCCAGCATAAGGTAGGCTTGGTAGGCCTTTATCGTCTTTTTCCATTCCATGCGTGAAGCGTTTGTTTGATTCAGTCGTTAAAAGTAATGCCATTTTGAGGCGATTCCATCCCCTAATGGAGGATTTAACAATTTAAAATAGTATTTCCGTTGGGGAATGCTTAATTTTGTGTGAAATAAAACAAGGGAAAATGGAGATATGGATAATCAATGGTCCTAACTTGAACCTTTTGGGAGTCAGGGAGAAGGAAATTTATGGGGAGGAACCTTTCGAGAGTTGCCTGGAGCGTCTGAAAAGAAAGTATCCGGACGTGACGTTGAATTACTACCAGTCGAACGTGGAGGGGGAATTGATTAACCGTCTGCACGAGGTCGGATTCCGTTGCGACGGGGTGATTTTGAATGCCGGCGCGTACACGCACACATCCATTGCCATCGCTGACGCCGTGGCCGCCGTGGCCGCCCCCGTTGTCGAGGTGCATATCTCCAACACGGCCCGCCGCGAGGCTTTTCGCCGCGTGTCCTATTTGACGCCCGTGTGCGCCGGAGTGATAGCCGGCTTCGGACTGGCCTCTTATGAATTGGCCCTTTTGGCTTTGTTGAACCGTTGAAAAAATAAGTGATAATGAAAAAGACAAAGATTGTAACGACAATATCAGACAAAAGATGCGACGTGGAGTTCCTGCGCGACCTCTACCGTGCAGGAATGAACGTGGTGCGGCTGAACACGGCTCACCAGGGTATGGAGCAGGCGTTGAAAGTGGTGGAGAATGTCCGCAAAGTGGCCGACGACATAGCCATCTTGATAGACACCAAGGGACCCGAGGTGCGCACGATGAACATGGCGGAGCCCATGCGCGTGAACAAGGGGGACGTGATTTATCTGACCGGAGATGTGGAGTGTCCCCCGAGGGAAAAATTGATTCACGTGTCCTATCCCTATTTCACGGACGACATCAAAAAGGGCGACAAAGTGCTGATTGACGATGGGGACGTGGAGTTGATCGTGGTGGAGAAGCATACGCGTTGTTTGGAGATGATGGCCACGAACGAGGCTGTCATCAAGGACCGGAAAAGCGTGAACGTGCCCGGCGCTTCCTTGAAATTGAAGTCGTTGAGCGACAAGGACAGGGCCTTCATCGACTTTGCCATCGAGAACAACCTTGATTTCATCGCCCACTCTTTCGTGCGCAACAAGGAGGACATATTGGAAATCCAGTCCATATTGGACGAGCACCGCAGTCCGATAAAAATCATCGCCAAAATCGAGAATCAGGAGGGCGTGGACAACATCGACGAGATTCTCGACCATGCCTACGGCGTGATGGTGGCGCGGGGCGACCTCGGAATAGAAATCGAGGCGGAAAAAATCCCGCGCATCCAGCGTTACATCGTGGGCAAGTGCATCGAGAGCAAAAAGCCGGTCATCGTGGCCACCCAGATGTTGCATACTATGATCGACCATCCCCGCCCGACGCGTGCGGAGGTGAGCGACATAGCCAACGCCATTTACATGGGGACGGACGCCGTCATGCTGAGCGGGGAGACGGCTTACGGGGCCTATCCCGTGGAGGCCGTGACCGTGATGCGCAACGTGGCGGAAGCGAACGAGGCGGCCGTGCCGCCCGACGCCGAGCGGACGCTGGTGCGCATCAACAACGAGATTACCGCCGCTCTGGCTCGTTCGGCGGTGAAGACGGCGGGCATGTTGCCCATCAAGGCCATCGTGGTCGACACTCTTTCGGGGCGCACGGCCCGTTATCTGTCGGCCTTCCGGGGCAGCCTTCCGGTATACGCCCGTTGTTATAACGAGCGGGTGATGCGGGAGCTGGCCCTCTCTTTCGGCATATTCCCGTATTTCACGGAGAAGCCGATGTCGCGCGACGAGTTCATGAACGACCTCCCCGCCATGCTGCGGAAGCGAGGCATTCAGGAGGACGATTACGTGCTGGTCGTGGGCGGAAGTTTTGGAAAAGGCAAGGGGGCCTCGTTCATCGAGGTCTGCAAGATAGGAGAGATTCATTGAACAACGTTTATTTTAGGGATGTCGCCCCGGGTCTGGCTCATGGCCGGTCCGGGGTTTCCTCGTACTTTCGCTTGGTTTCCCGCCAATGAGACGCGTTTGAGGCACGTATGAGGCACGTTCGCGAACACCGCAGAAACGTTATTGTAACGTTGCTGATTCGTCGGGAAAGGGGCGAAACCCCAGCGCGGGTATGGCGGAGCGGGGGACTATTCCTCTTCGATTTCTCGGTTGGCCACGTAGCGGCGCCAGCGTTCGATGAGCGCGGCCATGTCGGCGGGGAGTGGCGAGTCGAAGTCCATCCACCGGCCGGTGGCGGGGTGCTCGAAGCCCAGCGTCTTGGCGTGCAGGGCCTGACGGGGACACGTTGCGAAACAGTTCTGCACGAATTGCTTGTATTTCGTGAAGGTGGTGCCTTTCAGGATTTCGTCGCCGCCGTATTCGGGGTCGTTGAAGAGGGGATGGCGGATGTGCTTGAAGTGGGCCCGTATCTGGTGGGTGCGGCCTGTTTCCAGCACGCACTCCACGACGTTCACGTAGCCGAGGCGTTCCAGCACGCGGTAGTGGGTGACCGCGTGTTTGCCGTGCTCGCTTCCCTCGGGGAATACCCCCATGACTTTACGGTTGGACGGGCTGCGGCCGATGTTGCCGACGATGGTTCCCGTGTCTTGTTCCATATTGCCCCAACATACGGCGACGTATTTGCGGGAAGAGGTCTTGTGGAAGAATTGGGAGGCGAGGCGCATTTTGGCTTGTTCGGTTTTGGCGACGACGAGCAGTCCGGAGGTGTCCTTGTCGATGCGGTGGACCAGTCCAGGCCGGGGATCGTTGTCGTCGAAGAGGGGGTTGCCTCTCAAGTGCCAGGCGAGGGCGTTGACCAGCGTGCCGGTGTAATGTCCGTAAGAGGGATGGACCACCATGCCGGGACGCTTGTCGACGACGAGCAGGGAGTCGTCCTCGTATATGATGTCGAGGGGGATGTCCTCCGGAATCACCCGGATTTCCCTTTTGGGATGCGGCAGCATGAGGGTCACCACGTCGTGCGGTTTCACCCGGTAGTTCGCCTTCACGGGTTTTCCGTTCACTTGCACGCATCCGGCTTCCGCCGCCTCCTGGATTTTGGTGCGCGAGGCGTTTGGCAAACGGTCGACCAGAAATTTGTCCACGCGCAGGACGGTTTGCCCGGCGTCGGTCTCCAGTCGGAAATGTTCGTACAGCGTTTGCTCCGCGGGGATGTCCTCGTCTTCCAGTTCGTCCAAGTCTTCGATTTCTTCGCTCATTTTTTCGGTAAGGTTAATAAGGAATCAACGGTGGCTATTTTTTGTTCGTCGAGAGTCACGTGTAGGGTCACAAAAGAACCTTGCGGGACGGTCAGCTTGTCGATGTATTCCGGTTTTTGCGCATACACGACGGCTTTTTCCAAGTCCTCGGTTGTTTTGACCGATTCGTCGGGAAGCACCTGCCCGAGATTCAGGTAGGCGAGCAGAATCTGGCTTCTGGCGTCCTGCAATGTTCTTCCGAGCAGTTCGGGGAGGTAGACCTGGTCGTTTCCCGGGGTCCCCGCTCCGAGCACGATGTCGACGGTTTTTCCTTTTTCGATTTCCGTTCCCGGTTCTATGATTTGGTTGTCGAGTTTGAAGTCGAGCACCAAGTTTCTAAAGGAGGAGGGGGCGAATTCCAGTCTTCCCGGTTTCAAGCCCAGGACGGCCAGCCGTTGCAGGGCTTGGCGGAAAGCCGAGTTGCGCAGGTCGGGGAAGGTCACTTTTTCGGGAGCCACGGCATTGGTTGTCAGTTGGATGACGCGGTTGTTTTTCACCCGGGCCTGCGGTTTGGGAAATTGATCCATGATGGCTCCGGGACGGGCGTTCGGGCTGTAGACGGAATCAATCACGTCGATGTTCAGCTGCGCTTTCTCCACAAGCGGGCGCGCCTCGGCGAGCGTCATGCCCCTCAAGTCCGGGACCTCGATGGAAAATCCGTGCCGGGTGTATTTGTCCAACCGGTTGAGCACGATGTAGCCGATGACGAACAGGAGCACGGCAGCGGCGGCGAGATTGGCGAGCAAAATTAGCAAGTGGCCTTTTTTAAAGAAACTCATAGTGTCGTTTTATAGATTTGGTTCGCAAAAATAGCAGGATTTTTTTAATTATCGCCATGGAATTATTATTTTTGCCCGAAAATGGAGAAGCTGATGACACGGAGATTTATACTTTTCTTCTTTCTGTTTATGATGGCAGGAGGAGTTTTCGCACAGGAGATTCGGGTGGAGCGTTCCGCCGAGGTCGTGGTTTTGGAGGGCAAATCTTATTACATGCACACGGTGGAGGCGGGTCAGACCTTGTTTTCGATATGCAAGGCTTACGGGGTGAAGGTCGACGAGGTGCTGGCGCTGAACGGGAAGAAGGACGCCTCGTTGAAGCCGGGGGAAGTGTTGCGGATTCCGAAGGTGAAGCCGTTCAGGCGGATGGACAAGAAGTTTTATTACCACCGGATGCGCCCGAAGGAGACGTTGTATTCCCTGTCGCGGGAGTTCGGAATCAAATTGAAACGGATTTTGCGCGACAATCCCGAGTACACGGAGAGCTCCATCGTGCCGGAGGGGGCTGTCGTGCGTTTGTCGTTGAGGCAGATAGACGAGCGGGCGTTGAAGATGGCGTTGGAGTGGGAGGAGCAGATGGAGAGAGGCGAGGGGGGCCGCAAGGACCAGCCGGTGGAGATTCCTCCCGCGCGGTTGGATTCGGTGAGGTTGGACACGGTGAGGCCGGTGGCCACGGAGGAGGAGGCGGAGCCCCGCCGGGTGAAGGTGGCGGTGTTGCTGCCGCTGAACGTGGAGAGCAACAAGTTGCCTTCGATGGGAATCTTTGAGCAGGACACGGCGGAGGTGAGGGCTTCCGACGAGCGTTGGAGGTTGGACACGAAGTCGGACATTTTCGTGCAGTTTTACCAAGGCGTGTTGATGGCGGCGGACAGCCTGAAGAGGGACGGATATACGTTGGATTTGCACGTGTTCGACACGCGGAGGGACGTGGCCGAATGCGGACGGCTGGCCGGGGCTTTGAATATGCTGGCCCCGGACTTGATTGTGGGTCCGGTTTTCGCAAATGAGTTCCGCGCCGTGGCCGAACAATTGGGCGACAAGACGATACCGATGATATATCCGTTGTCGTCGAGGAGGGACGACTTGGGACGTTTCCCGAACATGATACAGATGAACGAGAGCGAGGCCTCGCTGATTGAGGACATGGCCGAGTGGGTGGGGACTCACGCGGGGGCGGCCCGTTTGATACAGGTGTCGCCCGAGCCGGCGTTCGTCAAGAGATGGGCGGGTTCGGATTTTGTGACGCTGGTGCGGGGGCATTTGCCGGAGGGGAAGAGGGATTCGATTGTGGATTTGCGGTGGCGGGCGCAAATGAGCCTGGATTCCATCCGGAAGTCGCTTGACAAAAACAGAGAGAATGTCATTTTGTTTCCCACGGTGAACGAGGCGGCGGCAAGCCGGGTGTTGCCCGTGTTGTCGGCATTGGCGGACGATTACCGCTTGACGTTGATAGGTTTCCCGGAGTGGTTGCGGTTCACTTCGGTCGATGACGAGGTTTATTTCAAGTTGAACACGAAGATGTTCGCCAACCATCACGTGGATCATGAGTCGCCGGAGGCGGAGGCGTTCGCATCCCGTTTCCGGGAAAATTTCCACGAGGAGCCGGGGACTATCGCCAACCGCGCGTTTGACATGGTGTTGTATTTTATTCCGCTGGTTGACGCGGAACGGCGGGCGTTGTTGCAGGAGTTGCCGGACAGACCGGGAAATGGATTGTTCACGCGTTTCCGTTTTCAACGTGCGGGCGAGGGTATGAGTTTGGAGAACAGGGGATTGTACATGGTGAATTATCGTTTCGACTACACAATTGTCGTCGCTCCTGTCCGATAAAGCGTGAGGACGGGGAAGTCGCGAACGGTTATTTTTTACCGGAAGTGGCATGGCGGGTAGATGATGGCATTTTTTTTGATAAGTTGAAAGAAGGTACACATCATTAAAAGGGCATTGCTATGTCGGAAAGTGCAGCAATTCAGGAAGTGAAATCAAAATACAGGGCATTGTTGAAATCTTGCCGGAACATTGTCACCGAGCAAGACATTCAAGTGGTGCGCAAGGCGTTTGACGCGGTGCGTGAAAGCGAGGGCGGCCTCCGGAGGGTGACGGAGGAAGATTTGATACGTTTGTTGGACATAGGTTTGATAGTCACGTCAGAGATAGGGCTCGGGCGTACTTCCGTGATATGCGTGATGTTGCATCCGCTGGTGGAGGCGGGGGGCGTGGCGGACGAGGAGATACGTTCGGCGTTTGGCGACAAGGTGGCGCAAATTCTGCAGGGGCTGCGGGACATCAACCGGATTTATAGGGAACATCCGGTGGTGAATTCGGATAGCTTCAGGAAGTTGTTGTTAAGTTTTGCCGAAGACGTGCGGGTGCAGTTGATATTTTTGGCCGAGAAGTTGTACGAGCTTCGCCATGCGGAGGGTTTGTCCGCCGAGCAACGGAAGAAATTGGTGCAGGAGACGGACTACATTTATATTCCTTTCGCCCACCGGCTGGGATTGTATAATATAAAGTCGGAGATGGAAGACCGGGCTTTGCGCTACCGGGAGCCGGAGGTGTACGAGCGCATTTCCCGTAAGCTGGAGGGCACGAAGGAGGTGCGGGAGAAGTATATCGCCGCTTTTATCGCTCCCATCGTGGAGGAATTGACCAAACGGGGCATTAAGTTCAAGGTGAAATGGAGAACGAAGACCATCGCCTCGATATTGAACAAAATGCGCAAGAAGCAGGTGGAGTTCGAGGAAATCTACGACATTTTCGCGGTGCGTTTCATTTTGGACAGCAGGGGGCCAGAGGAAAAGGCGGACTGTTGGCGGGTGTATTCCATCGTGGCGGACAAGTACACGCCTAACCCGCAACGGTTGCGCGATTGGATTTCGGTGCCCAAGTCGAACGGTTACGAGTCGTTGCAGACCACCGTGCTGGGGCCGAAGAACCGGTGGGTGGAGGTGCAAATCCGCACGGAACGGATGGACGAGATTGCCGAGACGGGATTCGCCGCCCATTGGAAGTATAAGGGCGGATCGTCGGACAAGGCCATCGAGGAGTGGCTGGCGGAATTGCGCGAGATATTGGAAAGTCCGGAGGTGGGGGCCGTGGATTTGCTGGACGACATTAAAATCAATCTGCAGGACAAGGAGGTGCATGTGTTCACGCCCGCCGGAGATTTGAAGACTTTGCCCGCAGGGGCGACCTTGCTGGATTTCGCTTATGCCATTCATACGGCGATTGGCTCGAAATGCGTGGGGGGAAAGGTCAACCAAAGGAACGAGACGCTACGCTACGTGCTGAAGAATGGCGACCAGGTGTCCATCCTGACCTCGAACAACCAACAGCCGAGCGCAGACTGGCTGAACATCGCAGTGACATCGAAAGCGCGCAATAAAATCCGGCAGTTCCTGACGGAGCACTCGCGGGCGCAGGCGACGATGGGCAAGGAGATGCTGGCCCGGCGTTTTAAAAATTGGAAGATAGAGCTGACGGACGAGGTGATTCACCGTTTGCAGCAACATTATAAGTATAAGTTCGCCATAGACCTTTATCAGGCTATCGCCGAGGAAAAGTTGGACATGGCGGAAATCAAAGACTTCATCACGAAAGACAAGGAAGAGGAGTCGCCTGTGTCGATTCCCCGGGAGGAGGTGCGCGTGACGGCCGCCACCTCCATAAGCAAAGACGTGTTGCTGATAGACAAGAATGTCAATAACGTGGAGTATAAATTCGCACATTGTTGCAATCCTGTGTTTGGGGACGACATCGTGGGGTTTGTTTCCATAGGGGAGGGAATCAAGATTCACCGCAAACAGTGCAAGAACGCTTTGGACTTGCAGCGGCGTTACCCGTACCGCATCGTGGAGGCGCAGTGGACGAACGAGGGTGCCGCGTCTTATCAGACTGTGTTGAGTATTCTCGGGCGGGAGGACGCCGGGATGGTTTCCAAAATATCGGAAATCATCGCCAAGGATCCCAAGGTCACTCTGCGAGGATTGTCCATCAATTCCAACGGAGGAATGTTTGACGGACAAATAACCGTGTTGGTAAACAACACGGAGCATTTGGCGCAATTGATATCCCAATTGAAACGGATTCCCGGCGTGATGCGGGTGTCACGCCACGATTCTGTCAAGGAATAGGAAGAGGCGGCGTTTCGCAACGCGTTTTGCATATCCCTGTATTTTTCGGGGGTACTTCTCTTACTTTGGAGGGAGAGTCGAGTAGTTTTAATGTCTATGTATCTAAACTCTCCCTCTAAAGTAAAGGGGGCGGCGGAGAAGCCGCCGGAGAGGGGTGATACTCTTTTTTGCCTTTCCCTTATCGAATCTTTATGTCTTGAACAGGTTCCTCTTGAGTCTTGTCGAGAGGGGCCGTTTGATATTTTACTTTTGAAAAGTCTATGGTTTTCAGGTCGATGCAACGGATTGTGCTGTTGTACATGGTGCGATAGTAAATCGCACGGTTCGAAACGTCCGTGGCGGTTGTCCATTGCGTGGCGCTTGGGAAATCCACGGGCACTTGTCCGACAGCGAATTCGATGCCCACAGGAATATCGAAATTGTTCATGATGTGGAAACATTGCATGACGGTTTCCCGTGCGGATTCCCGTTGCGGAGCGGAGGTTTGATAGAAAGCGGCCCGCACGAACCGGGAGGGCGGGGTAACGTCGCCGGGAAGGCCGAGCGTGCCACTTCCTGCACCGAAGGCTGACAACGTGACATCGCCCAATGTTTGGGAAGAAGCGGGGCCGGAATGAAGGTTCACGTAGTTGTTCAGATTGGTCATTTGCCAGTCGAAACTGGGGGAATTGGTCAGCACGCCTAATTTGTTCTCGTAGAAAACAGGTTTTCCGTCAATGATTTCCAGCACTATTTGATGGCCTTCCGCATCGGCGAAGCGCCAATGGACCGTGGAGGAGCGGGGGTCGATGGAAACAACGGACACTTGGCGGACCGTTTCTTTCACCTCGTCCACGTTTTTGCAATTGCCCAAAATCAAGGAGACCAACTGAAAGTCGGATATTGTGGAGTTTTTTTGAGTAGAGTCGTAATCCACGTATTTGCCATAGCCGGGGAAATAGAATAGTCCGGCAGAGAGCCCCGCTTCGTTTATGCCTTCCACCACGAATTGTTCCAGTTCCACGGAAAGACCCACGTAGCCGTAGCGGGCGGTGAATCTCATTCCGTCGGTTCCTCCGGGCACAAGGGATTGTTGTTGATGGCCACGGGGCACGATAACGTATTGGCTGTTCAAATAGCTACCGCCCCATTCGATGGTGCGCGCCACAATGTAGCTTCCGTCTTTTGCTTTCAACGTGATTCCGGTGCAGGCTTCTGAAGTCCGCGTTTGGGTGGCTATGACGGCGATAGCAATCAATCCGGTTAAAATTATGTGTTTCATCTCAACAAAGTTAGTTGTAATTTTTGTAAAAAGAAAGGAAACGTCTAAAAATGAACATCCGCCTTTCGTGTTGAATGATAAAAGGCAGATGTTTTTGTTTTCTAATCCGATGTTATGAATATTAAAGCGGTCTGGACGGGACTCGAACCCGCGACCCCATGCGTGACAGGCATGTATTCTAACCGGCTGAACTACCAGACCAATGTTTCAAGAACGCCGCATCCTTTCGGAATGCGGGTGCAAAGATAGGGGCTTTTTTTAATGTTGCAAAGTTTTCGGAAGAAAAATGTCATATTTTTCTTGTTATTCGTTTACATGAGGGAAAAGCGGGCGGGAAAGGGGATTGGAGGAAACGGAGGTCGGGGAGAGCGGTTATTTATGGCTGGCAGGGTGTTTGCGCATTATTAAAAATGTTGTACATTTGCGGACAATATAAATTTAATCGAAAAAGAGGATGATAACAAAAAATAAGTTCGTTACTATCAGTTACGAGTTGAGAACTGACAAGAACGGCGACGCCGTGGAGGTCGCCGATGTCGAACGTCCGTTGGAATTTATTTGCGGACAGGGGCAGACGTTGGAATATTTTGAGATGAATCTGTTAGGATTGAACGAGGGAGACGCTTTTGATTTCAGTATTCCCGCTGCAAATGCTTACGGGACTGTGAACGAGGACATGATTGTGGAGTTGCCCAAAGATATTTTTGCGGAGGTGGACACGGAGGAGTTGAAGCCCGGAAACACGTTGCCGATGCAGGACAGCCTCGGGCGTCATTTGATGGGGAATATTTTGGAAGTGAAAGATGACGCAGTGGTGATGGATTTCAATCATCCGATGGCTGGCAAGGATTTGTATTTCACGGGCAAGGTGATAGCTGTTCGGGACGCTACGGACGAAGAGTTGGAAAGTTTGCATTCCCATAAATGCGGCGGATGTCATGGTTGCGGTTCCGAAGGAGGATGCGGAGACCATTCTTGTGGAGAGGGGTGCTGCCATTGACGCCAGAGGAGAATGAAGATAACGAGGGTGTCATTTCAAGGGAGGCACCCTTTTTTATTTGACGATAGTAATGAACACGATAGGAAGACTATATACATTGACCTCTTTTGGAGAGTCGCATGGACCGGGCGTGGGGGGAGTTGTTGACGGTTGTCCGGCCGGCTTGTCGCTTTCCGTGGAACGGATACAGGAAGAATTGGACCGCCGCCGGCCTGGGCAATCGGAATGGACGACGGCCCGCAGGGAGGAAGACCGAGTGGAGATTCTTTCCGGAGTATTCGAGGGAAAAACGACGGGAACGCCGATAGGCTTTTGGGTGAGGAACAATGGCCAGCAATCAGGGGATTACGAGAAGTTGAAGGACCTTTATCGTCCCTCCCATGCCGATTATGCCTGGCAGGGCAAGTACCACCATCGTGATTACCGCGGAGGAGGAAGAGCGTCAGCTCGGGAGCATGTGGCGCGGGTGGTGGCCGGGGCAATCGCCCGTCAGGCGCTTGAACCGCTGGGCATATCCATTCACGCTTACGTGTCGCAGGTGGGGAATGTGTCGCTTGAGACTGAAGCCGCCCGTGTGAATCTTGAGGCGGTGGAAGAAAATCCGGTTCGTTGTCCGGACATGAGGGTGGCCCGTTTGATGATGGATGAGATTGAACGCGCCCGAAGCGCCCGGGACAGCGTGGGCGGGGTGGTTTCTTGCGTGGCGAAAGGTGTTCCTATGGGGCTTGGGGAACCGGTTTTCGACAGGTTTCAAGCCCGTCTGGCTTATTATATGATGGGTATCAACGCAGCCAAAGGATTCGAATACGGAGAGGGATTTCATGCTGCGGGGATGAGAGGGAGCGAGCATAACGACGAGATGGTGGTCGACGAGGAAGGGCGCTCCCGCTTCAAGACCAACCATGCGGGCGGAGTGCTTGGAGGAGTCACCACGGGAGAGGATATTTATTTTAAAGTGGCTTTCAAGCCGGTCCCCACGATAGGAAAAGAGCAACGGACAGTGGACAAGGCCGGGCGAGAGGTGGTCTTTGCCGCATCCGGCCGTCATGATGCTTGTGTCGTTCCGCGGGCGGTTCCTGTGGTGGAGGCCATGACGGCCATGTTGCTGCTCGACGCATTGTTGGAATCGAAACGCTGGGAGATATGTTTTTCAAACATAAAATAAATGGCATTATAATTTGGATGAATGCGAATCGTTTTCTATTTTTGATTCAAATTTAAATTGTATTACTATGGCAAGTGTAAGAAGATTGAAAAAAGACATGGACTATTTGACGGCTGCCGTCATTTCAGACTGCTTGAGTTACAATAGCACGCAAGAAAACGTGAATCCGGAAGTGGCCAGTATAGTGGAAAACATGTTGGTGTTCCGCGCGGACATGAGAAGTAAAATCAGTTCGGGGAAGAAACAGACGACGCCTAACGGGAAGAAGGCTTATTATAAAGACTTGTTCAAAGACTTGTTGAAAACGGTGGACGCCAACTTTATGAAACTAAGCGAAATCATCAAGAAAGCTTGATGACGCGGTGTTTGTAAGAATCGTTTAGCTGCTCGCAGCGATGCGGGCAGTTTTTGTTTTGACATGGAAAAGAGCATTAATCTTTCCGGAATTGGAAAAATAGAGGTTCGACGTACCCGGAACATGCGCCATTTGTCGATACGAATGGCGCCGGACAAAGGAGTGTGGGTCAATGTGCCTTATGGAGTGAGTTTTCGGGAAGCGGAGGCTTTTGTGCGTAGTCAGCAGGAGTGGATAGCGGAGCGTTTGCGGCGGGTGAAAGCCGTGGAACGGGAGATGGGCGTGGGGTTGGGCATAAACGCGGAGGTGAAAACGAAGTTCCATGTGTTGCGGGTGGTTCGAACAGAGGAACGATCGCCTCGTTATGAGTTGGCAGGGAGGGATGTGACGCTTTATATTCCAGAGGAGACTCCTTATGAACGGGCAGAACCATACGTAAAACGTTTTTTGGTGGAGATATACCGTATGGAGAGTAAGCGATATCTTCCGGAACGAGTGAGGGAACTCGCTCTTTCGCATGGTTTCCGATATGGGCGGCTTTCTTTTCGGGACAATGTGTCGAATTGGGGAAGTTGTTCGGTAGAGAATAATATTAGTTTAAATATCAAACTGATGAAATTGCCCGACGAGCTGATAGATTATGTGATTCTTCATGAACTTTGTCATACGATTGAGAAAAACCATTCGGCTCGTTTCTGGGCTTTATTGGCGAAGGTTTGTCCTGATTGTCAAGAAGCCCGGAAGAGATTACGACAGTATAATACGAGAGTTTAATTATTTGTAAGGTATTGAAAATGGAAGGAAATTATTGTTATAAGTATCCTCGTCCCGCGGTGACAACGGATTGTGTCGTGTGCAGTGTCACAAATCATAAGTTCGAGGTTTTGTTGGTGAAGCGTGCCAATGAGCCTTTCAAAGACATGTGGGCGTTGCCGGGAGGCTTTTTGGAAGAGAATGAAACTTTGGAAGAGTGCGCTTGCCGCGAGCTGGAGGAGGAAACAGGGCTTTCCGGAGTGAGACTGAAGCAGTTTGAGGCTTTTTCCGAGGTGAACCGTGATCCTCGCGGACGGACGATTTCGGTTGCTTTCGTCGGGGAAGTAGAAAAGGAAAAATGCGCCCCCAAAGCGGCGGACGACGCCAAGGAGGTCGCATGGTTTGCTTTGGAGAAACTTCCGGAACTCGCTTTCGATCATCGAACAATTATCGCACGGGCGATGTCTTGGTATCTGATGGCAGAAATGCTTATGCTTATGTCAGAGGAGGAATCAAGACAATCTGAGGACACGAAAAATGGAAAATAGGATAGAAATCATGTTGGCTGACATCACGACGCTGGATGTGGACGTTATTGTCAATGCGGCCAATAAAACACTTCTCGGCGGAGGAGGAGTGGACGGAGCCATTCACCGTGCCGCCGGACCGGGTTTGTTGGAAGAGTGCCGCTCGCTTGGCGGTTGCCAGACGGGAGAGGCGAAAATGACAAGAGGGTACCGTTTGAAAGCCCGCCACGTGATTCACACGGTCGGTCCGATATACCGGGATGGACACCACGGAGAACCGGAGGCACTTGCGGCATGTTATAGGAATAGTTTGTCGCTTGCCGAGGAAAGCGGGCTGAGGTCGATAGCCTTTCCGTTGATTAGCACCGGGGTGTATGGTTACCCTGTGGAACAGGCCGCTCCCATAGCTTTGAGGGAAATAAGGTCGTTCTTGAACAGTCACCCTGATTTCGGGAAAGTCGTGGTGGCTTGTTTTTCTCGTGGGGATTATGAGTTGTATTGCAAGTTGTCGAAGGCTTGAAACGGAAGGAGGCGAGTCGTGGTTTTTCCCGGATGGAAGGAAATTTTTCACACGGGGACAAATATTTCCAAGAGAAAAGCTTATATTTGTCATAAGAATGTATTCATAAATCATACGTATTATGCAGGAAATAGTAAAGGAGATTCGGGATGTGTTGTCGGGTATAAATTACCCGGGAACCTCCAAAAGCATAACTTCCCTCGACATGGTGCAGGGTATTCGCGTCGAGGATAATAAAGTCGCTTTCAGGCTTGTTTTTCAACGAGCGAACGACCCTTTTGTCAAGTCGATAGTTGCGAAATGCCAAGCTTTGCTTCAAGAGAAATTGGGATACGGCACGGTTAATGTCGAGACGGTGTTCATACAAGACATGGAACGTCCTTTCTCGTTGGAGAAAGTCCGCCATATCATAGCGATATCCTCCGGAAAAGGAGGGGTTGGCAAGTCGACGGTGGCTTCCAATTTGGCGGTGGCTTTGGCCAAATTGGGATATAAGGTGGGACTTGTCGATGCGGATATTTTTGGCCCTTCCATTCCTAAAATGTTTGCCGCAGAGGACGCTCGCCCTTGCATGGTGGAAGTGGATGGCCGGGAATTGATAGAGCCAATTGTCCGCTATGGGGTGAAGATTCTTTCCATCGGCTTTTTTGTCGATCCGGGGTCAGCAACCGTGTGGAGAGGTCCGATGGCATCCAACGCATTGAAACAGATGGTGGAAGAGGGGTATTGGGATGAATTGGATTACATGTTGATAGACCTTCCGCCGGGGACCAGTGACATTCACCTGACGCTTGTGCAGACAGTGGCGCTGAGCGGGGCCATTGTGGTCAGCACGCCTCAGGCCGTGGCTCTTGCCGACGCAGTGAAAGGAATCAATATGTTTGAATCGCCGGGCATTTCCGTGCCTGTGTTGGGTTTGGTGGAAAATATGGCATGGTTCACTCCAGCAGAATTGCCGGATAATAAGTATTATATATTTGGCAAAGAGGGGGTGAGACGCCTTGCGGAAGAAAGGGGCTTGCGTTTGCTCGGACAGATTCCTATTGTGCAGGGTATTATGGAGGCGGGAGATGCGGGCACGCCAGTGGCTCTTGAAGATAATTCTCTTTCCGGACAAGCTTTTCAGGAACTTGCCCGTGCGGTTGTCAAGGCTGTGGATGAAACCGCCGAAATAGCTCGCCGTGTGCGCGTGACACGTTGAAATCATTAAATGGAGGCCTACACCGGTTCAATTCAAATGAGCCGGTGTAGGTCTCTTTGTCTTGTCGATGAACCATGATTTAGTTTTGATTGGAATGAAGAAGGGAGTATAAACCGGGCATGTCATCACGTTTTTATATAAGATATTATTGGACATGCCGTAATGATTGTTTTCTGAAGACGTTTACCTTTCCCATAGGCTGTCCACAAATAATGTTTTATCGGGAAACGCTGTTGACTGTTAGGGAATTGTGAACGACACAGGCGAAAGTGATAGAGTGTGTTCAAGTGAATTTTCCGGCTAAAAGGCATTGAGATGTATGCAGGAGGGCTTTGAGAAGATGAATTTAGTCCAAATAGCGTATTATTGCGGCTATGCGGACCTGTCTCATTTCATCAGAGATTTCAAGAGATATAGCGGCGGGACACCCGTGTCTTTGCTGAGAACAGGAAAATTGTATTCGGATTTGTTCACAAATCCCATATAATGTCTCTTTTGTTCTATCAGTGTTGTCATTTTTGTTCTATTTTTGCTCTTGTTTGATTTAATAGGACGGAAATGAGAGAAGTAAATCCAAGTGAAACGACGCGGGCGTATGCTTTTGAGATGTGGATGCAAGCCCCTGTGCCCATGGTCACTTTTTTTAAGACATTGGATGTGACCCGTTTGGTGCGGGTTGGGAAAATGAGAGGTTTGAAGTTTAATATGTTGATGTGTTGGTGTGTGGGCAAGGCGGCGAGTGATATTAAGGAGTTTTATTTGTTGCCGGTAGGGAATAAATTGATTCAGTATGACAGCATCGCGGTCAACACCATCGTTGCGAACCGGCAAGGAGAGGTTAGTTCGTGCGACATTCCTTTCACATTGGATAAGCGGCTGTTTAATGATGACTATTTAGTCGTCCCTTAAAAATATTTTTATTTACTGTTATTCAGTTATTTAATCAATAAAAGTCTTTGATAATTCTG
>CALUHX010000052.1 GCA_944320555.1 uncultured Butyricimonas sp. | reverse complement strand
AAAACATGCCGGACGCCCGTCGCTGCTTGTCTTTCCTCGTCTCATCCGTGTCAAAGAACCTCGCTCCCCCTCGTCCTTCCCCCCTCGCCCAAGGACCGTTCCCGGCCCGAAAGCGGGTGCAAAGATAAGCCAATTTTTTATCCCAATCCAAACTTTTCTCCAACTTTTTTGCGAAAAAATCAAACACGGAAACACAACCGCCTGGAAAACAACGGGGAACAGGAGTGTTTTTTCTCCGGCTGGACACGTTCATCCGGGCGGCGTCCTTCGGATTCCGGCAACAAAGCGCCCCCCACCGACATGCGCGCCAAGGAAGAGCTCCCCGCCGTGTTGGAAAACCGGGACACGGAACCCATGGACTCAAAATCACCGGAGAGCAATCATGCGAAAGCCCCGATTCTTACCCCCGGAAATCCCGTCCGGCCACGCGCCTCGTCCGCCCCCGCGCAAGGCGCGCCCCGTGCGCGTACAATATATGCCTAAAGCATACGGACGTGTCATGAACGCTTCCCCGACGTGACAAAAACTATCAATCCATTGCTTGTGAATCGTCGGAAACACGTCCGTGACACATTCATACACACTGTCCGAACCATGAAAACACCTTGTTCACGCCCTGACCGTCCTAAAACCGCCGATGTCTTGCCCATACGTCAATCTTTCCGGAAAAATTCGTATATCTGCGTCAGTAATAACCATAAACGAGAACGCCATGACGATTATCGCCAATCCGGTTTACGACACGGTCTTCAAGTTCCTCATGGAGGACAACAGGGTAGCCAAGATTCTCCTCTCCGCACTCCTGCAGAAAGAGGTGGTCGAGGTGCAGATGCGGCAGACGGAGTACACCGACTCCAACAGGTCCCCAATCTCCATGTTCCGCCTCGACTTCGCAGCCAAAATCCAGGAGAAAGACGGGAAGGCAAAGCCCGAAAACAACTCACAAATCCTCCCGCCTCAAACGCTCGACATAAGCAAAATTTCCCAAAAACAACAGTTCCCCTCCGCCGTCCCAAAAACAGCGGAGGAGAACCGTCAAGCGCCAAAATTCTTCTTTGCCCTAACCACGGGGCGGGGCAACAGTCCTGCTACCTCACGTCCGCCACGACAAATGTGGCGTCCGTGCTCTCCTCAACCGACTTGTGTTGGCTCATTCCCGTTTCCTCGGCAGGAACATCATACAAACTAAATGTGCCCGTGTCATTCTTATCAACAGTACCCGTCAAGTCTTTATTAAAACCTGTCCACATAAATTTAACCGGGACAGAAGATTGACCATCCGGCAAAATAGAAGAGACATCAAACGACACGCACCCAAAAGCCCAATGGAAATCCCCTGTGGCATGTCCACTCTCGAAATCCAACGCATCCTCATAAGCATTATGCCGCAGATACACATACACGGAATCGCCATGCAACTCTATATCGTCATGAACAAGATTAATAAAATGCTGAACTGAAGAATTCGGTTTCACCGGAACCTCGAACTCCACATTCAGATACTTACCCGAAAACCAGGCATCCGTCACATTGATAGGGTCATTGCCTATGCTATCCAGCCGATGCTCCTCGTCCGCAAGCACAAACGACCTCGTCACGGGTTGCTTACAAAGCACCTCACTAATATTGTAAAGGCGAATGTAATAATCCATAGGAGTGTCCAGCCCCGATTCTTCCCTCTCGCTTCCCACATAGGCATAGCGAAGATGCACGCGCATCCCCTCATCGCCCTCGTCCGCAGAAAAACCTAATCCATCCGTGACAATCAACCTGTCCCCGTCGTCCAATCGAATGGCATACTCTTGCCGAGAGCCATTATCTATTTTCTCCAAATTACCATAAGTCGTCCATACATCACCGTTATGCACGTAGTAGTAATCATCGTCGTCGTCGCAAGCGGTAAACACCGGCAGGACGGCAAACATAGCCAATAATAATTTCCAAATTTTCGTTTTCATAGTCATTTCCTTTTTAGTGTTCGTTTTGAAGACGGGAAAAAACACGCATGGTTGCGTGAAAAAACGTCATTATTGCCCTCTAAACATTTTTCAATCGATTGAACAATAATCATTTGCACTTATTTTTCTTATCTAAATAAACTTTCACGGACACGCCAGCCTTAAGAAGTTTCAGACAGGAAACTCATTTTCTTCTCTTGAAACGTTTCTATGAGAATAGAAAAATGTATATTTGCCCGACGTTATTTAATCATTTGGAATTATGGCACAGTTACCCTCTATACCTAAAGGAACGAGAGATTACGCTCCAGACATCATGGTGAAAAGGAATTACATCTTCGACACGATCAAATCAGTGTTCAAACTATACGGCTACCAACCCATAGAAACTCCGGCGATGGAAAATTTGTCGACATTAATGGGAAAATACGGGGAAGAGGGGGACAAATTACTTTTCAAGATACTAAACTCTGGAGATTTCCTTGCCCATGTGACCGATTCTGAAATCGAGGAACGCAACATACCACGCCTGACAAACAAAATCTCTGAGAAAGGATTGCGCTATGATTTGACTGTCCCGTTTGCCCGTTTTGTCGTGCAACATCAAAACGAACTGTGTTTTCCGTTCAAGCGCTACCAAATTCAACCCGTATGGAGAGCTGACAGGCCACAAAAGGGACGCTACCGCGAGTTTTACCAATGCGATGTCGATGTGGTAGGCAGCGATTCCTTGTTAAACGAGGTGGAATTAATCCAAATTGTCAACGATGTCTATCAACGTCTGCGCATCGACGCTTGTTTATTAATCAACAACCGCAAGATATTGGCGGGCATGGCAGAAACCATCGGCCACCCAGACAAGATTGTCGACATCACGGTGGCCATTGACAAGATGGACAAAATCGGGATTGAAAATGTCAACGCCGAATTAAAGGAAAAGGGCGTTTCCGCCCTGGCCATTGAAAAATTGCAACCGATATTGAACCTCTCCGGAACGAATCAGGACAAGCTGAGCCATTTACGGGAAATCTTAAAAAACAGCGAAACCGGGCTGAAAGGGATAGACGAATTGTCCAAGATTTTCCGCCACCTAGACACTTTGGAACTTCAGATTGAAATCAAATTGGACTTAACGCTGGCACGGGGATTAAGTTACTACACGGGAGCAATCTTTGAGGTAAAAGCCAAAGGCGCGGAGATGGGAAGCATCACAGGGGGAGGACGTTATGACGACCTCACCGGCATCTTCGGAATGAAAAACATGTCTGGTGTCGGCATATCCTTCGGTGCGGACCGTATTTTTGACGTGATGAACCAACTTGACTTATTCCCTCAAGACTCCACCGCCACCACCCAAGTCCTTTTTGTAAACTTCGGAGAACAAGAAGAGGCTTATTGCCTGCCCCTTTTGAAAAAACTACGAGGTCAAGGCATCAATGCGGAAATTTTTCCCGAGGCGTCGAAAATGAAAAAACAAATGGGGTATGCGGACAAAAAAAACATTCCTTTTGTGGCGTTAGTGGGCGAAAATGAAATCGCAAACCACTTGGTGACCTTAAAAAACATGCACGACGGGACCCAAGAAAGCATCCCCGTCGACGATTTGATTGACAAATTGAGAAATAATAAATAAGGCTATGCAAATCTATCGCAAAGAATGGCGGCCACTAAAAAGTCACGGTTTCGACACCCGTTTCCCATGAAAGAGACAGGCGCAGTTGTCCGCAACAAACATTTATTGTTCACTCAATCGTCAAACAATCAAAACTTTAAATTATATGATACATTATATCACACCCCAAAGACTGACTTTCGAGCAAATCGAAACCATTTTAAGCAAAAAAGCCAAACTGGCCCTCTCCGAGGAAAGCAAAAAACTCATCAATGACTGCAAAGCATACCTTGACAACAAAATCAAGCGGTCTGAAAAACCTTTGTATGGCATAACCACCGGATTCGGCTCCTTATGCAAAATCTCCATCTCCGAGGCCGACTTGAGCCAACTACAAGCCAACTTGGTCATGTCGCACGCTTGTAGCGTGGGCAATCCCATCAACCAAGACATCATCCGGCTAATGCTTTTGTTAAAAGCTCATGCCTTGTCCCTAGGCAAATCCGGAGTGCAACTCATCACGGTGGAACGCATCATCGACATGTTCAATCACGACGTACTTCCGGTAGTTCGGGAATTGGGTTCTCTCGGAGCCTCCGGCGACTTGGCTCCGCTGGCCAATCTATTCTTGCCCCTCATCGGCGAAGGAGAGGTGTACTACAGGAACAAAATCTATCCGGCAAAAGAAATCAACGCCAAATTCGGCTGGGAGCCCATCCAATTAGGCGCCAAGGAGGGCTTGGCTTTGCTGAACGGAACACAATTCATGAGCTCGCACGCCGTGTACGCCCTGCTGAAAGCCTTCAAATTAGTCAAATATGCCGACATCATCGGTTCCTTGTCCCTCGAGGCCTACGACGGACGCATCGACCCGTTCTTGCCGCAGATACAAGAGGCTCGTCCCCATCCGGGACAAATTGAAACGGCGCGCAACATCCGCACTCTTTTGGAAGGCTCCGAATTTCAGAAAGTCGAGAAGACCCACGTGCAAGACCCCTATTCTTTCCGTTGCATGCCGCAGGTACATGGCGCCGTGAAAGACACGGTGAATTACGTGGCTTCCGTTGTGGAAAGAGAAATCAACTCCGTGACCGACAACCCGACGATTTTCATGGACGACGACCTGATTATCTCCGGCGGCAACTTCCACGGCGAGCCGTTGGCGTTGGTGCTGGACTTCTTGAGCATCGCCGTCGCCGAACTGGGCAGCATCTCCGAGCGGCGCGTATACCGCTTAATTTCCGGCGACCGCAAGACCCCGGAATTTCTCGTGGCGACCCCCGGTCTGAACTCCGGTTTCATGATTCCTCAATACGCCGCTGCGGCCATTGTCAGCAAAAACAAGCAACTCTGCACCCCGTGTAGTGTCGACTCCATTCCTTCCTCCAACGAGCAGGAGGACCATGTGAGCATGGGAGGCAACGCCGCTGTGAAGAGCGTCCAAGTAATGGACAACGTGGAACGCGTGTTGGCCATCGAACTGCTGAACGCCGCCCAAGCCATAGACCTGCAACGGCCGATGAAAACCTCTCCCTATTTGGAAGAATTCCTCGCTGAGTTCCGTAGCATTGTGCCGTTCAATGAGAAAGACCGGGTAATGTACAAAGACATCGACTCCGCCGTGGAATTCTTGAGACACGGAGAATTCGTAAGAAGAAAATAATTTCATCGAAACGGACATGATTCACAAACCGGTTGCGCAGAGGGCAACCGGTTATTTTTTATCCCTCCGCCTGCATTTATTTTTCTCCCCGCTTTCCCGTATATGAAAAATATTGTCTACTTTTATGGAATCGCACGTTCTTCTGCGTCTATGTAGAAAAACAAAAACGTAAAACTATGAAACACCATCTACTCACATTAGCGTTGTTTCTGATTCTCCCGTTCGTCCACGGACAGGAAATCAAGCAAGAGACACATCCCCGCACGGCCATCGAACAAGCCCGAGGGGAATTTCGTAAAGCACTGCCCGAAGGGAATTCCCCCGTCATTGTAAAATCCATTGCGACCGAATTCCAATGCCTGAAACAAATTGACATCGACAGCCTTCCCGCTTTCATCGGCCGAGTAGAAGAATTCACCCGGACCAATCCCCGCACCGTGGAACGGTGCGTGCTTCATTCTCTGTTGGCCGAATTTTACAACAACTACTACAATCTAAGAATCGGTTCCATCAACGAACGCACTCCCGTCACGGGCTACGTGCCGCAAGACATGAACGAATGGACTCGCAACATTTTCCTGGACAAAATAGCATGCCATGTCAATCTGTCTCTCGCCGCCCCGGAAGAATTGGAAAAGACCACCCCTGCAAACTACGAGCAAGTCATTCGCCTTGGAAAGGATTCACCCACCCTGCGGCCCAGTTTGTTCGATTTTCTCGCCTATCGGGCAATCGATTTGCTGGTTTCCTTGCAAGCCTCGCCATTCCGTGCCACCCGTGCGGACGAGACTGTTTCTTTCTTTTGCCCGCTGCCGGAATTCCTAAGCATGGAAATCGAGGGAGAGGACCTCTTTTTTGAAATCTTGCGGCATTATCAGCAACTGCTCCGCTCGCAACAACAACGGCAAGCCACTGAAGCCCTTATCCTATCCGAATTGTCGCGATTGAGCTATCTTCTTGAGTGTTCGGAGAACACCGGCAAAAACGAAGAGTTATTCAGAAATCAATTGAAGCAATTATGCCACACCTACCGGGAGAATCCTTATTCCGTGGAGGTCATCTATGTATTGGCACAAAATTACTATCGCGCATTCGGCGACGACAGGCAAACTCTCGTCAACAACCAGACAGCTCTGCGCCTATGCGAAGACGGCCTCCGCCGCTTCCCGAACTACCGCCGGATTGACCTTCTCGAACAATTACGGGACGACATCCTTTTCCCCGAGCACCACATTTCCACAGGACTGGCCTACCCGGGACAAAACGTGAAAATAAACCTGGGCTATCGCAACTTGAATACGGTCACGCTCACGCTTTACAAAGTGAATGTCCCGGTGGAAAACTACCATGCCCCGGAAGGACAAAAGGCCCGGCGGCAACGCGTCCTTTCCCGTACCTTCCTCCTACCGGAACTCACCTGTTCGAAAGACACCGTCCTAACCCTGCCCATTGGAGAAACGGGACTTTTTGAAATAGTGGCCCGGTATCAAGCCCGCCGAGAAACTCCGGCCGACACGCTCGCCACCTATTGTACTCGCTTGGCCGGCATCAGGCATGCCGGAGGAGACAGACAGGAAGTTTTAATCTGCGACCGCATGAGCGGCCGCCCTGTCCCGGAAGCCCGAGTGCGCCTGTTTCAAATCCACACGAACCGCACCTACCGTTTCGTCCGGGAAGTGGAAGCGGACTCCAACGGAATCGCCACATTCGACATTGACAAGCGTCTCGGTTTTCAAGTCGTATGCGACAACGACAACCATGCGCCCATCAACAATGGTCTCTTCCCTTTGACCGACAACCAATTCAAACCGACCGAAAACACGTACTTGTTTACCGACCGAAGCACATACCGTCCTGGACAAACCGTTTATTTCAAAGGCATTTGCTGGAACGGGGACGCAAAAAACGCCCATGCGATTGCCGGCAAGCGCGTGGAGATTTCTCTCCGGGATGCCCAAAGCCAGGAAGTGTCCAGACAGACACTGACGACAAACGAGTTTGGCTCTTTCGCCGGACAGTTCATTCTCCCCACCTCCGCCATGAGCGGTTTCTTTGCCATCGAGGCAAACGGTGAATACCACTCCGTCAATGTGATGGAATACAAACGCCCGAATTTTGAAATCCGGTTCAACCCGATACGCACGGCCTACAAAATAGGTGACAAAATCCATATCTCCGGACAAGTCAACAGTTTTTCGGGAATCCCGCTCGACCAATGCGAGATAAGTTACACCGTCACTCCGAACCAATTTTACACAGAGGAAACACGTCCCCTCCTCGCCGGAAAACTCCATGCGGACAAGGAGGGCAACTTTGAAATTTCTATTGCCACAGACTCCGCGCATTTCATGCGTTCCCCGTTTTACGCCCGCTACGGAGAATATGTCATCGACGTGAATGTCACGGCTTCCAACGGCGAGACCCAATCGGAGTCCCACACTGTTTTCATTTCGCCGGAAGCCTTCGACATCCGTGTGCGCGCCCAAAATCGCTATGACCGAGACTCCATTGTACGCATTCAAATCCAAGCGGTGAACAAGGAGAACGTTCCCCTTTGCGAGGTTCTGTCCTACAAGTTGCAAGCCCTGGAGCGACAACCTGTCCCCTCCGAGAATCAATTCCCGCGTGAATCGACCCCGGGCAAAACGTGGGCGGAAGGCACATTCGTCACTCCCTCCGGCCTTACCCGCCATCCGGACAGCACGCTCCGCGTCAATGCCCGCCAAATGCCATCCGGAGCCTATCTGCTGACGCTCTCAGGCACCGGAGAACACGGAAACGTCTCTCAACAGGAAATCATCTATCTCTACTCCCGCAAGGACACCCGTCCCCCTGTCAACACCTATGCGTGGGCCGTGCCCGTGAAAACCACCTGCGCCATCGGTGAGGAAGCGGAATTTATCTTCGGCACCTCCGTGGAAAACGCACATGTGCTTTACGAGATTTACAACGGCACCAAGTTGTTACGGCGCGAACGACTCCTGCTATCGGATGAAAACCGCACTTTCCGCATCCCCTACGAACAAGAATTTGGTTCGGAATGCGAAATCCTGTTCACCTATCTGAAAAACGACCATCTCTCCTGCACGCATTTCGAGCTTCGGCAGGAAACGCCGGACAAGACTTTGGACATCGCCACGTCCACGTTCCGCGACCGCCTCACTCCGGGACAAACCGAAGAATGGACGTTCACAGTGAAAAACCATAAAGGGGAAAGCGTGATGGCCGAATGGTTGGCCGGCATGTACGACGCGTCTTTGGACAAGTTTGGCGACAACAGATGGTCGCTCGGCGCGAATTTGCCGTATTACCATCTTCCCAACCATTGGGCATACACCGTCAACACCTGGTCTCCCGACTTCTACAGCAACTCGTCCTCCATCTTGCCGCAAAAAGAGTATCGGATTCCGGAATTCTCTTTCGACACATGGACGATTCCTTTTGCGGAGAGCCTCATGAACACAAGATTCTACATGCGGGAGACAAAAGCCTTCGCCAAAACAAATGCCGGACCTATTGTCGGCGGATTGGGCATGGTGGCGGCAACCGCCCAAGCGGACAAACAGGAGGACTCAGCCGCGATGCCCTACGCTGCCGACTCCGGTCTCCCGTCTTCCCCGGACTCTCCTCTCGCTGCTGTCCGCCGGAACTTCAACGAGACCGCGTTTTTCTATCCCCAACTCCGGGCCGACTCGCTGGGCAGGGTGGTCGTGCGGTTCACCGTTCCGGAATCCACCACCACATGGAGATTCCAGGCTATTGCCCACACGCCCGAAATGAGCCACGGCTGCGTCGAGCGGGAAATCATCACCACAAAAGAATTCATGGTCTCCACCAACCTTCCCCGCTTTGTGCGTGCCGGCGACCGGGTCGTGCTGCGAACCACCATTCACAATCAGGGCCAAGCCCGCAACGGGGAGGCCGCCCTCGAATTGTTCGACCCGGCCACGGACAGGCTTGTCAGCCGACAAACACAGCCTTTCCGCGTTGACCGCAACGGCAACCAAACGCTCGCCTTCTCGTTCGACGTGCCCAAAGAACGGCAATTGCTCGGCTGCCGGATTGTGGCCGCGGCGGGTGATTTCAGCGACGGCGAACAACATTTGCTGCCTGTCGCGCCAGACGAGACTTTGATTACCAAGACCGTTCCCGTGTTCTTGACCCGGCAAGGGAAGCACGACTTCAAAATCAAGGTTCCCAAAGGAGCCTCGCCTTACCGCTTGACGCTGGAAATGACCGCCAACCCGACATGGTACGCCGTGCTGGCCTTTCCCGGCCTGACCACCCCCGCGACCGAGAATGCGACAGATATCTCCGCCGCCTTTTACACGAACACGCTTGCGGCATTCATCGCCAAGGCGAATCCAGAAATAGCCAGGGCCATCCAAGAATGGAGCGGCAAGCCGGCGACTGCCACCACATCGCCCCTCTCGCAAAACGAGGAACTGAAATCCATCCTGCTGCAACTCACCCCGTGGGTCGCCGAGGCGCAGGAGCAAACAGACCGCATGCGCTCGCTCTCTACGCTCTTCGACGAAAACCGGCAAAAATATCTCGCCGCGACCCACCTCGGCAAACTGGGACAATTGCAAAACGCCGACGGAGGGTGGGCATGGTTCAAGGGATTCCGCTCCAGCCCGTTCATCACGCTCAACGTGTTGCAGACATTCGCCCGCCTCACGGAACTCGGTGCGCTGGAATCCGACCAATCGGCAAAGGAGATGCAAGCAAAAGCCTTGCGCTACTTGGATCAGAACATCGTCGAAAATCATAGGAACGACACCTCCGTCGGCTTTAACGACGTGCTCTACCTGCGCGTCCGCAGCGCCTACCGGGACATTCCCCTCGGCGACGCCCTGGCCGCGCACAAGGCTTTGCTGCAAAACGTGAAACGTTCCTGGCCCCGATTCGATGAATACGCCAAGGCGCTCGCCGCCGTCGCGCTCTACCGCTACGGGGAGCGGCAAACTGCCGTCGAGATTCTCTCGTCCTTAAGGGAATTCGCCACCATCACCCCGGGGCAGGGCATGTTTTGGGCGAACAACAGGACTTCCGCGTTTGCCAACAGCGCCGTCCTCGTCCATGCGTCCATCATGGCCGCGTTCCATGAGATAGAGGGCGACACGCCGGACACCGACCGCATGAAGCAATGGCTGCTCTGTCAAAAGCAAACCCGGGATTGGGGCGATGCCCCCTCCTCCGTCGAGGCCATCCACGCTCTGCTGCTCACTGGCTCCGACCAACTCGCCTCCGACGAGCGGCTGACGGTCAGCGTCAACAAGAAACGATTGGAGGCCACCCCCGAGGACGCCCGGCTCGGCTACGTCAAACACGCTGTCCCGGCCGACAAATTGACCGCGAAGACCTCGACCGTGTCCGTGGAGAAGCAGTCCGACTTCCCTTCGTGGGGCGGCGTCTATCTCCAATATTTCCAAAAAATGGATGAGACCGGAGCCAACTCGGCCGGAGTCGCCATCGAGAAGAAACTCTATCTCAAACAAACCTCCGGGCGGGGCGAGACCCTCATGCCGCTCGACTCGCTCGACGGCTCCCGTCTGAGAATCGGAGACCGTCTCACCGTCCGCGTCACCATACGCTCCGACCGCGACATGGAATTCGTCCACCTGCGCGACCTCCGGGCGGCAAATCTCGAACCCGTAAGCCAACAGCCAGGCACCCGCCGGCAAGGCTCCTTGCTCTACTACCAGGAGACCCGGGACATCGCCACCAATTTCTTCTTCGACGTTCTTCCCCGGGGAACCCATATCCTCGAGTACGACGTTTGGATATCCCAAGCCGGCGACTACACCGACGGCGCCGCCACCCTCCAGTGTGTCTATGCGCCGCAATTCTCCGCCAACAGCGATGGAGGTTCCATCTCTGTTCCGCAATAGCATGAAAGGGAGTGGAAACAAGGCGATGTCGCTGTTTCCACTCTCCCCTTTTCATTTCGAGGCGGAACCTCCGCCAACATATTCTTAAAAGAAAAAAACGACAATATTTGCAACTATTACAAATTCCGTCTACATTTATCCCCGCCTAAAATTGCAACAAAACATGGAGAACGAAAAGGAATTATTAATCGCTTTAAGCAAAGGGGACGAGAAAGCGTTGGAATTGTTCTTCACGGCCTACTACAAAAATCTGCTCCTCTTTGCGGGCACTTACATCAAAGACGCGGCCACGTGCGAGGACATCACCCAGCAGGTGTTTGTCAACCTGTGGGAAAAACGCGCGGCGGCGGCCAACATCGTCTCCATCCGCTCGTTCCTGCTGAAAGCCGTTCAAAATGCCTGTCTCAACGAATTGCGCCGCCTCGACCTGAAAAGCAAATACGAGGAAATCGCCGCCCGTCACCCTGAGATTTATGCCCAAGAGACGGAAAACTATCTCTTCTTCTCCGAGTTGCAAGAACGGCTGGAAGCCGCCCTCCGACAGTTGACCCCGACACAGCGGCAATGCTTCGAAATGAACCGCCTGCAAGGCATGAAACAAAAAGAAATCGCCGAACGATTGGACATTCCCTTGAGAACCGTGGAATTGCGCATAGCCGAGGCGTTGCGGTTCCTGCGCGCCCACCTCAAAACCTACTTCAATGTCCTCGTCATTTTGTTAAATATCTAAAAAATCTTGCGTTCTCTTGCGGTTTTTCCCGACAAGATTGTCGTTAGGTAAAAAGCAAGAATATGCAAGATAAAAATCAATACATCGACGAACTCATCACCCGCTACTTCGAGTCGCAGGCCACGCCTTCCGAATTGGAAGAACTGGATTGCTGGTTGCAAGAAGACGAGCGGAACATGCGCCAATTCCTCCGGCGGCAAAACTTGTACGACGCCACCCACCCGGCCTTCCCGCCGGAAAGCATCGACACGCTGCGGGCGTTACGGGCATTGAAAACCCGGCTGCGCCGTTCGCGGCGGATTGTCCTGTGGAAACGCGCGGCGGCAGCGGTGGCGGCAATCGCCCTTGTGGCAGGCTGCGTCTGGCTTTTCGCGCCCCGCCGCCACAATCCGGAGCGGCCCAGGCAACTTGCTGAAACCGTCCGCCCTGCGGACACGACGCTTGCGGTCAAGCTCACCCTGCCCACGGGCGAGGAAATCTTCTTGTCGAAAACGGAGAGACGCGACATCGTCGCCGACAGCGGTACCGTGGCGAAAGTCGACCACTCCGGCCTGGCCTACAAGCCGCAAACAACGGACACGGACAGCGTGGTCTACCACGAACTGAGCGTGCCCCGGGGCAGCGACTTCTTTTTGGAGCTGAGCGACGGGACAAGACTTTGGCTCAACGCCGAGACCACCGTGCGCTATCCGATCCGGTTCGCCCGGGGCGAGCGCAGGATTTTTGTCGACGGGGAAGCCTACCTCGAAGTCAAACGGGACACCGCCTCTCCCTTCTCCGTCATGTTGGCGGGAAGCGAAATCACCGTGCTGGGCACATCCTTCAACGTCAACTCCTATCCCGAACGCTCGGAGGCACAAGTCACGCTGGTCAGCGGCAAGGTCAATGTCCGCGACAGCGAAAGCGGGAAAGGCCTGACATTGCGTCCGGGCGAGCAGGCGTTGATTCCCCGTGCGGAAGGCGGCATCCACAAACGGAAAGTGGACACCCGCCTCTACTGCGGCTGGAAGGACGGGGTGCTGGTATTCAAGAGCAACACGATGGAGGAAATCCTCCGCACGCTGGCGCGCCAATACGACGTGGAGATTTATTGGCACGACGAGTCTTTAAAACAATACACATTCTCCGGCGAACTGAAACGCTACGACTCCATCGATACCCTCCTGCGGATGATCGAACACACGGACAACGTGCGGTTCACCGTCCACGGCAGACAAGTGATTGTGGCAAGACCTTGAAAGAAAAAGAACCGAGGTGGTGGCACACCCCGAGTTCCCTTTATAGCTAATCATAAATTAATACACAAAACTATGACAAAAAAACCACATTTCAATCTTCCTCGAAGCGAGGAAAGATTAAAAAAAACAAAATGGCAATGGTTTTTGTTGATTCTATTCGTCATCTCGCTATGCGCCCCCGCCGCGGCGCAGACGGGAACGGAGAAAATCACCCTGGACTTGAAAGCCGTCTCCATGGAAACATTCGTGAACGAAATCAAGGCGCAGGCTGGCTACACCTTTTTCTACAACGATAGCATCGCCAAAGCCGTCGAGCCAGTCACGATTGCCGTGCGGGACGCAGCCTTGGAGTCGGTACTGAAACAAGTGCTCGAGCCCAAGGGCTACACCTTCATCATCGAGGACAAAACGGTGATCATCAAAAAAGCCGCCACAAAAATCCATCAGATAAATTTAATCGAGATATCCGGACGAGTTGTCGACGAGCAGAAGAACCCGATTCCGGGAGCCACCGTGCTCGTGAAGGGAACGACGAGGGGAACCGCCACCGACACCCACGGCAAGTTCGTGCTGAATCTGGTGAACACGGACGACATCACCCTGCTCTTTTCCTTCGTGGGCATGGAATCCCGAGAAGTGAAGTACACCGGGCAAGACTCGATTAACGTGGTCCTGAAAAGCGCGGTGAACGAAATGGACCAGGTGAACGTGGTCAGCACGGGTTACCAGAACGTGAACCGGCGCGACATGGTGGGTTCCTACACCACGCTGAAAGCCGACGACATCAAAATCGCCAGTTACAACAACATCACGGACATGTTGCAGGGACAAGTCCCGGGCATGGTCGTGACGCGGACCAGTTCCCGAGCGGGCTCCTCGCCGAGCATTAAAATCCGGGGAACCTCCACTTTGGGCAACACCGACCCGCTTTTCGTGGTGGACGGTATCATCCAAGACGACCCCATCGAGTTTAACGCCCAGATCGGCACAATCGACGACATGGAGAACATCATCGGCAACCAGATTTCCTGGCTGAATCCGAGCGACATCGAGACAATCACCATCCTGAAAGATGCCTCCGCCACGGCGGTGTACGGGTCCCGCGCCTCCAACGGCGTCATCGTGATTACCACCAAGCGACCCAAGTCGGGCGACCGCATCTCGGTCAACTACACCGGCAATGTGAGCATCAGCCCCCGGCCCCGCTACAGCCAGTTCAACCTGATGAACTCCAAGGAGCGGGTGGCGTTCTCGGAGGAGGCGTTCGGGGCGGGTGCCAAGTACGCCACGATTCCCCTCGCCGACTACAACACCTACGAGGGCGTGATGCGGATGTTTTTCGACGGCACGATCGAGGAGTCGGAATACCGCGAGCGCAAAGCCTATCTCGAAACGCTGAACACCGACTGGCTGGACTTGCTGACCCGCACCGCCGTGTCGCACAACCATAATCTGAGCATCGGCGGGGCTTCCGACAAGGCGACCTACCTCTTCTCCGTGGGCTACAACAAGGAGAACGGACAGGAGAAGGGCAACAGCACCGAGCGGTTCACCTCCCGAGTGTCGGTCAATATGCGGCCCCATGAGAAAATCCGCCTGGCGTTCAACATCAACGGGACGGTCGCCAAGACGAAAGGCTTCGCCAACGGCGTGGACCCTCTCGGCTATGCCACCAGCACCAGCCGCGCCATTCCCGCCTTCGAGGAGGACGGCTCCTACGCCTACTACCAGCGGGTGAACACCTACCAATATAACGGAGAGAATGCCTCGTTGAGCTACAACATCCTCAACGAAATGGACAACAGCGGCTCCACTATCAAGAACGGACGGGTGAATTTCGCCGTGGACTTCACCTGGGAACTCACCGACTGGCTGAGCTACCAACTGACGGGCGGGTACACCTACAACAGCACAAACACGGAACGATTCAGCAACGAGCGCACCTATTACATCGCTTCCAACTACCGCGGCTACGACTACGGCACGGTGGAGGCATCCAATCCCTGGTACGCTGCGGCGCAGTTGCCCCACGGCGGCGAACTGTTCTCGTCGAGTGCCACGCAACACAGCTATAACGTGCAAAACAAGCTGTTGATTCAAAAGACCTTCAACGAAATCCACCGTCTGAACGTCATGCTGGGAACCGAGGCACGTTCCTCGATAGAGCAGAACACGCAGAACACCTTCTGGGGATACGCTCCGGAACGGGGGTATCAATTCATCGACCCCGCCCTACCGGAAAATATCCAACCCGTCGGCTCCAGCCAGACCGTCAGCGGTTTCAGCATCTTGAACGATTTGTATAACGGAAGAGCTTCCATTGCCAAGCAGAAGAACAACTTCTTCTCCCTTTTCGCCACGGCAGCCTACTCGCTCATGGACCGCTACGTGTTCAATTTCAGCATCCGTAACGACGCCTCCAACCGTTTCGGGCAGGACGCCAACCGCCGGGTGGACCCCACTTACTCGTTCGGACTCTCGTGGCGCGTCTCCGAGGAGGACTGGATGAGTTCTGTCGCCAACGTCATCTCCGACCTGAACCTGAAAGTAACCTACGGAATCCAAGGTAACGTCAACCTGAACCAAAGTCCCGACTTGATTCTGTACATGAGCGGAGTAAAACAATTGTACAACACCTACTATTCCACGATTGCCTCCATTCCCAACCCCAACCTCTCCTGGGAGCGCACACACACCTGGGATATCGGGCTGGACTTGCAATTCTTCAGGAGCGTGAACCTCGTGCTGGACTATTACACCCGCCGTTCGAACGCCGTCATCTCCCATGAGATTCCTTACGAGAACGGCATGGAGACCATGAGCATCAACGGGGGAAAACTTTACAATAAGGGATTCGAGGCTACCCTCAGCTTCAACCCGGTAAACACCAAGAACTTCGGGATCAACCTCAGCGTGAACGCCTCCAAGAACTGGAATGAGGGTGGGGAGACTCCTTTTGAGGCCACGTACACCAATTTCTTGAACGGGATCTCCACCTCCATTCTGAAAAAAGGCTATCCTGTCAACAGTTTCTGGTCGTATGACTTCGCCGGTCTGGATCCCTCCAACGGTGCGCCCATCTTCAACAATATGGATGTGGACAACGCCACCGCCTTGGCAGACCCTACCACCGTGCTGACTTACTCGGGAAGCAAGGAACCCGAATTCACGGGCGGATTGAACCTCGGCGTGCGCTACAAATCGCTCACCCTGCGGACCACCTTCTCCCTCCTCCTGGGCGGACACCAACGGCTGCCGAACCCCTACCGGGATTTCAGCCAAGGAGTGCGCATCCCGGAAGCCTACGTGAACCTCACAAAGGAACTGCACAAACGCTGGAAAGAGCCGGGCGACGAAAACCGGACGGATATTCCCGCCTTGCTGGCAAACAACTACACCATGGCGACACCGTTCTCCCCGACAGGCGGAGTGAACATGATTACCCACCTGTACCAGAACTCGGACGCCTTGGTAGTCAGCTCCTCCTTCCTGCGCTGCCGCGACCTGAGCCTGAGTTGGCGGATGAATCCGGAATGGACGAAGAAGTTCGGCTTGCAGAGCTTCCTTGCCTCCTTCTCCATGAGCAACCTCTTCGTGGTCGCCTCCGACCGGTTCAACGGCTTCGACCCCGAGTTGGAGGAGAGCGTGATGCCGAAGTCTTATTCGATTAGTTTAAGTATTGGTTTTTAATTAGATAATTATGAAAAAGATATTGACAACAAGCCTGATTTTTGCGGTGGCGTTCCTGTTCACGGGATGCCGGGAGTGGTTGGAACCCTCGTCGTCGGACGAGTACGTGCCGGAGACCGCCGCGTCATTGGACGAGATGCTGGTGGGGGAAGCCTATCCGACGGGTCCCGGCAGCGGCGTGGACCTGTTCGTCTTCCACAACATCCTGGACGACGACATCAAAATAACGGACGAGCCCGTGGGCATAAACCCCAACAGCGGAGCGATACAGACGGAAATCCTGCAGGCGATTTTCACCTGGCAGTCGGACATGTTCACCCTCATGGGGGATTATCCACAACTCATCAGCTCCTGGGTATGGGACGACTACTACGAGCGGATACTGGGAGCCAACGCCGCCCTGGACTATGTGGACGATGCCAACGACACCCAGGAAATGAAGGACTTCGTGAAGGCGCAGGCGTTGGGATTGCGGGCGTTCTACTATTTCAACCTCGTCAACCTCTTCAGCCAGCCGTATAACTACGACAGGACCGCCCCCGGCGTGCCGCTGAAACTGACCAGCGACCTGAGCACCTCCTTCACCGACCGGGGAACGGTGGAGGGCGTTTACAACCAAATTCTGAAGGACTTCGACGAGTCGGAGCGGCTTTTCCTCTCCCTGCCGGAGAACCGCCAATTCTCCGAGAACTACCGGATTAACCTGCCGACCGTCCAACTGCTGAAGGCGCGCGTGTATCTGTTCATGGAAGACTGGGAGAACGCCGTCCGCATGGCGGATTCCGTGCTGCGCTACCCGCAGTTCACCCTCTACGACCTGACGCAATTCACCGCCTCGGCGAGCAATCCCAAGCCGCATTTCTCCAACTACGACAAGGGGGAAACCATGTGGCACTACGGCGAAATGTATGACATATACTCTTTCGCCAATATGACCGGATACCCCGAGGAAGGCACCGACTACCGGAAACTCTTCAACGCGTCCGACGAATTGCTGGCAGCGTTCCCGGAAGAGGATTCCCTGCGCCGCAACCTCTATATCTTCGACGAATATAGCGACACCACTCTCATGGGAAACAAACTGGCAATGGGAAAGGTGATGTGCGACGCCCAATGCGTGTTCCAAAATGCTTCCGGATTCGCCCTGTCGGTGCGCCTCTCCGAGGCATACCTGATTCTGGCGGAGGCGCACGCCATGCTGGGCAACAGCGCGGAGGCGTTGAACTACCTGAACACCCTGCGGGCGCACCGCATCCCGAGCTACACGGAGGTGAGCGGCATTTCGGGCGACGAGCTAATCCAGTTCGTGCGGGAAGAACGCCGCCGGGAGCTTTGCTTCGAGGGATTCCGCTGGTTCGACCTGCGCCGTTGGGGCATGGAGAGCTTCTCCCACTCCTGGAAACTGTATGACAACGAGCCGCAGCGGTATGTCCTCGAAAAGAACGACCCGGGATTCACCCTGCCGATTCCCCAGGAAGTGATTAACCGCAACCCCGGACTGACGCAGAACACGCTGGCGGGCGAACGGAATCCGATGTGAAACCATTAAACCATTGACATGATGAAATTGAGACATATCATTTTAAGCGCGGCGGTAATCCTCGGATTCGCCGCCTGCAACGACGAGGACGCCCTGACCCCGAATCCGGAGACGGCGGGCGTGACCTACGAGTTCCCGGAAGGCGACAACGCCTGGGACCAGGATTTGCAAGAGATTGCCAACGAGTTTGGCGTGAAGTGCATTTATAAGAACTTGACTCTCGAAGACTTGACCCGCTCGTGGACGGCGAGCGGCTCAGGCACAGTTCAAGGATATCATGGCTCGGGACTGGTTAACGACAGACAAGCCCAATTGTATACGAAGTTCTTCAAGGACAACGTATTTGCCTACCTTGACGCAGACGTGGTGAGAAGCACGCTGCCCGCTTACTTCTTCTTCGCCCATGACTATTGTTCGATTAACCACCGCCTGTTGACGGAGACACCAATAGAAAACGACACTTTGGAATGGTGCGGCCGCCCCAGCGTGGAATACGAGGGCATGGGATTCTGGGTGTTCAGCTATTCCTCGGAAGAACATTACGACATCATGGGCAGGACGTGGCAGCAATATATGTTCACGAGTGCCGACTCCGTGGAGATGATGCGGGAAATGGTGTTGAAGAACATTTTCAACCTCCTCATTGAGGATGACATCATCGCCACCCCGGTGGCGTTCGAGGTGGGTGGCGAATTGGGATTTGATTATTCCACCGCAATTACCACCTCCACGAGCGACGAGAACTATTACAAGCGGCGGGGATTCCCGGACCAATTCGACAATCTATCCACCTGGCAGGCTCCCAAGCCGTTGAGCCACATTTCCAACACCGACCCCACGAATAATTTCTTCGACTACATCAAGTTGGGATTACGCTACTCGCGGGAAGAGGTCCTTGCGGAATATGCGGACTATCCGTTAATCACCAGGGCGTATGACCATGTCGTGAACTACTTGAAAACAAACTACGGCATGGACCTCACCCTCATGGGTGCCGAGGCGGAACCCTTGGAGTAACCCTCCCCCGCTCCGTGTTGAGCAAACGAAATGAGAGTTCTTAAAATGGCTGGTCATACTTCCTCTCCCCCTAAGATAGGGGGAGAGGAAGTATGAAAACGGCATTCGCCACCCCCTTTGGACGCAAGACAAAAGCGAAATCGCCGGAGAAGTATGACCACCCATTTCAAAAACACCTCATGCGAGAGAATTGTATGTCTAAAAAATAAAACACTGTATGAAAAAGACACTTTTACTATTGCTATTGACGCTGACCGTCACCTTCGCCTTCGCAGAAGGAGGGCTGACCATCCACGGCAAAATCCGGTGCGTGAAACCGACGCAAATCACCCTCTCCCCCTTAGGCGGCGAACCCCTCCTGCAAGCGGAGCTGAAAGGCGCGGGCGAGTTCTCCATGGGTCCCCTGAACATCCAGCCCGACGTGTACGAGGTGCGTATCGGCGACTTCAAAAGCTATTATTATTTAGAGAATGGTGAGCTGAAAATCAACGGGTTCTTCGACGAGCGCAACTTCTCGAAAAACCGCCTGACGGTGGTCGGAGCGGAACGGAGCGAGGAATTGAAGCAATGGATTCCCGACAAGAGCGACCCGCTGAAGAAATACGTGACCTTCGACCCCGCCATGAGCCAGAAGCTGACCCCGGTGCAATGCGCCGCCGTCGCCTACTTCTCCGACCTCGGGGAGTATGCCCCGAACGCCGAAGTCTACGCCCTGCTCTCCAAGAAGGAACAAAAGACGGGCGTCGGCAAATGGTTGCGCGCCCGCATGGAGGAGACCGCCCACATCGCCCTCGGGACGGTGGTGCAAAACCTTCCCTTCGTCGACTCGACCGGACGGGAGTGGACCTTCAAGGACCTCCGCGGCAAACACGTGGTCATCGACTTCTGGGCGTCCTGGTGCGGACCCTGCCGCCGGGAGATGCAAAGCCTCCGCCCCATTTACGAGGAGATGAAGGACAAGGGCGTCACCTTCGTCAGCGTCTCCATGGACGACGACCGGGACGCCTGGATGAAAATGGTGCGCGAGGAAAAGCTCCCCTGGCTGATGCTCTGGAACGAGGGCGGATTCTCCTACAAACAGGAGGCGCTCAACGAGGTGCAGCAAGCCTACGGGTTCTTCCAACTGCCCTTCATCATGCTCATCGACAAGGACGGGCGCATCGCCAGCCGCCACCTGCGGGGCGAGGCCGTCAAGGAAGCCATTTTGAAACTCATCGAAAACAAATAATTACTGTATGAAAAGAAGAAACATGAAATTGCTATTGGTCGGGCTTTTGGCGGGATGCCTGGGCTCCGCCCACGCCCAAACCCAGCAACAGCGGGACATGGACTGGTATAACTGCTCCTTTGAGGAGGACGGCGTTTACGGCGCGGCCGTGAACAAGGCGTACCAATTCCTGCAAGGAAAGGAAGTGAAAAAAACGCCCGTCATCGCCTTTATCGGCACCGGCATGGACGTTTACCACGAGGACCTCTGCGAGTCCATCTGGGAGAATCCCAACCCCACCCGGGGCGACATCAACGGCTGGAACTTCATCGGCGGCCGCGACGGCGAGATGCTGGTGGAAGTCCCCAGTCTGGCGAACCGCGAGTACGAACGACTGGAAGGGAAATACGGCGACCTGCTCTACTCCGACGGGAAATACTGGCACATCGTGAACGACCGCCCCGTGGAATACACCGGCGAGGTGGACGAGGAGGAGTTCAAATACTATGAAATGTGGCGGCAGACGGGATTGTCCGAACTCATGAATACACGCTACAGCACGATACTGATGTATTTCATGCGCAACTGGATGGAACGGGCGAATCGAGAAATGAGGGCCGCCAACCCCGGCAAAGAACTGGGACAAGAGGATTACATCCGGTGGGGAGCCTCTGTCGAGAGAAACCACATGGACTCCATGTGCTTCTTTTTCACCTCGATGACTTACGGAACATGGGAAAACATGCTAAACAAGAAAGTGGTTTGGGATTCCATATACAATTTCTACACCGACGGCCGCTATTTCGCCAGCTGCCGCAAGAAATTCGAGCGGGCAAAGAAGAGCGTGGACTTAGACATCCGCAAGCGGATAGTCGGCGATGACGTCACGGACATCAACGACACGGACTACGGCAACGACAACCTCTTCTCCACCGCCTGCCTCAGCGAGGTGATGCGCGCCAGCATCGCCGTCGGCAAACGGGGCAACGGCATCGGGGCGGACGGCATCGCCGACTTCGCCAAGCTGATGAGCCTCTGCGCCTATCCCGAGAGAGGCGAGCCTTACGGCAAGGACATCGCCCTCGCCATCCGCTACGCCGTGGAACACGGGGCGGACATCATCACCCTGGCATACCAGTACCTGATAGCCAGCCCACAGGACACCCAATGGCTGAAAGAGGCGTTGGAGTACGCGGAAAGCAAGAACGTCCTGGTCATCATCTCCGCCTGGGAACGGGCGGACGACATGGACATCGAACCCACCTACTGCCCCGGCCGCGTCATGGACGGGCATGAGTTCTCCAACCTGATGATTGTCTCCCCCTCCGACAAGAACGGCAAGCCCTCTCTCGCCTCGAACTACGGCGCGAACACGGTGGACATCTTCGCCCCGGGCATGGAAATCTACGCCGCCTCGACCGGCGACACCTACCAGAAAGCCTCGGGAACCGCTTTGGCGGCCGGGACTGTGGTCGGAGTGGCTGCCCTCGTGAAAGGGTACTACCCCGAGCTGGCGGCGGCGCAACTGCGCAACCTGCTGATTGAGACGGCGACACCCCGCAAGGGCGTCATCATCGAGAAAACGGCACGCGCCAACGGACAACGCGTGACGGACCTCTTCCTGTTTGACGAGCTGTGCCGGGCGAAAGGAATCGTGAACGCTTACAACGCCGTGGTGGCGGCAGATAAAATGACCAAATAAAACTGATGGATATGAGAAACTGGATATTACTGTTATTCTGCTTATGTGCGACCTGCGGACTGACCCGGGCGCAAGAGATAAAGAACACCTCCACCGAGGTAAAGGACTACCGGGAGGTGGACGGAAAAATCATCGTCGAGGTGCTCGTGAACGGCAAGCCCGCCGACTTCGTGCTCGACCTCTCCGGCGGCAACGCTGTGCTCCCGGAATTCGCCGAGGATCGCAACCTGCCCGTGCCGGAAAAGAAGCACGCCATTCAAAGCTACCTCTTCAAGAACGTGGAGGTGGTCGAGGGAGAACAACGCAACATCGAGCAAATCTCCTTTGACAACAACGCCGCCGCCGACAATTTCCCCGTCCTCATTCTGAAGGACGGCGACTATATCCGAAAACTGGGCGCAGTCGGGGTCATTAACGGGAAACTATTCTCCAAGACCTGCTTCACGATTGACTCCAAGCGGAAGAAAATCACCACCTCCAACCCCTACAAGCCCTCCTACATGAAGCTGGAGAACCGGAAAAGGTACACCGTCATCCCCTACGGATGCGGGCTCATCCTGCCGACGGAGCTGAACGGGACGGAATACTCCCTCCTCTTTGACACGTGGAGCGACGACGTGGTGATGCTCACCCCGGCGGATTTCGCCAAGCTGCCCGGCGAGACCGTGCAGGACTCCACCTGCCTGGCATACGCCCGGGGCAAGGTGGCAGCCCCTGCCAAGAAGCTCTCCGGATTCCAATTCATGAACGAGCCGGCGGCGGACGAGCTGGCCGTGGAGAACCCGCAAATCAAGCGGTCCATGCTCGGCGGCGGACTGCTGAAACGGGGAATGGTGACCATCGACATCCAACGGGCGCGGGTGTATTTCCAACCCTTCGACGAGGTGGCGGTCGTGGACGACAAGAACCCCGTGATTCCCGACGCCGTGCCGGGCAAGATGAACGAGATCAACCGCGAGTATTTCCTGAAACACGTGTATGACTACAAGACCGACAAGAGCCTCACGTTCAAGGGAGACAAACCCGTGGTCATCGACTTCTGGGCTACGTGGTGCGGCCCCTGCATGAAGATGCTCCCGGAAATGGAGAAACTGGCGGAGAAATACAAGGACCAGGTCATCTTCCTGAAGGTGAACGCCGACGAGGAGAAGGAGTTGTGCAACGTGTTCGGCATTAACGCACTCCCGACCTTCATGTTCATCCCGCTGGAGGGCAAGGGCGTCATGGAAGTGGGCATCGACGCGGCGAGAGTGGAACAACTGATTCAAGAACACCTGATAAAGAAATAACCATGACCAAGCAAGTAAAGTGTTTCAGGGCAAGTGTGCTTTTCATACTTCTCGTATGTGCGGTTTTTCAAACGGGGAACGCTCAGTCTAAACGGGCTGAGCTGCCCTACCGCCTTGTGTCCAACAAGATGATTGTGGAAATCGACGTGGACGGCACGAAGCTGCCCATGATTTTCGACACCGGGGGCGTCATGGCTGTCATGGACAGTGTTTGCGACCAAATCGGGCTGGAACAGATTGGCAATATGGTCACCACCGACATGACCGGCCGCAAAACCACCTACCCCCAGGCGCGCATCAACAAGCTGACCATTCCGGGCAGCGACATGGCTTTCGACTCCGTGTCTGTCATGAAGATAACCACTCCCTCCCCCATACAGCAGTTCGGGGTGGCAGGACTGGTGGGCAGCGACCTTTGGACGAACTCCATTGTCCGCATCGACCCCAAGAAGCAGGTCATCATCATCACCACGGCGGAGGACTCCGTGGCGGTGGACGCCCGCTACAAGACGCCCTTCTCCAACCCGAAAGGGATGCATCCGACTTTCCCTTGCTATGTAGTCGCCCCTTAAAAGATGCGTTGCTGTTTAATAGTCAACAGATTAATGTACGATTTCCTTTGAGATGTCTGCAAG
>CALUHX010000051.1 GCA_944320555.1 uncultured Butyricimonas sp. | reverse complement strand
AACCTCTTCCGCTACTTCCTCAACCTCCTCACCTACCACTACCAAAAGCGCACCACCGCCAGCCCTCAGGAAATGGCCCGCCTCCTCGGCGTCTCCCCCTACTTCCTCAAGGACTACACCGAAGGCGCGCGCCGCTACAGCGCCATGAAATGCGCCCGCGTCATCTCACTCCTCCGCGAGTACGACCTCAAATCAAAGGGCGTCGGCAACGCCAACATCCCCGACGGGCAACTCCTCCGAGAACTAATCTTCAAAATCATGCACCAATGAAACCCGCAGTATTCCTCGACCGCGACGGCACCATCAACTCCGACGAGGGCCACTACTACATTTACCGGCCCGAAGACTTCATCCTCAACCCCGGCGTCACCGACGGCATCCGCCGCCTCAACGCCGCCGGATACCTCGTCATCGTCGTCACCAACCAGGGAGGCGTCGCCAAAGGCGTCTACACTGCCGCCGACGTCGAGCGCGTCCACGCCCGCATGCGCGAGCTCCTCGCCGCCGGGGGAGCCCGAGTCGATGCCGTCTACTACTGCCCCCACCACGACAGCGTCGCCCCCTGCGACTGCCGCAAACCCGCCCCCGGCATGCTCCTCCGCGCCATCCGGGAGTGGAACGTCGACCCCGCCCGCTCCGTCATGGTCGGCGACGGCTCCCGTGACATCGAGGCCGCCCGCGCCGCCGGAATCAGAGGCGTGCGTGTCCCCAAGAACGGCGACCTCACCCCCGTCGTCGACGCCATCCTCGACGGCTCCATCTTCCGGACCGAGTGACCCCGCCGCCTCAATCCTCCAGTTCCACCACCCTCCGCCCGTCGGCAAGCTCCGCCAGGCGGCACACCGCCGTCCCCTCCGGCAACAACCCCTCCACCACCTCCGGCCACTCCACGAAACACCGCGCCCCGCTCTCAAAATACTCCTCGCACCCCATGTCCATCGCCTCCCCCGCGTCCTTCAGCCGGTAACAGTCGAAATGAAACACCGTCTCCCCCCCCTTCGTCCGGTACTCGTTCACAATGGCGAACGTAGGCGACGTCACCTCGTCCTCCACCCCCAGCGCCTCCGCCACCGCCTTCACGAACGTCGTCTTCCCCACCCCCATCGGCCCCTCCAGCGCAAACACCCGCCTCTCCCCTGCGGCGGCCAGGAACTCCCCGGCCACCCGTCTCAAATCCTCCAAATCATTTACAATCCAACGCATGCTAAATCCTCCTATCGTTTAAAAACACCCGCGAAGATACGAACAATAACGCACACCCCTCCCTCCCCCGCCCCCCTTTTCCGCCCCCGCCAAAAAAAATCCCCGCCCCCTTGCGCGTTCCAAACAAAACCCCTACTTTTGAGCTAATACTTTTTAAAACAAAAAACATCATGGCAACAGTAACACTTCAAGGACACCAAGTCCACACCTGCGGGACCCTTCCCGCCGTCGGAGCCGCGGCTCCCGACTTCTCGCTCGTCAACAGCTCGCTCGAGACCGTCAGCCTCGACAACTTCAACGGCAAGCGAGTAGTGCTCAACATCTTCCCCAGCCTCGACACCGGCGTGTGCGCCGCTTCCGTGCGCCGCTTCAACCAGCTCGCCGCCGGCATGGAGAACACCGTCGTCCTGGCCATCTCCAAGGACCTCCCTTTCGCCCACGCCCGCTTCTGCGCCGCCGAGGGCATCGACAACGTCGTAACCCTCTCCGCCTTCCGCGACACACGCTTCGGCGAGGAATACGGAGTCCTCATCACCGATAGCCCCATGGCCGGCCTCTTCGCCCGCGCCGTCGTCGTCCTCAACGAGAACCGCCGCGTCATCCACGCCCAGCTCGTCCCCGAAATCACTAACGAGCCCGACTACGACGCGGCCCTCGCGGCTCTCAAGTGACAAGCGAAGCCGCCGCAACCCGGACCGCAAAATAATAGAAGTCCCCGACTTCCGCCGGGGACTTCTCTATAACACTTGTCGAACAGCCTCCACCGTCACGCGATGGAATGATAGATTGACCTTGAGGCCCGCTTCCGGTCCTTCGTCACCACGAACGTGTAGACATGCAAATTCTCTTTCGACGAAAAACTCGGGACATTCTCCGACACCATGCCTCCCTCTCCTCTCGTCCCCAACTTCCGCATCCACGAGAACTGCAACTTCTCGTCGACAAACGCAGCGTACACCTCGTCGTCGGCCTGCAACCCGTACCCCTCCTCCATGCTTGCGTAAGTGAACGTCAAAACATTCTCCTCGCTCGTCATGGTCACGGCCACCGGCACCAGAGTCCCGAAAGACACCAGCAAATCCGGATAAGCCACCGAACCCACATGCTTGTCGGCGTCCACCACCTCCACTGCGCCCAGGTTCGTCACGAAAAAATCATTTGCATGATTCTTCGCCTCCGGATACCCGAGCTTCGTGACATCCTTCACCACGCCCGACAGCCGGCCCAAGATGCAACACTTCGTCCTCGCCTCCTTCTGCTCCTCCGTGCCTTCCTTAGAACTCTTGTCGCTCAAAGACCTCACAAAATTCTCGTCGTCAATGACGTAATAAGACGCATTGCCGACACGCCCCCTATAGGAGCCTACCAAATCTGGATGAATCCTTGCCATAAAGTATTCCCCCTTTCTAATTAAAATGAAACATTAAAACTCAGTCATAATAACTAAAAAGGCTATTGTTAAACTTAACGTCCGTCCTTTCGCTACCCTCGCCATGGCAACGGACATCTTCCTATGGCGATTCTCTCGCCGCCGCGGCTGTGGAAGCCGCGGCCAATGCTCAACGGCATACCCGCAAACACATCCACCCCTCTCCCGTGCTTGCAGACCGGGGGACTTACGCCGCCCTCTATGGCCGATTCCCTGTCAATCCACAACTGTTCAAAGAACTCTTATTTCTGATTGTCCCTCTCGGACATCCCAAATATACAAAATCATTTCCTACTTTCCAACACTTCCTTCAAAAAACTTCCACAAAAATTTTCCGCCACGTTCCCTTATACCAAACCATCAACCATGCCATCAATGGCCGCTTGCGCATCGTTCGCCTGATTCACAAACAACTGCGCCGTCACCGGAGAACCATGGTCCATTGCGTTTTGCGCATATTGCATACAATCGCCATAATCTCTTCCTTTACCATATAATTCGCTCTCCATAACACGGCAAACGAATCCAACCTCATCCCTCATGGCCTCCCCTAACGTCACACACTGCCCCCCTTCTCCGGCAACAGGCAAACCCATCCGCCCGACATTTGCGCCCGAGAACCCCGAACCGGACAATTCACAATCTTATTAATTTTCTGATTATAACCACACATATAAAAAAAAAGAGTGCGGGATCCTTGCTCGTGCTTATCCCGCGTATTAGGCCTTCGCAATGCCCTCAGATTAAGGATAAGCAACGAAGAAGCCCACGCCGATATGCTGTAAATACCCGCGTGCGCACGACACGCAGGCCGCCTAAGCATATCCCACGGACATCCACCGCTGCCTTGTTTCCTAATCTGATTAAAGTTGCGAAGTTCAATACGACGGAAACAAAACGTCAAGCAAACGTCTTTCATCATCATGTGCATTCCCACCCCTTTCGGCGCAGAAACACCGCAAAAGTATAAAATACTTTTAAAACAAACCTACTATTATTCCCAAAATAATTTCCTCCGCCATCCGCCGCCCGGTCCGCCTCTCTCCTTCCTGCCGGCCTCCCTTCGTGTTCCTCGCCTCCTCCTTACCATCTCCTTTCGTTCACTTCCTATTCACCTCCTATTCACTTCCCATTGAACACTGATTTTAATCGCTTATTATTATGCGGTTTAAAATAAAATGTTTATTTTTGTACGGAAGGAGAAGGGAAGGCACTCCAAAGGAGGAGGCAAAGAGGGCCAAAGGAGAGAAGGCAAGAAAGGAAGAACGAAAAAGCCAAACGACGGAAAGGAGGACACATGAGAATCGAGGATCCGGAAGGAAGGACGTACCACGGACGGGTGGGCAACATGATTTATTACTCGCGGCACGGGAAGACCTACGCCAGGCGGGTGAGCAAAAGCGGGACGAAGAAGAAAAAAGAGCGGACGGAGCGGCAACGGGCGCTGTCGCGGCGGTTCGCGGCGATGCAGATGTTGTACGAGTTTTTCCGGCGGGCGGTGTCGCCGGAAATTTGGCGCGCGGCGGCGAGGGAGGAGGGAAAGATGGCGCACAACGCGTTCCACTCGGCGAACTACGGGTGCGTGGACGGGGAGGGGCGGATGGCCGACGCGGCGAGCTTCCAGTTCTCGGCGGGCGTCCTGCTGCTGCCGTGGGACATGGCGGTGGAGCCGCTCGGCGGGGGCCGGTACCGGGCGACGTGGCGGGAGGAGCGCGAGGGGAGCACGACGGCCGCCACGGACCTCCTGCGGGCGGGGGTGCTCTACGACTCGGACCCGATGAGCCCGCTGCGGGCGGCGGCGGAAGGCACTCGGGGCGACGGCGGCGGGAAGTTCCGGCTAGACGAGTCGAAAGGCCCGGGCGCGCACGTGTACCTCTACTTCGAGCGAGAGGACGGCACGGCATGGTCGCCCAGCCGCCACTTCCGGGTGGAGTGAAAAAGCCGCGGGCAATCTTTATCGGGCCACCCTGGTCCGCCAATCATTCCGAAACACACGGGATTGCCGGCGGAAGAGCGCGGGGAGCTTCCATGACGCCGCAAGCTGCGGAGGGACATCGCGCGGGCCGCCGCCGGGGAGTGTGTGGAGAAATTTTATCGGGGAGGATGGCGGGGGTGAACGGATTAATTTGTATTTTCGCTATCCGTAAATTTTGAATGGCATGATTAAACGCGTAAATGACAAGAAAGAGGCGAAACGAGGTGACTCTCCGGCCTTTAGGGCGATGGCCAATCCCCGCGTGAGACTGACGGCGGGACTTGTGGTGATGTTGTTCTCGGTGTATCTGTTCATCGCGATGGCGGGTTTCTTCTTCACGGGGGGGGCGGACCAGAGCCTGGTGGACGTGGAGACGGGAGAGATTGTCCGGAACAGCGAGGTGACGGCGGAGAACCCGGGGCGGAAGTTCGGGGCGTTCCTTGCGGACGCGCTGATTAACCGGAGCTTCGGGGTGGCGTCGTTCATTTTCTGCTACCTGCTGTTCCTGTGCGGGCTGCGGACGGCGGGGTTCCGGGTGAGGCGTTTCGGTCGGAAGCTGGCGGTGGGGGTCGTCACGGCGGTGTGGGTGTCGCTGTTCCTGGGCTTCGTGTTCTCTTTCATTCCGACGGGGTACGTGTTCCCCGGGGGGGCGCACGGGTATTTCGTGTGCGAGTGGCTGAACTCGTTCATCGGAGGCGTGGGGACGTTCCTGCTGCTGGTGGCATTGTTCGCGGCGATACTGTTCTTCGGATTCGACGGCTCATACAATAAATGCGCGGCGTGGTTCCGGAGCCAGCGGGAAAGACGGGCCGCCCGCCAGGAGGCGAGGGAGGAGGCCAAACGGCGGGCCGAGGAGCGGAAGAAGGCGAAGGAGGAGGCGCGGCTGGAGGCCATACGGGAAGAGGCCGAGCGGCTGGCGGAGGAAGAGGAGGAAAGGAATAGCGGAGAGGAGCCAGCACGCGGGGAGGTGGAAGAGGAGGTGGCCGGAGAGGAGGAGACGCCCGCCGGGGAAGAAGAGGACCGGGAAGAAGAAGAGCCCAAAGAAGAACCGGCGCCCGAGACTCCGGAGGTGAAGGCTGGAGAGGTGGAAATCACGGTGACGAACAACAAGCCGGAGGAGGAGGTGACAGCGAACCTGGTGCCGGACACGGAGTACGACCCGACGCTGGAGCTGTCGCACTACCAGTACCCGACGCTGGACCTGCTGGAGGAGCACTCGACGGGGTTGCCGAAAGTGACACAGGAGGAGCTGGAGAGCAACAAGAACACCATCGTGGAGACGCTGCGCAACTACAAGATAGAAATCACGAAGATAAAGGCGACGATAGGACCGACGGTGACGCTGTACGAGATTGTGCCCGCGCCGGGCATCAAGATTTCGAAGATAAAGAGCCTGGAGGACGACATCGCGCTGAGCCTAGCGGCATTGGGCATCCGGATTATCGCGCCGATACCGGGGGCGGGGACGGTGGGCATCGAGGTGCCGAACCGGAACCCGGAAATCGTGTCGATGCGGGGGCTGATCGCCTCGAAGAAGTTCCAGGAGTCGAAGTACGCGCTGCCGGTGGCGCTGGGGCGGACGATTTCGAACGAACCGTACACGTTCGACCTGGCGAAGATGCCGCACCTGTTGGTGGCGGGAGCCACGGGACAGGGAAAGTCGGTGGGGCTGAACGCCATCATCACGTCGCTGCTGTACAAGAAGCACCCGTCGCAGCTGAAGTTCGTGATGGTGGACCCGAAGAAGGTGGAGCTGAGCATTTACTCGGTCATAGAGCGGCATTTCCTAGCGAAACTTCCGGACGCGGAGAAGGCCATCATCACGGAAAATGACAAGGTGGTGGCAACGCTGAACTCGCTGTGCATCGAGATGGACAACCGCTACCGGCTGTTGGAGCAGGCGCACGTGAGGAACATAAAGGAGTACAACGAGAAGTTCGTGAAGCGCGTGCTGAACCCGGAGAAGGGCCACCGCTACCTGCCGTACATCGTGGTGGTGGTGGACGAGTTCGCGGACCTTATCATGACGGCGGGCAAGGAAGTGGAAACGCCGATAGCCCGCATCGCCCAGCTGGCGCGGGCGGTGGGCATCCACATGATTATCGCCACGCAGCGGCCCTCGACGAACATCATCACGGGTGTCATCAAGGCGAACTTTCCGGCGCGCATAGCGTTCAAGGTGGCCTCGATGATAGACTCGCGGACGATATTGGACTCGCCGGGGGCGAACCAGCTAATCGGACGGGGCGACATGCTGATTTCGAAGGACAGCGAGATGGTGCGGGTGCAATGCGCCTTCGTGGACACGCCGGAGGTGGAGGCCATCACGGGCTTTATCGCGGAGCAGCAAGGTTATCCGGAGGCTTACCTGCTGCCCGACTACCAGGCGGACAGCGAGGGCGGCGGCGCAAACGAGGCGAGCCTCGGGGAGAAGGACCCGTTGTTCGACGAGGCGGCGCGGCTGGTGGTGAGCACGCAGCAGGGGTCCACGTCGTCGATACAGCGGCGGTTCTCCATCGGGTACAACCGGGCAGGGCGCATCATGGACCAGCTGGAGGCGGCGGGCATCGTGGGGCCGTTCACGGGAAGCAAGGCGCGGGACGTGCTGGTGGCGGACGAGTACACGCTGGAAAAGATGTTATGACGAGGCAAGTATTAACCTAACAAATAAGGACGAGCATGTTTTTGGAAAAGGCAAAAAGAGGGTACAACCAATGGTTTTTGTACGTGTTCACGCTGGTGGTGGTGTTTTTGGGCGTGCAGGTGGGGTCGATACCGGTGACGGCCTACGCATTGGCGGCGGCGGGGGGCGACTTGACAACCGCCGCGGAGGGGCTGACGCTGCCGCGGACGAACGCGGGGCTGGCGCTGACGCTGCTGGCGTTCGCCGTCGGGGTGGCGGTGCTGCTGTTCTGCGTGGTGAAGATACACCGGAAGCGGTGGACGGACACGCTGACGGGGCGGGAGCGTTTCGACTGGGGCCGGGTAGGCTTCGGCGCGGCGGTGTGGGGGGCGTTGTCGGTGGCATTCCTTTTCCTGCAATACGGCACGGGAGACACGTCGCACTTGGAGTGGCAGTTCGAGGCAGGGCCGTTCGCGGGGATGTGCGCAGTACTGGTGTTGCTGATGCCGTTCCAGGTGGGGTTCGAGGAGTGGGTGTTCCGGGGCTACCTGATGCAAGGGTGCGCGCTGCTGTTCAAGCGGGGCTGGGCGGCGATAGCCGTGACGGGGGTGGTGTTCGGGCTGATGCACGGGGCGAACCCGGAGGTGGCGGAGTTCGGCTTTTGGGTGGCCATGCCGCAGTATATCGTGATGGGGCTGGTGCTGGGGACGGCGGCGGTGCTAGACGACGGGGTGGAACTGGCGTTCGGGCTGCATCTGGCGAACAACCTGCTGTCATCCATCGTGGTGACGCACGAGGCGTCGGCGTTGCAGACGCACGCGCTGTTCGTGGACACGCAGCCATCGATGTCGGCGTGGGACGGGGCGGTGATGCTGGCGTGCGGCGTGGTGTTTCTGTGGGCGTGCAATCAGAAGTACCACTTTTGGGGGAAAGTGAACGTATGGGGAAGACTGCGTTTTTCTTAAAATTTTCTTAATATTCAAATGGCAACGATTACATCCGCAAGAAAACATTATCTTTGGCACGCTTCCGCAAGAAGCCTGTTTTGAGACACAATAATTATTCATTAATCATAAATTGGAGTTTTAGAAAATGAGAAAGATCACATCATTCATGTTCGCCTTCATTTTCGCCATGGCGTTGGGAGCCAACGCGCAGGAAGTGAAAAAAGCGGAAGGCTATCAGTTCACGGACATCAAACGACTGCCGGCCACGTCGGTAAAGGACCAAGCGCGGGCAGGGACCTGCTGGGCCTGGTCGGGAATCTCGTTCTTCGAGTCGGAGATGCTGCGGATGGGGAAAGACTCGGTGAATTTGTCGGCGATGTACGTGGTGAGACACGCCTACAGCGACAAGGCCACGAAATATGTACGGATGCACGGGACGATGAACTTCGGCACGGGAGGCGCGTTCTGCGACGTGATGCACGTGCTGCAAAACTACGGAATCGTGCCGATGGAGGTGTACGAGGGATTGAACTACGGCGAGGAGACGCACACGTTCGGAGAGTTGGAGACCATCCTGAAGGCATACGTGGACGCCGTGATTCTGAACCCGAACAAGAAACTGAGCACCGCCTGGAAACGGGGATACGACGGCGTGCTTGACGCTTATCTGGGCGATGAGCCGGAGACCTTCACGTACCAAGGGAAGGAGTACACGCCGAAGAGCTTCGCCGAGGAGGTGGTGGGGCTGGACATGAACGACTACGTGAGCCTGACGTCGTTCACGCACCATCCGTTCTATTCGCAGTTCGCCATCGAGGTGCAGGACAACTGGCTGTGGGGCCTGTCGTACAACCTGCCGATTGACGAGCTGATGGAGGTGATGAACAACGCCATCGACAACGGGTACACCATCGCATGGGCCTCGGACGTGAGCGAGAGAGGATTCGCCACCGTGGAGCCCGGGGTGGCCGTGATTCCGACGACGGACGTAAAGGAAATGAGCGGCGCGGAAATCGCCAAGTGGGAGAACATGCCGAAGGGACAACAAAGCCGTGACGCGTTCAAAAAAGGCCCCGCTCCCGAGAAGCACATCACCCAAGAGATGCGCCAGGCCGAGTTCGACAACTACCTGACGACGGACGACCACGGGATGCACATCATCGGAAAGGCGAAAGACCAGAACGGGACGGAATACTTCATCGTGAAGAACTCTTGGAACAAATACAACAAGTTCGGAGGATACTTCTACGCCTCGGAGCCGTTCGTGGCTTTCAAGACGATGAACATCATCGTGCACAAGAACGCCATTCCGAAGGACATCAAGAAGAAATTGGGAATCAAGTAAGACATTTGTCGTAAAGACGAGGGAACTGTCATCTCCGCAAAGATGGCAGTTCCCCTTATTTTAGGGAAAAAACAGAATGAAAGGAATAGTTTTGCTTTTGGCGGCTGCCCTGCCCGTCTTTGAGGCCGCCGCACAAACACAGGACACGACACGGCAAGACACCACGTACCGATTCACGGACATCACGCGCCTGCCGGCGACAAGCGTGAAGGACCAGAACCGGGCGGGAACGTGCTGGTCGTGGTCGACGACCTCTTTTCTGGAGTCGGAGATGATGCGGCTGGGGAAGGACTCGACGAACCTCTCGGCCATGTATTTCGTGAAACACGCCTATTTCGACAAAGGAATCAAATACGTGAGGATGCACGGAACGATGAATTTCGGGGTGGGCGGAGCGTCGGGAGACGTGATTTACGTGCTCCGCAACTACGGAGCGGTGCCCAAGGAGGCCTACGAGGGCCTGAACTACGGAGAGGACAACCATGTGTTCGGGGAGCTGGACGCAGTGCTGAAGGCTTACGTGGAAGCCGTGACAGAGAACAAGAACAAACGGCTCAGCACGGCCTGGAAACGGGGCTACGAGAATGTAATCGAGGCCTATCTCGGGGAAGAGCCGGACACGTTCACCTACGCCGGGAAGGAATACACGCCCAAAACGTTCGCCGACGAGGTGGTGGGGCTCAATCCGGACGACTACGTGAACCTGACATCGTTCACGCACCATCCGTTCTACACGGCGTTCGCCCTGGAGAACCCGGACAACTGGACGTGGGGAACGTCCTACAACCTGCCCATCGACGAGCTGATGGCAGTGATGGACAACGCCATCGCCACGGGCTACACGTTCGTGTGGGGCTCGGACGTGAGCGAGAGGGGATTCGCCACGAAAACCACGGGAGTGGCCGTCGTCCCGGCGGAAGACATCCAAGAAACGAGCGGCGCGGAAATCGACAAATGGGAGAAGGCAGGCAAGCCGGAACTGGCGCGGGACGCTTTCCTGAAAGCCCCCGCCCCGGAGAAGGAAATCACGCAAGAGACGCGACAGGCGGAGTTCGACAATTACCTGACCACGGACGACCACGGGATGCACATCATCGGGAAAGCGAAGGACCAGAACGGGACGGAGTATTTCATCGTGAAGAACTCGTGGAACAAATACAACAAATTCGGGGGATACTTCTACGCCTCGCGGGCGTTCGTCAAATTGAAGACGATGGACATCCTCGTGCACAAGGACGCCATCCCCGACTCCATCAAGGCAAAGCTAAATCTCAAATAATCTGGAACGCATGAAGAAACTGACACTTTTAACCGGAGCAATCCTGATGGCTTGCGGCCTCAACGCGCAAGCCCAAAACAAGCAAACGCCAAGAGGCTATCAATTCACGGACATCGTCCGCCTGCCCGCCACGAGCGTGAAGGACCAGTACCGGGCGGGAACGTGCTGGACATGGGCCGTGACCTCCATGCTGGAGTCGGAAATGGCGCGCATGGGGAAAGACACGGTGAGCCTTTCGGCCATGTATTTCGCCAAGAAGGCGTACAGCAAAAAGGCGGAGAAATACGTGCGGATGCACGGAACGATGAGCTTCAGCGAGGGGGGAGCGTTCACGGACGTGCTGCACGCCTTGGACGAGCACGGATGCGTGCCGCTGACGGCGTTCTCCGGGCTGAACTACGGGGAGCCGAACCATGTGATGGCCGAGTTGGCGGGAGTGATGAGCGGATACCTGAACGCCGTGATCCAAAACCCGAACAAGCGACTCAGCACCGCATGGAAACGGGGATTCGACAAGGTGCTGGACGCCTATCTCGGAGAAGATCCGGACACCATCGAGTACAAAGGGAAAACGTACACGCCCAGAACGTTCGCCGACGAGGTGGTGGGACTCAACCCGGACGATTATGTGACGCTGACCTCGTTCACGCACCATCCATTCTACACCCAGTTCGTGCTGGAAATGCCGGACAACACGCCATGGGACCCGGCCTACAACCTGCCCATCGACGAACTGATGGCGGCGCTTGACAACGCCATCGCCACGGGCCACACGTTCGTGTGGGGGTCCGACGTGAGCGAGGAGGGATTTGCCAGCCAGGTGCCGGGCGTGGCCGTCGTGCCCACCACGGACCGGGAAGAAATGAGCGGGGCGGAAATCGCCAAATGGGAAAACCTGCCCAAAAGCCAAGGCAAGAGCGCCTTCAAGTCCGGTCCCGCCCCCGAGAAAGAAATCACCCAGGAAATGAGGCAAGAGGAGTTCGACAATTACCTCACCACGGAGGACCACGCCATGCACGTCATCGGCAAGGCGAAGGACCAGAACGGAACGGAGTATTTCATCGTGAAGAACTCGTGGAACAAATACAACAAGTTCGGCGGTTACTTCTACGCCTCGAAGCCCTTCGTGAAGTTCAAGACCATCGCCGTGCTTCTTCACAAAAACGCTATCCCGCAGGACATCAAGGCCAAACTGGGCATACAATAGGCCCGCCTTATCGGGACTTCAAGAAAAACTATGAAAAAAAGGCTGTCCGCCACGTCGCGCGGGCGGCCTTTTTTCATAATTTCGCGCCAAAGGACGACATTAAATACAAATTACCATGAATCAAGCAAGAGAAATCAAAGAAGGCATTTACTGGATCGGCGTGAACGACCGCAGAACGCATATCTTCGAGAACTATTGGCCCATACCCAAGGGCGTGGCATACAATTCCTACCTCATCGCGGACGAGAAAGTGGCCGTCATCGACACCATCGAACGGAGCAAGATGGACGACTACGTGGACAACATCCAAAGCGTCCTTGGCGGGAGAAAGGTGGACTACTTGATCGTGAACCACATGGAACCCGACCACACGGGGGCAATCCGCACGTTGCTCGCCCATTATCCGGAAGCAAAAATCGTGGGCAACGCCAAGACGTTTCCCATGCTGAAGAACTTCTACCATGTGAGCGACAATCTGGTGGAAGTGAAGGAGGGGGACCTCATCGACCTCGGAAAACACAAATTGAACTTTTACATGGCGCCCATGCTCCATTGGCCGGAGACGATGGTGACGTTCGAGTCGACAGAGGGCATCCTCTTCAGCGGCGACATCTTCGGAGCGTTCGGGACGCTGGACGGCGGCCTGTTCGACGACGAGGTGGACCTCGACTACCTGGAGGAGGAAATCAGCCGCTACTACTCCAACATCGTGGGCAAATACGGACAACCGGCCCAAACGGCTTTGAAGAAACTGGGCGGACTGCCCATCAAGATGGTGTGCGCCACTCACGGACCCATCCGCCGCTCCCACATCGCCGACATCGTGGCCAAATACGACAAGTGGAGCAAATACGAAACGGACAAGGGAGTGGTCATCCTGTTCAGTTCCATGTACGGCAACACGGAAAACATGGCCGACATGATCGCCCGCTTCCTCGTGGCGAAAGGCATACGCAAAATCCGCATCCACGACACGTCCAAAACCCACCCGTCCTACATGATCAACGACATATTCCGCTTCCGGGGAGTCATTTTCGGCAGTTGCGCCTACAACGGCGGCATTTTCCCGACAATGGAGACCATGCTGAGCGAGTTGGAGCACATGGGCGTGAAGAACCACGTGACGGCCTTCTTCGGCGACAAGATGTGGAGCGGAGGCTCCATGCCCCGCTTCAACCAATTCGCCGAGAAGATGAAATGGGAAGTGGTTGCTCCCGCCGCCGAGGCTTGGGGCGCGCCCAAGGACGCGGACCTCGAGCAATGCAGGCAAATCGCCGAGGCCATGGCCGCCAAACTGGACGAGCTGTACAAGTAAAATTTCCTCTCAAAACATTTAAAAAATCAGACGAGGCGGGGACGTTGCGATACCCCCGTCTCTTTTTTTTCACATTTTATACTCCCCTACATTTGTAACAAGCCAAAGATGTTTTACTTTTGTAACACTTAAAAAAACATCGCAGGCTCATGGAAACCCCGGCAAACAAGACATTTGAAAGATTCTTCAAAGAAAACTTTCCTCCCGTGTACCTTTTTTTGAAACACTACACAGGAGACCATGAATTGGCCGCCGACCTTGCCCAAGAAACCTTCACCCGGATTCTCGAACAAAATATACCCTTGGAACAATGCGGGAGAGCCTACTTGTACACCATGGCACGCCATCTTTATTGGCACCATTGCCGCCACATGGAAGTGGAGGAAGAATACATTGCCTCAATGAAACAAGATGACGAAGCCGACGACAACAATTTTCTGAAAGAAGTGACCATACAGGAAACGCTCCAAATCCTGCACGCCGCCATCGACAAACTGCCACCCCGCACCAGACAAGTCATTCGCCTAAACCTCGAAGGTAAAACAAACATTGAAATCGCTGAAAGCATGCAGGTTTCCCTAAACACGATAAAAGATTTAAAAAAATCAGCATATGCCATACTACGCACTCTTCTGTCCAAAGAGCACCTATTCATCCTGTTACAGCTTATCGACATGACATTTTAATATTTAACACTGTTAATGTCAAAAAAAAATCATGTCACGACCCACCCGTTTTCCCTTTTCAAGGCTTTCTATAGTAAAACATCATAAGAAAAGTCATGAACCAGGTAGAAGAACGTTTGAAAATAGCCAAATTAATCGCCAAAGAATTGACGGAAACTCTCTCTCAAGAAGAGAGAGACACGCTAGTCCTTTGGAAAGAAGAGAATGAGGCCCACCAAACCACATATGACGAATTGCGTCGCCGAATTGCCGAAGGCGATCACGTGTGGAAAGAACTCGCCGACGCAAAACGAGAAGCCGACCAACGGTGGAACAATATTAACCGCCGACCGACACGCCGGACAATATGGTGGCGATACGCCGCCGCCATCGCCATCGTGGCGGCCACTGGAACTTACCTGGCACTATCCCTCCAGCCGCAAAAGACCGAGCCAGCCCGACCTGTCGCCTGGCAGCAGCAGCAACAGGAAACGGGAAACAACAAAGCCATCTTGATTCTATCCAACAATCAAAAAATAGGATTGACCCATATCGACGAAGACTCGTTGCAAATCGGAGAAATGGCCGTGGCCAAGCCCAAAGAGAAAGAGTTGGTGTACGCCCCCGGCAAGCAACCGACCAAAGACGAGAAATTGGAAACAAACAGAATAATGACCACGACAGGCGGATTCTACACACTGACGTTAAGCGACGGCACGCGCGTATGGCTTAACTCCGAAACAGAATTCGAATACCCCGTTTTTTTTGGAAACGACGAACGGGAAGTGCGTTTGAATGGGGAAGCCTATTTTGAAGTCCATAGAGACACCGCCCGTCCTTTTATCGTAATGGCCGGCGACGTGCGTACCCAAGTACTGGGCACCTCGTTTAATGTCAAAGCCTACCGCAACGACGCGACCGTCTCAACCACACTGTTTACGGGGAAAGTGGAGGTTGCTCCGCTGAAAAACCAAATAAAACGGGTCATATTGTCACCAGGCTTGCAAGCCAACTGGAACGAGCGCGCGGGAGAAATGAAAATCCAAAAGGCCGATTTGGACCGGGTGGCCGCGTGGAAGAACGGAATCTTCCTTTTCAAGCAAGAGGACATTCAAGACATTGTCCGCCAAATAGAACGCTGGTATGGTGTAACGTGCGTGTTACAAGTAAATGAAAGAAGCCGGTACACGTTCAGCGGCTCGTTCAACCGGGACGATTCCTTGAAATCGATACTGGACATGTTCAGCTTCTCGGGCGAGCTGGAGATTCACATGAGGCAAGATTCCGTGTTCATCACGGACAAGATAAAAAAATAAGAGATGGAACTACTGTGGCAGGCGGTTCCATCCCATTCCTGACCGAAGGTCAGATTTATGTTTAATTTTAATCTTACAAAACTATGAGAAAAAAGACAAAACCAAAAGTCTTTCAAGAACTTTTACGCACGGGCACAAGGATATTTAGTATCTCTTTGCTTCTCTTGGTAGTGCAAATTGTCGCACACAGCCCCGCTCAAGGGCAGGACACAGGACAACGGGTGATTTCACTCAATCTCAAAGATGTAAGCGTCCTGCAAGCCTTAAACGAGGTGAATCAGGCAAGCGGCGACATGGTGATTTTCCGCAAGGAAATTGTGGAAAAAGAAACAAAAAGGGTCACGCTGAAAGCGGACAACATCCTTGTGTTCGACGCCGTGAAATCCATTTTGGAAGGAACGAAGCTGATGTGCACGAGACAATCCAGCGGGAAGATTCTCGTGGGTCCCAAACCCGATGAAGGGAAAGAGGCCTCCCTGTCCGTTTCGGGACGGGTATTGGACGAAAAAGGAAACCCGATTCCGGGAGCGTCCGTAGTCATTTACGGCACCACGAACGGTGTGGCCACCGACGTGGACGGGCACTACACATTGAAAGTGCGTCCGACCGACGTGTTGCAATTCTCGTTTGTGGGTTACAAGACGGAAATCGTTCCCGTGGAAGGGAAAAAGAGCATAAGCATTGAATTGCGCTCTACCTCCGAAAATCTGGAGGAGGTGGCCGTCGTGGCTTTCGGCGAGCAAAAGAAAGAGAGCGTCGTGTCGGCCATCACCACAGTGCGGGCCATGGACCTGAAAACCTCCAGCAGCGACCTCACTGCCAACCTCGCCGGACGCGTGGCCGGCATCATCGGCTGGCAGACGGGCGGGCTTCCCGGCGTGATGACAGAGGAAGAAATGAACACCAAATTCTATGTCCGGGGAATCACCTCGTTCAACACCACCGCCAACCGCGACCCGCTTATCCTGATCGACGGGGTGGAATCGTCCAAACTGGACCTTTCCCGCATGGCACCCGAGGACATCGAGACTTTCAGCGTGATGAAAGACGCTTCTGCCACAGCGATGTACGGAGCCCGCGGGGCAAACGGTGTGATTATCGTCACCACAAAGAAAGGAGAAGAGGGAAGCGTGTACACCACGGCCCGCTACGAGGTCATTTTCTCCACCCCGACCAAGGAAATCGACGTGGTGGACCCCGTGACCTATATGAGAATGTACAATCAGGCATGGCTGGGCCGTTCCGAAGCCGGCACACCGCTCTACTCGGCGGAACGCATCAACCGCACCGGCTCGCCGAACTACCCCTCATGGGTCTATCCGGCCAATGACTGGTACGACATCCTGTTCAAGGACTACAATGTCAACCACCATGCCGGTCTGAACATCCGGGGAGGCTCCAAGATTGTGCAATACTACGCCTCCCTGAATTACAACCGGGACTTGGGTATGCTGAAGACCGACAGGCTGAATGACTTCGACGTGAACATCATCAGCAATCAAACCCAGTTGCGGCTGAATTTGAACGTGGACCTGAAAGCCGGTATCAAATTCGTGTTCACGACAGTGAACCAATTCGACAAATACCACGGCCCCACCATCAACGCCCAAACGGCTTACGCCTATGCCTTCAATGCGTCGCCCGTGGACTTCGCACCGATGTATCCGGCAGACGACACGTATAACTGGCCCCATTTGCGTTTCGGCGGCACCGAGGCCGGCCAGACCAACCCGTATGCCTCGCTGCAAGCCGGCTACATCGAACAATTCCGTTACTCCTCACAAACTCGCGGCGAGTATATCCAAAACCTGAGCGGGTTAATCAAAGGCCTGGAATTGAGGGCGTCCGTTTCCATGTCGTTAAGCGGGCTGTATTACACAAGCTACAACACAACACCCGCCCAATACGCCTTGCAAAGTTACAATTTCGAGACCGGCAAACACGTGTTGCAGGCCCTCAATGAAGAGGACGCCCGGCGCACTCTGCTCGTGGGCACAAACTCATCCACCTCAAAAAGAAGTGTGACATACACGGCGCAATTGTTGCACACTGCGGCGTGGGCGGACCACCAAACCTCGGTCACCGGCGTGTTCCAGATGCAAGAATCCAACTCCACGCCCGTGAGCACCGTGCTGACAGGCATGCCGAACCGCAACCTCACCTTCTCCATGCGGGCAAGTTACGGCTACAAAGACCGCTATTTCATCGAGGGAAGTTTTGGATACAACGGTTCCGAACGTTTCGCCAAAAAGAACAAAATGGGCTTCTTCCCCGCCGGCGGTGTGGCCTGGGTGGTTTCCAGCGAGCCGTTCATGAGCTCCGTCACCAAATGGCTGCCGTTCTTGAAATTCCGTGCCTCTTACGGAAGAGTGGGTAACGACGGCATCATCGAGGAGCCCCGCTTCGTATACCTGCCCCTGCTCGGCACAACCAGGGCGGAAGGCTTCAACCCGGAGGCTTTCTCACAGAAATCCACATACTACCGCTACATGATTCAAGCCTACGAGAATCCCGACATTCAATGGGAAATCGCCGAACAAATCAACCTCGGATTGGAAGGAAAAATGTTTGACGGCATATTCGAGTTCACTTTCGACGCCTTCCAGGAAACCCGCCACAACATCATCGGCAACCGCACCGTGATTCCGCCTTCGATGGGTATCGAGGTGGCTCCGTTGGACAACATCGGCAAGGCGCGCACCCGTGGTATCGAGTTCTCCGGCAAGATCCAACACGCTTTCTCTCCGGACGTATGGATGATTTTGAACGGAAATGTGACTTACTCCAAGTCCACCTACCTTGAAATCGAGGAGGCCACGGACCGTCCAGACTGGCAAGGACGCGTGGGACAGGAAATCTCCCAACAACTGGGATACATCGCAGAGGGATTGTTCCAAGACCAAGTGGAAATTGACAACTCGCCATTCCAAAGCGGCGACGTGATGCCGGGCGACATCCGCTACCGGGACATCAACAACGACGGCGTGATCGACGTGGAGGACGCCACCTTCATCGGCTACCCGGAAACCCCGCGGTTGATTTACGGATTCCAAGGCTATTTCAACTTCAAAGACTGGGAGTTCAACTTTGCGTTCCAAGGCTCTGGAAACCGCGGTTTCTTCATGAACCCGGAAGCGTTGTCCCCCTTCGTGAACGACCACGCCATGCTGAAAGCGATATACGAGGACCATTGGTCGGAGGACAACATGGCCTCACATCCCTTCTGGCCCCGTCTCTCCACGAGAAACATCACGGAACACAATCCGGAGGAAGACTGGTACAGCAGCTCAGAAGTGCGGAAGAGCACCTATTTCATGCGGGAATGCACCTTCCTGCGTTGCACGCAGCTCGAGCTGGCCTACAACATGCCGCGTAAGTTGATGACCAAATGGAAAATGCAAAACGTGAAATTTTTCGCCCGTGTCAACAATCCCTTCCTGATATCCAACTTCAAGGTATGGGACGTGGAATTGGGTGAGGACGGCTTCAACTATCCCATCCAGCGGACCTATTCTATCGGACTGAACTTTAGTTTTTAACGAACAAGCTACATTATCATGAAAGGAATAAAAAGATTTGCTGTTATTCTGGCCGTTGTTCTTTCCGGATGCGATTATTTGGATTTCGTGCCCGAGAACGACATCGAGACGGTCGAGACAATATTTGAAAAACGCGAGGAAGCGCGTGAATGGTTCAACACCTGCTATTCATTTCTGGTGCAGGAGATAGCGACCGTGACAAAATGCCCCGCCTATGCGGGAGCGGACGAGATTGTCGGAGGCGATTGGGCCCGCGACCAAGCGGAGTACGAGGTGAGCGGACTGTTTGTCGGCGACGGCCTGCAGAATACCCAATCCCCCTACGGCGACGTGTGGCGGGGAAGTTTCTACGTGGCCATCCGCTACTGCAACATCTTCCTGGAGAAAATCGACGACGTGTATAACATGGAACAGGAGGAAAAAAACCAATGGCGGGCTGAAATCCAATGCCTGAAAGCGCACTACTACTTTGAACTGATGCGCCGCTACGGGCCTATCATTCTGGTGCCGGAGAACATCGACGTGAACACGGACATCTCCAACATGCAACCGCCACGCCAACCCATCGACACCTGCGTGAATGCGATTATCGAATTGATCGACGCGGCCATCCCCTATCTTGAGCCCCGCGAAGAGAAAGAACAGAACCGATGGGCTTACTACTGTCTGGAAGGCGCCTACGCCTTAAAAGCCTACACGTTGCTCTACGCCGCATCTCCCCTTTTCAACGGGAACACCATGTTTGCCGGCTTCACGAACAAGGAAGGACAACGCCTTTTCCCCGAGTACGACCATGAAAAATGGCGGATTGCGGCGGAAGCCGCCGACTCGGCCATAGCGGTCGCCCTGCGGTGCGGCAAGACGCTGGTTCAAGGCAACACTGACCGGTCGACCGCCCTGCTCAACACGATGGCGGACATCGAAAACTCCGTGCTTGCCCCAAGCTACGAAAACGACGAGGCCCTCCTAATGTTGCGCTACAGCTACACGTTGCCGGACCAATGGGCCTACTGGGTGCTGCCCTATTTGTACAGCAACGACAACCAATACAATTCACAAGTGATGGGTTGCCTCGCTCCGTCGATAAAAATGGTGGAAATGTACTACACCGACCACGGCCTGCCCATCAACGAGGACAACAGTTGGGACTACGCCGCCCGCTATCAGATGGGCCGCGAGGTGTCGAGCCTGTACACCGGAGTCGTGGCATTGGATCAGCAAGTGTTAAACCTGCACCTGCGCCGCGAGCCCCGCTTCTACGCCCACATCGCCGCCGACCGTTGCTATTGGCAGCGTGGGACGGGAACTTCCAATAACCTGCTGGTTGAAGCGTACCAAGGCGAGCGTTTCGGGTCGCACAGCAACATGTTTGAGGCCAACCTGCCACAAAACCTGACGGGATATTGGCTAAAAAAATCGCTTTACTCCGACATTGACACCTATAACTACCCCACCGTTGACGGATACGAACAAGGAGCCGTGATCTTCCGTCTGGCAGAATTGTATCTGATGAAAGCCGAGGCCTGGAATGAATATTTGGACGCGCCGGACTATGAACACGTCTATGCGCCGCTGGATGTCGTGAGGGAACGGGCCGGTCTGGAGGGAATCCAATTGACCTACACATCGTATGCCAACAATCCCAACAAGATAAACACGAAAGCGGGAATGCGCGAAATCATCCAACGGGAATGGAACATCGAGTTCGCCTTCGAAGGACGCCGTTTCTGGAACCTTCGCCGCTGGCTGACCGCGCAGGACGAACTGAACGAAGCCCAGTACGGCTGGAGCATTCTTGGCTCGAACGCCGAACAGTTCTACAATAACTACGAGGGACCCGTCTCCGTGTGGACGCAACGCAGTTTCCTGTCTCCACGCGACTATCTGTTCCCCATACGCAGCGAGGACATCATGACGACCGGTTGCGTGCAAAACCCTGGCTGGTAAAATTTAACACATAACATTTAGAAACAAAATTATGATACGAAAATTATTATTCATAGCATTGCTGTCGTGTGGTTGCTGGGCTTGCTCCGACGACGACGACGTGTTCGACATGAGCATGACGCAAGAAGGCATCCGTTTCACCCCCATGCCGGGAGGAGCGATCATGCACTACACCTTGCCCGAGAATGAAAACATCATGAACATCAAAGTGCGCTACAAGGACGCGCACGGGGTGGACATGCTGCGCGTGGGCAGCTACGTGGCAGACTCCCTGACCATCATCGGATTCGACGAGGCGCAAACGGGCGTGCCCGCCCAAGTGACCTTGGCGGACAAGCACGGGGTGGAGTCCGAGCCGATTAATGTGACGTTCGACACGCAGGACTCCGGCCCGATCGAATTCTTCAAGTCGGTGGAAGTCTCCTCGGGATGGAACGGCTTCGTCGTGAAGTACAACATCTCCCGAAACACGGAAGGACTGGCCAACGTGTTCTACGTGGGAGAGAATCCGACAACGAACACCCAAGACACGTTGCTGGTCAGCTCGTTCCTGCTGTCCTCCACAGGCAGGGACTCTCTGATTTTCTCTCCCCAGCAAGTGTTGGACTCCTATGACGTGGTGATCCGCGTGGAGAATTTCCGCGGCTACGTCGTGGGCCAGCGCATGTGGAATGACATCGCCGCCCTGCCGGCCGACACGATTCCCGCGTCGGACTTCTCCTTCCTGGGCTGTCTGGCGGCCAACGGTGACGATCTCACCATCGACGACCCCGCCGCGCGCCTGGGCGCAAGCTACCTGTTCGACGGGGACAAGAAAGGAGAACAAACCCGCACGGCGGCCCCCTACGAGCAATTCTTCACCTATCTGGCAGGACCGGGAGCCATCGGCCGCCCCTTGGTGGTGGACTACGGCACGCCGCGGAAAACGGCCGAGGTGCGCCTGTTCGCCATGCTGAACGTGGAAATGTACTTCCCCTCCATGCAAGTATTCCCGAGAAATCCTTACAGCCAGATGTGGGACGGAAGGGCGTTGGACGAGATTCCGTGCCAAGTGACTCTGTACGGCACAAACAGCGACGACTATCTCGACGAGAGCAGCTGGGTGTCTTTGGGCAGTTTCACCCAAGATCCGGACATCGCCAAGGCCTCTCGCTACTGCCCACACTCCATCGACAGCGACGAGACATTCCTGAGCACAACCAGCCAGCGCATCCCATACGAGTCTTTGGACAATTACGACGACGAGTACCTCGCCATCACTTGCCAACCGAATCAAGAGGCCTACCGCTACGTGCTTATCGTCGTGGAAGACTGCTTCAATCTGGTGGAGGGAGTCTCGTATCCCGGAGGTCCGGGCGCGAACATCAATGGGTATGTGACCATCAACGAATTGGAAATTTTAGCTGAAGTTGAAAAATAGAAGATTAATATGATGAAAAAAAGATATTTATGGATGCTTCTTGTCTGCCTGTTCGCGGCAGGATGCAACGATTTGGAAGACTATTTTGAGGACGGCGTGAGCCGACATTTGGGCACGCAATTCAACGTCGCCTTGCGGGTCGGCTGGAAAAGCCTCACCATGAGTTGGACAAATACGGCGGACCCGGTCATCAACCAAATCCGGATTACCACGACGTTGAACGGAGAGTCAAAAGACACGCTGTTGGCAAAGGACGCCACGGAATGCACCCTCCGCGACCTCGTGGACGGGAACTACGAGCTGACCGTCTGCGCCCTCGACGCCAACGGCAACGCTTCGATGGGAACCACTCTTTACGGGCGGCCTTACACCGAGACCCACGAAATTATCAACTCCCTCTCGCGGGTCATCAGCAAGCATTACTTCGTGAAAGACCGGCTGGTGTTGTTCTTCAGTCCCTTCGACCCGCAAATCGCACGGGCGCGGTTGAACTACACCACGACGGGCGGCATGGAGAAAACCTTGGACATCGACTCGGTGCTGCAAGTGGACCACAAATACTACTTGCTTGAGGACGAAATTGACACCGACGAACCGGTCGTCTTGAGCCGAGTGGGCGAAATCGAGGACAGCGGCGAACTGCCCCTGACCCCGGACACGCTTGCCCTCCACGACAATGTGTTCACCACCGATTTCCGCAACATCGTCCAGGCCCGCTACGGCCTTACCGACGTGTACCCGCAGGAATTCATCGACACGGTGACCGTCCTCTACTACGACCACGATGTCTCCTCGTTCGAGGACATCTTGAATTTCCCGAATCTGAAAACGGTGGTCCTGGGCGGCAACCGCTACACGCCGGACGACTTTTATATCAATTGGTACCTGAGCGAACCCTCTTACGGTTACACCGCCACCTTGTTGGACGACGCGGAACGAAGCATGTTCGCCTTGCAGACCGCTCACGACGTGCTGGGGATTGACATCGTGCATTACTTCGCCCACTATTACAGAACAAACACGGCGAGATGGGAGGAAACCGCCTTGGCCACCCCGCCCGCGGCACCGCAAGTGACCTTCAAGGACCCCTCCGAATGGCAATGGTCCTGCGCCTCCATCGAAGAGTACGACTCCCACTTGGAACGGTTGTCCGACCAAAATGCGGGATCGGCATGGAGGCCGGAATACGGCACCTCCGCCTCGACGTATGAAATCATCTTGGACACCAGAAGTTCCGAAGTCGTGAACGGCGTGTGTGTCACGCAAGTGCACGACATCATGCTGTACGACTACACCATCATGCCGACGACAATCCAAGTGCAGGCGTCCAACGACAGAAGCACGTGGGAAAACATCACCTACGTGGAGGACAACGAGCTGGGCAACATGGCGGGGGAACAAAACTTCCTCTATTTCACCGAGCCTCGAGCCGTCCGTTACTTCCGTTTCCGGATAAACACACTGCCGACCTCCTCGTCGGGCAACAACTATGGTGTCATATTGGGCGAGATTTCTCTATTCTAATGAAAAACACGAAGGGATGGCGGGCCTGACATTTCCCTCCCGCCCCCTTCATTTAAGACAGACAAGCAAATCATGAAAAAGATAGCACTATCATTAAGCCTGTTGATATGGGGCGCGGCGACGGCCTTCGCCCAAGGATACAAGATTAGCGGCACGCTCCACAACGTGCCGGACGGCACGCTGTGGCTCGTTTCCTTCGAAACGGGCCTGCTGGACACGCTGGCCATGGCGCAGACCCGTCAGGGACACTTCGAGTTCACGGGAAGAGTGGAGGCTCCCCAGGTGGCCTACATCACCTCTCTGACGGCGAACGACGCGGGTATCCCCCTCGTGCTCGAAAACACGGACTTCACCGTGGACATCGGCACGACGGTTAAAATCAAGGGAGGCCCCCTGCAGGACATCATGAACGAATTCACGGCCCTCAGCGAGGAACTCATCCTGAAAGAACGGGAGGCGCAGCAACAAATGCTCGTGGCCCAACAAGAGGGCAACTCCATGAAAGCCCAGGCCATCCAGTCGCAATTCAACAAATACCTGCTGGAGATGCAGACCCGC
>CALUHX010000050.1 GCA_944320555.1 uncultured Butyricimonas sp. | reverse complement strand
GGTGCCACCAGGAATCGAACCGGGGACACAAGGATTTTCAGTCCTTTGCTCTACCAACTGAGCTATGGCACCGTTGTGATTGCGGATGCAAAAGTAGAGAAAAGTTTTGGAATGGCAAATTTTTGCTAAGAAAAATGTGTTTGACACGTCAGATGACTTTGATGGTCTGGCCTAACGCACTGATAGTCTCGCCTTTCCTTATTTTGGCCCGTTTGCGGTGTTCGACGGTACCGTCGCGAGTGACCTCTCCGTTTTCCACGAGTTGCTTGGCCATGCCTCCGCTTTCTGCCACACGGGTGACTTTTAGCAATTTGATTAGTTCGATGTATTCTTCTTCTTCTTGTAATTCGAATGTGATCATAGGTGTAATTTTTTCCGGGACAAATGTAGTGAATCTTTCGGGGGAATATTTCCACACGCATGGGGAATATTTCCTCAAGTCTGAAAAAAGATGTGAAGATGTCACTAGTTTGAGTGTTAGTGTGTTGTGATATAGAAAGGACGTTGGTACACGCTTTGGGTATGTGGGGGATAGTGGAAAAATTGTGGGTATATATAAGAAAGATTGATTGTATGAGTAAAGAAAAAAGTATGTTGACGAAGTTTGCATTATGGTTTTGTGTGGTATGTGTCGTGCCCTTGTTGGGCGTGGCCCAAGAAACTGACTCCGGAAAGGAGCAGCGTTCCGTGAAAGGAAGGGTGTTTGACGAGAATCGGGAACCGATGGCGGGAGTGCTTGTTTTGGTCCAAGGGACGACGAGAGGGGTGACAACGGGAATGGAAGGGGAGTATGACTTGAAATTGGAAGCAAGGGATTCCGTGTTGGAATTTAGTTTCTTGGGATACAAAACTAGACAAATCAAGCTCGTGAAAGACCGTAGTATCGTGAACGTGAACATGAGACCGGATAATTTCCGGATGGAGGAAGTGGTGGTGGTGGGGTTTGGCACGCAGGCCAGGGAAAAGGTGACCGCTTCCATTACGAAATTGCCGATGGAGGCATTGGCGAATGTGCCTTATCCGAATGTGGGCGCCGCATTGCAGGGGAACGTTTCGGGAGTCCAGGTGCAGAGCACGTCGGGACAGCCGGGTGCCGCTCCGAGAATTATCGTGCGCGGAGGCACGTCGATTAACAACATGAACGGCGCGGCTCCGATTTACATTGTCGACGGGATTATCCGTTCGGATCTCGCTGATTTGAACAGCAACGACATCGAGTCGCTGCAAGTGTTGAAAGACGCGGCGTCGACGGCGATTTACGGGGCGAGGGCTTCAAACGGGGTGGTCATCGTGACGACAAAGAGCGGGAAGGCCGGTCGGATTCAAGCCACGTATTCATACAATTTCACGGTGTCGGAACCGGGCGCCAAGTATGATTTGGCCTCGGGGAGGGAGTATATCGAGTTGAATCGGAAAAGCATGGTATACGCGTCTCGTTATAACTCGAACGCCATGAGCCGCTTGAATTCGGCATTGGGATTCGGGACAGGCAATGATTTGACGAACAGCACGGCGTTTACCACTCAGTATTTGACGGAGGAGAACAAACACAAGCTGGACGAGGGATGGGAGAGCATGCCCGATCCGTTGGATCCGTCGAAGACGATTATTTTCAAGGACACGGATTTTCAAGATTTGATATACCGCACGGCGTATTCCCATTCTCACAACCTGACGGTGTCGGGCGGGGACGAGCGGGCGAGTTTTTATGCCGGGTTGGGATATTTGAGCAGTGAGGGAACAGCGATTACCACGGAATACAAGCGATTGTCGTTCAGTTTGAACGGCAGTTTAAAGTTGCGGGATAATTTAAAAGTGACCGGGCGGATGATGTACACGACATCCAACAATAACGAGGTGTACGACTTGGCGCAAATTTTTTACAGGGCGGCCACTCTTCCTCCCACGGCGAAGTTCACTTACGAGGACGGCACGCTCGCTCCCGGACAGAACCGGAGCATAGGAAATCCGGTGTATCACTTGAATAACGACAAACGGAAAAACAGCAAGGACAATCTGGCGCTTTCCATGAGCGCGGAGTGGGAAATCGTTCCGGGGTTGAAGTTCGTCCCGCAGTTGTCTTTGTACAAGTATATAACGGACGGGCGGACGTTTACACCGGCTTATTGGAACGGTTCGTCGACGTATAACACGACCCGGGAGGCCACCGGCACTTACAACAAGACGCTCCAGCAGCAAATGGATTTTGTGTTGGGATATGAGAAGATGTTCGCCAAGGCGCATAATCTGGACGTGAAAGCCGGTTTTTCTTATTATAAGCGGGAGGCGTCCACGCTGAAGGCTGTGGGGCAGGGGGCCGCCACGGACTTGATTCCGACATTGAACGCTTCCGCAACACCCAAGTCGGTGAACAGCACGGAAAGCGACCAAGTGATTGCGGGATTCTTCGGCCGGGTGAATTACGACTATAAAGATCGTTACCTGTTGTCGTTGAGCGCAAGGATGGACGGCGCGTCCAATCTGGGAGAGGATCACAAGTGGGGATTTTTCCCGGGAGTCTCGGTGGGGTGGAACGTGCATAACGAGGAGTTTTGGAGTTCGCTTGATTTTATCCGGCTGAAATTGCGCGCAAGCTACGGGGTGACAGGGAATATCAGCGGATTGACGGATTTTCAAGCCGAGGGGGAGTATTCCGTGGGAAGCATTTATGACGGAGTTTCGGCCGTGCAAAACACGATTATCCCCAATCCTGCGTTGAAATGGGAACAGTCCCGCACGTTTGACGTGGGGGCGGACATCGGTTTGTTCAATAATCAGATAGGGATACTGTTTGATTACTACAAGCGGGTGACGGACAATTTGATAACGCAGTTGTCTTTGCCGCCGTCGACGGGATTTGGAAATATCTACACGAATTTGGGCAAGTTGCAGAACAAAGGTGTCGAGTTGGAAGTGAACGCCTTGGTGTTGCCCGCATGGGCCGGGTTGCAGTGGACGTTGGCGATGACGGCGTCTCATACGAAGCACAAGATTTTGGAATTGCCGGAAAACGGAGCGGAGAACAATCGTATCGGCGGGGAATATTTGTGGGATCCGAAACGGGGCGATTATGCATGGCTTGGCGGTTTGCAGGAGGGAGGCCGAGTGGGCGACATTTACGGCCATGTGGTGGAGGGCGTTTATGCGACGGACGAGGAGGCGCAGGCCGACCCGGTGGAGAACACCTTGATTCCTGGAAATGACAAGACGAAATACGGAGGGTTCTCCAAGTTCCGTGATGTGGACGACAACGGGATGATTGATTCCCGCGACAAAGTGTACCTCGGGAATTATTATCCCACGTGGAATGGCGGTTTCACCAACACGTTCGCATGGAGGGGGTTGACATTTCTGATACGTTTCGATTATACGCTGGGGCATAAGATTTATAATTACGCGACCCGTTTTATGGACAATAATTCGCAGGGAGACGGCAATTTGACGAAGAACATGGCGGTGAACTCTTGGAAAAAACAAGGCGATGAGGCTTCCATGCCTTGCTATATTTGGAACCAGGCCTACAACTTGCCCGTGAATTGCAACCTTTACGTGGAGAAAGGCGATTTTCTGTGTTTGCGGGAGGTGACGTTAAGTTACGATTTTCCCCGGCGATTGTTGAAAAAGGTCGGCCTTTCGGCGGTGCGTTTGCACGTGACGGGGAACAATTTGCATTATTTCACCGCTTTCAAGGGATTGAATCCGGAAGAGGGAGGACAGGACAACGGCCGTTATCCTGTTCCAAAGAATTTGATTACGGGTATTTCTATCACATTTTAATAAATCAGGTTATGAGAAACAATTTGAAGAGGCAGATAAGTGGATGGTGTGTGGGGATAGGGCTTGGAGCCATGGCTGTGGGGTGTGACATGCTGGATGTGGAGCCGACGAGCGTCATCACGAGCAATTCTTTTTGGAAGACGGAGTCGGACGCGGAAGGCGCATTGGCGGGCATGTATGTGCAGTTGCGCAATAACGCCGTGGAGAATTTGTTTATCTGGGGAGAGATGCGGAGCGAGACGTTGGAGTCGGAGGCTATTGTCGGAGATAACTATTTGAAATATAGGGAGAATGATTTGGATGCCAGTTTCGGGCCGACGTGGCAAAACTTTTACTCGGCGGTGAACACCGCCAATCTGTTGTTGACAAAAGTGCCCGGCATTTCGTTTGCGGACGAGGACAAACGGGATTTGATTCTGGCGCAGGCGTATGCCATGCGGGCCTACATATATTTCACGATGGTGCGTATTTGGGGAGGTGTGCCTTTGCGCACGGAGCCGATGGAAGGATACGACCCGTTGACGGTGAACAAGCCCAGGGAGACGGAAGAGAATCTTTTCACTTTCATCAAACAGGACATAGATTCTGCGTTGAATCTTTTTCCGTCGGAAGAGTTCGAGACAGGACGGAACCATTGGTCGAAAGCCGCGACTTACGCATTGAAGGCGGACGTGTATTTGTGGACGGCCCGGAGGAAGGGCGGGGGAGAGGCGGATTACCGGGAAGCCCTCGCCGCCTGCGAGAGCGTGCAACAAATACCAGGCATTGAGTTGTTGCCCTCGTTTGGAGATGTGTTCGCTTATGAAAACAAGGGGAACAATGAGATTCTGATGGCCATTAATTTTAAGGAGGTGGAGGCGTCGAACAATTATTTCGACATGATGCATATTTCCGAGGCGACAGTGACTCCGGACATCGAGCCGGATATCCTGGCCACGATAGGAGTGGGCGGGGGCTTGATGGAGGTGTCTCCCTCCAAGCATTTGCGGGAACAGTACGCGGTGGACGACAGCCGCAAGGATGTGACGTTTTTGGAAATTTACAAAACGATAGACGGGCAACGGTCATATTACGGCACGATGGCCATGAAGGGGCGGGGGACGGTGATTTCGGGAGTGCGCTATTTCGTGGACGATGTGATTTTGTACCGTTATGCCGACGTGTTGTTGATGAAGGCGGAGGCAAAGAACGGTTTGGGAATGGATCCGACTCCGGAGATGAAAGAGGTGAGGGAGCGGGCTTATGGCGCGGAGAATTATGCGGCTCATGAGTTCGTGAACGGCTCGTTCGAGGAAAATGACGAAGCCATTTTGCAGGAACGCTTGTTGGAGCTTGCTCTCGAGTGCAAGCGTTGGTTCGACTTGGTGCGTTTCGACAAGGCTTTCGAGCTGGTGCCTTCGCTCCAGGGGCGTTCCGATCCGGCGTTGCTTTATTTCCCGATACCGAGTTCCGTGTTGAGTCTGGAGCCATTGGTGGAGCCGAACACGGGGTGGCCCGTGTAAAGAAATCCCCTTTTATGGTCATGTTTGTGGCCTGAAGGCGGGCGTGTCCTGTGGAAAATCCTCATTTATGGGGATTTTCCTGTATATGTTCATGCCTTATTTTTGTGTCAAAATCAAATAAAAATTAAGCGTATGAAGAAAATTGGAATATTTTATGGTTCCACGACGGGAACAACGGAGGCTATCGCAAGCAGGATAGCGGAGGAATTGGGCGTTGAGGCTGCCGATGTGCATAATGTGGGAAGTGTGAATGTGGATGAGGTGGATAATTATGTGAATCTGATTTTGGGTTCGTCCACGTGGGGCGTGGGAGACTTGCAGGATGACTGGAACGGTTTTTTGGATAAATTGGCCGCAAAGGATTTGAGCGGGAAAAAGGTGGCCCTTTTTGGGTGTGGCGACTCTTGTTCGTTCGGTGCTTCGTTTTGTGATGCCGTGGGCACGATTTACAACGATTTGCAGGGAACCGGTTGCACATTTGTGGCATCGCTGCCGACGGACGGATATAATTACGATTCATCCACTGCCGAGGTGGACGGACGTGTGGTGGGGATGTTGCTGGACGAGATGAACGAGGCCGACCGGACGGACGAACGTTTGGAGTCCTGGTTGCAAGAAGTTCGGAAAGAGATGAATTGAGAAACAGGGTGGGGGAGTTCATAACGACTCTCCCCGCCATTTGAATGGAAAAAGAGGGCATTATGGCAAATCACGAGATACTTTCTGGGGACATGAAGATATTTCTTCACCATATATATGAATTGCAGAAGGGGGTGCGGGCGATGGCGTTATGCACTTTGCCCAAGCGGGAGGAGGCGTTCGCCGAGCGACGGTTGCAGGAACAACATTGGGATTACGTGAAACAAGAACTGAACAATGAGCATGTGAATTTCTTTTTCGGGAAAAAGGCTTGTCTTGAAGTGGTGCGCCTGATTGTCGACCGCCCTTTGAATTGCCTCAGTCCCGAGGAGGATTTCATCATCGGGGCGTTGCTCGGTTACGACATTTGCGTACAATGCGAGCGTTTTTGCGGATGGAAAGGAAAAGAAATATCGAGGACTGCGTGAATGGGCAATCCTCGATAGGGGTTATTCTTGGCTTTGGATTTCTTTGCCGAGAATCCGGACAATTCCGTCGGACAGTCCCAGTTTGGGGACGATGATTTCGTTTATTTGGCATATCTTCCCCACGGTCAGGAAAATCTTCATGGCGGGGATGATGACGTCGGCCCGGTAGGTGTTGAGTTTGAGCACCCGTTCCCGGTCCTCGATGTTGAAACTCTTGACGTATTTGTAGAGAATTTCCAGTTCCTGATAGGTGATGGTCTCGTTTTCTTTTTTGTTCAGGAGTTTGTGCACCTTGTTGATGTTGCCGCCCGACCCGATGATGTAGTCGGGGGTGTATTTTTGATAAAGGCTCTTGAGCCATGTCTTGAAAGATTTTGTCTCGCCTTTTCCCACGGCGTCGTTGAGGATGCGCACCGTCCCGATTGGGAACGAGCGGGCGTCGACTTTCTCGCCTTTGCTATACACGATGACCTCCGTGCTTCCTCCGCCCACGTCCACGTACAGGTAGGTCTTGTCGTTTTCCACGACGTCTTTCATGCCGCCGGCGAATATGGTCTCTGCCTCCTTCGTGCCGCTGATGATTTCGACGTTGAGCTCGCTGGCTTCTTTCAGCTCTCGCACGATTTCTTCCCCGTTCAGCGCTTCCCTCATGGCGCACGTCGCATAGGCGCGGTAGGCTTCCACGTTGAAGGCGGACATGATGTAGGAGAAGCCTTGCATGGTTTCCCGCAAGCGGTGTCTTTTTTTGTCTTCGATTTTTCCTGTGGTGAAAACATCATCGCCCAAGCGTAACGGAACCCTGATGAATGCGATTTTCTTGTAAAGGGTTTCTGTGGGATACTCTTCCATGCTGGAGATAAAAAGTCTCACGGCGTTGGTGCCTATGTCTATGGCTGCGATTGTTTTACTTTTCATTGTCTTGCTGTTGTTGTCGTGTTTTATAATAATTGTATAATGCGATTTGCGAGCGGCTGTCCAAATCTTCTTGGGAGAATGGACGCGTGCCGATGTATTGGTTGATTCGGCTGATGTTCAGGTTCCGTGCTTTCACCTTGTCTTTCCACTGGATGGAGAACGTGTCCTTGAGGTTGGCGGCGATTTCCTTGTCCAGTATCGGGATGCCCACTTCCACGCGGCGGCTGAGATTCCGGTTCATCCAGTCCGCGCTGCTGATGAACATTTTTTCTTTTCCTCCGTTGTAGAATATCATGAGCCGGGCGTGTTCCAGGTATTTGTCGACGATGCTGATGCCTTTGATATTCTCGCTGAAACCTTCCTCCTCCGGCATGAGGCAGCAGGCGCCCCGGATGATGAGGCGCACCCGCACGCCCGCCTTGCTCGCCTTGTATAGTTTCATGACCATGTCCTCGTCCGTGAGGCTGTTGCATTTCACGTAAATGTAGGCTTTCCGTCCCTCTTTGGCGTTTTTGATTTCGTTGTTGATGAGCGTTTCAAAACGGTCGCGCATGTTGTAGGGGGATACGAGGAGGGTTTGTGTCTTCAGTTGTTTGTAGTTGTCTTGCAGGAATTCGAAGATTTGTTCCGCGTCCTCGGCGATTTCTTTCCGGGAGGTGAACAAACTGAAGTCGCTGTATATTTTGGCGGTGTCTTCATTGAAGTTGCCGGTGCCCACGTGGACGTATCCCCGCAGGCGGGAACCTTCCCGGCGTTGCACCAGAATCAGTTTGCAGTGGACTTTGATGCCCGGGATGCCGTGTATCACCTTGATTCCGGCCTGGCGCAGGATTTCGGCGTTGGCCAGGTTGCGCTCCTCGTCGAAGCGGGCGAAGAATTCCAAAAGTACCACCACTTTCTTCCCGTTGCGGGCGGCGTTGATCAAGGCGTTGATTACTTTCGAGCGTTCGGCCGTGCGATACAGGGTGATGTATATGGAGTCGGTTTGCGGGTCCATGGCGGCTTCCCGCAGGAAATCTATCAAATGGTTGAATGTGTGGTAAGGATAGTGCAGCAACACGTCCTGTTGGCGGATTGTGGTGAACACGCTGGAGTTGATGCCGAAGGCGGGATGGCGCAAAGGCGGCACTTTCTCGTATTCCAGCTCTGTGTTCACGATGGGAAATTTCATCAAATCCCGCATCAGGTGGTAACGTCCTCCGGGGGTCAAGTTCTCGCTGTTGCGCAGACCCAGTTTCTCGATGAGGATGTCCAGCAAATCCTCCGGCATGTCCTTGTCGTAAACTAGACGCACCGGACGGCCGTAACGTCGTTTGGTCAGGCCGTCTTCCATTTTCTCAATCAGGCTCTTGGATATGTCGTCGTCCAAGTCCAGCTCGGCGTCCCGCATGAATTTGAACGTGTAGGCGTGAATCCGGTCGTAGGAAAACATGAAAAAGATGTCGTCCAGACACAAGCGGATGATGTCGTCGATGAAAATGATGCGTGTTTGCGCGGGAGTCGAACCGGGCAGGACGGTGAACCGCGGCGATTGGCTGTTTTGAGGGATTTCGATGATGGCGTACCGGCTTGCCTGTCTGTTGTCGCTTTCCATTTTGACGGCGTGGTAGATGGACTCGTCCCGCAGCAAGGGAAGTTTCACGCTTTTGCGTACCAGCAGCGGCACCAGCAGCGGGCTGATTTTTTCCATGAAATAGTTTTTGCAGAAGGCCTCCTCTTCCGCCGTCAGCATGCTTTCGTTGATGATGGTGATGCCTTGGGTCTTCATCTCTGCCAGAATGTTGGCGTAGGTGTCTTCGAACTTTTGTTGGGACTCCAGCACCTTCCGTGATATTTTCCGCTGTAACTCCGTGGACGTGACGTCTCCGGACAATTTTTTGTCTTTTTTCTTCTTGTCTTTGTTCAAGCGCTCCAGATTGGCGATCCGGACTTTGAAAAACTCGTCTTGGTTGTTGGAATATATGCCCAAGAAACGTAGGCGTTGGATGAGAGGGACGCTCTTGTCTTGTGCCTCCTGCATGACCCGTTCATTGAAAGATAGCCAGCTTAATTCTCTGTTGTACAACATAAATCCTTGATTCTATATTTACTTTTGCAAGTTTAGCGCCTTTTTGTTACATTTTGGTTACAAAAATGTTACAAAAAAGTTTAGGACTATAAAATAGGGAGTTATGTCCCGTGCGGAGGAACGGTGATGACTTTTCCCTTTTGTGTTATATACTCGAACAGCGCTTTGTAGAATGCGTGGCGCGTGAGCGTGGGGGCGTCGCCGATGATGATGAGTTTCATCCGGGCGCGCGTCATGGCCACGTTCATGCGCCGGAGGTCGTTGAGGAAACCGATGTCTCCGTTTTCGTTTGCCCGCACGAGGCTGATGAAAATCACGTCCCGTTCCTGTCCCTGGAATCCGTCCACCGTGTGGATGGTGATGAGGTGGCGTATCGGGTTGAAGAATCGGTTTTGTTTGATGAGATGGCGGATGTATTGCACTTGCACGCGGTAGGGTGAAATGAGGCCGAAGTCGATGGTTTCTTCCAGAATCCGTGCGATTCCAATGCGTTCGATATATTCGCGCAATTGTGTCACCAGCAATTCGGCCTCCGGTTTGTTGAGCCGACCGAAGTTCTCGGCCACTTGCGTTTCCGTCAGTCCGAGGGCGGCCGTGTCCACCCACGTCATCGGCGAGTCGAATTCAAGGATGTTCCGGTGTCCCACTTCCGGGGCGGCTTCCAGTTTGTTTTGGTAAAACCAGCGGGAGGGGAAGTGCATGATGTCCTCGTGCATCCGGTATTGGATGGTCAGCATGGACACGGTCTCCGGCATTTTTTTCTGGATTCGTTGTAGCAGCGTGCGGTCCAGTCCTCCCCGTGCGGCCTCGTGGCATTTTATTGTGGGGGGCAGTTGCAGGTGGTCGCCTGCGAGGACGACCCGGTCGCTGCGGGTGATGGCTATCCAGCAGGCGGCCTCCAACGCTTGGCCCGCCTCGTCGATAAAGAGGGTCGAGAAGCGTTTGCCCAATAAGAGGCGGTTGGCTGACCCCACCAGCGTGCAGGCCACCACGCGGGCCTCGTTGAACAGTTGGGCGTCGATTTCTATTTCCAAGTCCACCGCCTGTTGCCGCAATCGCTGCAAATGGTTGCGGGCCGCCTCCTTTTTGGTCCCCCTCGAGCTTTTTATGCGGGCGAGCTCTTCCCGTATGGCCTTGCGCAGGGAACGCAGCCTGGGGTAGGAGGGATGTTTCTCAAAGCGTTTTTCGTAAGTGAACGACATCATTTTCTCGTTCACCCGTGTCGGGTTGCCTACCCGCAGCACGTTCACCCCTCTGTCGACCAGTTTCTCCGAAATCCAGTCCACGGCGGTGTTGCTTTGCGCGCACACGAGCACTTGCGTTTCCCGCCGCAGTGTTTCGTAAACGGCTTCCACGAGTGTCGTCGTCTTGCCAGTTCCCGGCGGTCCGTGCACCACGGCCACATCCTTGGCGCATAACACTTTGTTCACGGCTTTCTCTTGCGACGGATTCAACCATGCCAACCGTATGGCCGGCAGTTTGCGCCATCCCGGGGCGGTGCTGCCTAGCAGCACTTCCCGCAAGTGGGCCAATCGTCCCGTCCGGGCGGCCATCACCTCTTTCAGCGCGGCGAACATGGTCTGGTAGGAGGTCCCGTCGAAATAGAGCTGGACTCCCACGCGGGCTACCCAGCTTTGCAATTCGGCGGCGGCCTCTAACGAAGGAACCACCACCAGCATGCGGTTGTCTTGCACGTAGCTTACAGTCCCTTGAAAGCGGGAGTAGATGATTTGCCCGTCTTCCTTCTCTCGGAAAAAGCACACCGGCTTCCCGTATTCAAACAAATGCTCCGTCTCGTCGTTTTCTTCCCGGCTCATTTCCACCACCACCTGATTCAGCGAATTGTGGCTCGCCTTGCCCAGTCTCAATGGAAACCAGCACAAGCCCTGCCGCACCCGGCGGGGAATGCCCGCCTTGCGCGTTTGCTCCTCGAAAAACAATTTTTCGTGGTCGTATTCCTGTTGCAACAACTGGTGTTGCCGCAGCAGGTCCACTACCGGAGAAAAGATTGTTTCGTTCGCCATGACTTGATTACCAGGTTAAGCGTTCCACTCCGGCCTCCGTGATGAGAATCGTGTTCTCCCATTGGGCGGAGGGTTTCTCGTCCTCCGTGATGACGGTCCAACCGTTTTCCTCGTCGATGAAAATGCCCGGTTTTCCCATGTTTATCATGGGCTCGATGGTGAAAATCATGCCAGGAACGAGCAACATGCCCGTGCCCCGTCGTCCCACGTGTTCCACCTCCGGGCGTTCATGGAATTCGATGCCGACCCCGTGGCCGCAAAACTCGCGTACCACCGAATAGCCGTTGCTTTCGGCGTACTCTTGGATGGCCTCGCCGATGTCGCCCAAAAAGCCCCACGGGCGGGCGGCCTCGATGCCCAGTTCCAGGCATTCGCGGGTCACGTCCACCAGGCGGCGGCGTTCCGGCGAGACATCCCCGATGAGGAACATGCGCGACGCGTCGGAAAAATACCCGTTGTAGATGGTCGAGACATCCACGTTCACGATGTCCCCGTCCCGCAGGATGACGTCCTTCGAGGGTATGCCGTGGCACACCTCCTCGTTGATGGAAACGCATACGCTTTTGGGGAATCCTTCGTAGTTCAGCGGGGCGGGGATGGCTCCGTGGGCCAGCGTGTACTCGTGTACCAGCGTGTTCACGTCCTCGGTCGACATGCCCGCCTTGATGTGTTGGGCCACGTGGTCGAGCACGCCCGTGTTGATTTTGCTGCTTTCCCGGATTCCGGCTATTTGTTCCTCGTTTTTAATCATCTTGCGTGTGGGCACGGTGCATCCCATACGGCGGTATTTCTTGATTTTTTCTTCGATACCGGGTGCTAACTTGTTGTTGTTGCGCGAAAATAACATCATAAAGTTTGTGTTTTTATTCTGACCCCGAAAGTAATACATTTTTCAACATCTTGCGCGTGTCTCCGCTTACTTTTGCGCCAACCGCCGGACAATCCATTGTGCCCGCTCTTTCGGGGGAAGGCAGGGCACGATTTCCGGCTGGTAATCCAGTTCCTTGTAGGTCGCCAACATGACTTGGTACGTGCGCTCCGCCGTCTCCCAGTCTTGCTTGCGTTCCTTGTCCGTTTCGTAGATTTCTTTCCATGGCGGGAAGAAAAACACCCGCTTGTTGTACCTCCGTTCCCGGCACGCCTCTTCCAAGCCTGCCAAACCCGTCAGTCCGATCAGCCGCATGTAGCCCAGCACGTCCGGAATGCCCCGGTCAAACATCACCGTTCCCCTTTCTGTCTTGTGGGAGTCGAAGTCATGGAGCGCGTGTTCTAGCATTAGGCGGGAGTAGGTCCGGGTGTCGCCCCAGGGCGTCGCATCTCCTCCGTTTTCCACTTCCCGTTGGATGATTCCTCTTGCGGCCTCTTCCACGGTCGTCACTCCCATCGCTTTCAGTTCCCGTTCCACGGTGCTTTTCCCGCTTCCGGGACCTCCCGTCAGGATGAAATAATTCTCATGCGGTTGTCTCATCGGGCTATTTCTTCATGAACCGGTCCATCTCTCGTTTGGCGTCCTTGGCTTTCAGCGACTCCCGCTTGTCGTATTGTTTCTTTCCGCGGGCCAGGGCGATGCGCACCTTGGCGAAGCCCTTGTCGTTCAGGAATACCCGGAGGGGCACGATGGTCAGCCCGCTTTCTTTCGTCTTGCGTTCCAGTTTGGACAGTTCTTTTTTCTGGAGCAGCAATTTGCGTTCCCGTCGTTCCGCATGGTTGTAGTAAGTGCCCAGTTTGTATTCGGCCACGTACATTCCCTTGATCCACAATTCCCCCCGGTGGAAATAGCAGTAAGCGTCCGCCAGTCCCGCTTTTCCGGCCCGTATGGATTTGATTTCAGTGCCTGTGAGCACTATTCCCGCCGTGTACTCCTCGATGAACTCGTAGTCGAACGACGCCCTCCTGTTTTTTATGTTCACTTCGTTTGCCATGATTAACTCCTTGTTTTAAGCGTACAATGTTGGAATTCGGAAAACTATCGTCAGCAGCCGTTCCGCGATGGCGGGAATCACGAGCATGAGCACCGCGGTCATGATGAGCACGTTGTTCCGATGTTTGGCGTTCAATTCCGGCAGCGTTTCCAGCCCCACGTACAGCGTGTGGACGCACAGGAAACTTGCCACTTCCATCACTTGTCCCAGGAAATGGCCGCTGAAACCGTCGGAAAGGCAATGGAACACGATGTACACGCCATAGCCGTACGTTGCCAGATAGAGGGCCGTTTGCCGGGCGTTTCCCAGTTTGCCGTCCAGATATTCCCGCGTCAGACGGTAAGTGACAAACCAGCCCGCCAACACGGAAATGAGATTGATGGCCGCCATGCTGACGGCGGTCCATCCGTTTCCCCTGATTAATAGCAGAATGGCCACGCATGCCGTTCCTGTTGCCGCCAATGGCAGGAGATACTCCTGGAAAAGCCGTTTTCCGGGAATGTCTTCCTTGTGGGCCGCCGGCCATTCCCGCCGCGGCGACAATAGCATGGCTTTCGTTCTTGCCCAAATGTTCTTATAGTCAACTTTCTTTTTCATGGTCTCGCGAAAATAGCTTTTTTTCTCTTATTCTGTGCGGATGCGTGGAAGGGAAATGAAAAAACCGGGAGACTTGAAGTCGCCCGGTCGGTTTTAAATATGGAAAATGAAAAAATTATGCCTTGTGTTGCTCGTACAAATGCTTGATTCCCACCTTGTGGCCGGAAACGGCAAAATACAGGATGATTAAGTAGAACGGGAACAGCATCCAATAGGAAGCCTGATACCCGAACGAGCTGGTGAGCGACCCGAACACCATGGGAAGGACGGCTCCTCCGGCGATGGCCATGATGAGCAGGGCGGAGCCGGTTTTCGTGTGGTGTCCCAGCCCGAAGATGGCCAGCGGGAAAATGGCCGGCCACATCAGCGAGTTGGCCAGGCTGAGCAATGCCAGGAACCAGATGGAGGCGTCCGCCGGCGTGAACACCACGAACAGCGTCAGTATCGCTCCCAGAATGGCGCAAACGGCCAAGGCCCGCTGCTGGCTGATGTATTTCGGAATGCAAATGATGCCGACGAAATACCCGATGATGAAAGCGATCATCGAATAGGTCGGGAACACGCGCGCGGCGTCCATCGACAGGCCGATTTCATTTCCGTAGCGGATAATCGTGTCGACGGGAATCACCTCCACGCCCATGTAGAAGAAGAGGGTGACGATTCCGAGCCACAAGTGCGGGTAGCTGAATATGCTGCGGTGTTGCTTGCCTGCGGCGGTCGCCGGAGTCTCGTCTTCCGGGTCGTCGATTTGGGGAAGCGAGGAGAAGCGCACGAAAAGCCCCAACACCACGAGGGCCGCCATGATGATGACGTATGGGACGATGCACTTGGCTGCCAGGGCGTCAAGGGCCGCTTCGCGTTGCGTGTCGGTCATCGTCTGCAGGCTGGCTTGGAACGTGTCCATGTCGTTCAGGAAAATGGCACCGAGGATAAGCGGGCTGATGGCTCCCGCGCCCTTGTTGCAGACTCCCATGATGCTCACGCGCTGGGCTGCGCTTTCAGGCGGGCCGAGTTCGATGACGTAAGGGTTGGAGGCGGTTTGCAACACGGAAAGTCCTGTGCCCATCACGAAAAGTCCCAGCAGGAACAGGCCGTAAGTGCGGGTCATGGCGGCCGGGATGAAGAGCAGCGCCCCCACGGCCATGACGAACAGGCCCAGCATCATGCCGTTCTTGTAACCCGTCTTGCGCAACACCCACGAGGAGGGGAGCGCCGTGACGAAGTAGGCGATGTAAAACGCGAAAGTCACAAGATAGCTTTGCCATTCGTGTTTCAGCTCACAGGCGATTTGCAGATAGGGTATCAGCGTGGAATTCAGCCACGTGACAAACCCGAAAATGAAGAACAGGATTCCGATGATGAAGATACCTGTCCGGTAAGAGTTTTTGTTTTGTGCCATTTTCTTTTTGTATTGGTTGTCTAATAATATAATTTTTCACACGCTGACAAAATTAGGAAAATTTGGCGGGTTGTGGCGGTTTGGCGCGAATAATTTTTCGGATAATAGGAAATTCCCGATATTTCCTTTAACTTTGTAGAAAATCAATAACCCGATAGTTTATGATGAGGATGTTTTTGTTTTTGATATGCGCGGGTATGGTCGGCATGGGAATGAACGCGCGGGAGGAGGACAGGGACGCCCTGGTGAAGAAAGGCGACCTGGTCCCTGAGTTCGTGGTGGAAATGTTTGACGGGAAGAAAATGGACATAAAGGACCTGCGGGGGAAAGTGGTGTTGATAAACTTCTGGGCCACGTGGTGTCCGCCCTGCCAGGAGGAATTGAAGCGGGTGGAAAAGGAAATATTGGAACGTTTCAAGGACCGCGACCTTGTCTATTTGCCGATTTCCCGCGAGGACACCCGGGAGCAGATGGCCCGCTTCAGGGAGAAGCACGGTTACGCTTTCCCGATGGGTTTGGACCCGAACCGGGAGATTTTCTCGAAATTCGCCAAGTCCGGCATTCCCCGCAATTTCCTTGTGGACGGGGAGGGCAGAATCGTGTACGTCGGATTGGGGTATGACAAGGAAACATTCTCCTCCATGCTTGAAAAAATCGACAAGGTGTTGGTGGCCCATGAAAGAGCGAAATAATCTGTTTGCCGGAAGGGCGATTTATTCCTACTTTTGTGCGGCTCCTTCCGTCGTGGGCCGGTAATATAATAATGGTGAACAATGAGGCAAATGTCAACGGATAACTGGAATATATGTGAAGGCGTGGGTTTCGAGGAATGTTTCCGCCGTCATTATCGCCCTTTGTGTCATTTCGCTTACCGTTATTTGAAAGAGGTGGAAGCGGCGGAAGACGTGGTGCAGGACGTGTTCACGGGACTGTTGGAGGCCCGCAAGGAGTTCCAAGACGAGGAGCACTTGCTCCGTTTTCTCTATGTGTCCGTGCGCAACGCCTGCCTGAACCAATTGAAATTGAAAGAGATTCATGCGGAGGTGTTGGAAAAGGTCGCTCCCCGTGAAGAACCTTCCGAGGACGAGTTCTTTGCCAAAGTGGTCCGTGCGGAAGTTTATCGGGAAATCATGGCGGCCATTGACGAGCTTCCGCGCGAGTGCGGCAAAGTGTTCCGCCTCGCCTGCGTCGACGGCTTGAGCAACGACGAGGTGGCCCAAAAACTGGGCATCAGCGTCAACACCGTCAAAGTCCAAAAGAACCGGGCCAAAATCCAACTCCGCGCCCGCCTCAAAGACCTCTACCCCCTCCTCCTCCTCTTCTTGAAGATGGTGTGAGTCCAAAACGTCTTTTTTCTTTTTTGTCTTCCGGCACGGATGGTTTTCCATGTCCGTTACGTCACCTTTTTTCCCATTGTGGAGGAAAACAGGAGATAAAGCTGTGATAAAACAGCCAGTCAAAGCCGACTGCTATCGGCTTTGTCTCGAGTTTATCTCGGCTTTGTCTCGGCTTTGACCGATGAAAGGGGGAGGATAGGGGGCGGAAAGCTGGCTCATGGAGGATTGAACGCGTTTTTGTTTGGGAAAATCGAGGATGGAAATAGTTGTCCTTGACACAAATATAATGACAGAAACGGGAAAAGTCAAGGAAAAATGAAAAAAAGTGATTTTCGTGTAATCCTTTTTTGTGAGTTGTTTGTTATGTGGGTAGAATAACAAGAAAAACTATGGATTATGGAATTTGCGAAGAAATTGTTGAAATATTGCCAGGGGGAGCTTTCCAAGGAGGACGAGGAAGAGGTGAGAAGGGTGGTGGAGCGAAATCCGGAGCTGAAGGCGCTGGTCGAGGAATTGTGCGACAAGGAGAGAATAGGGGAGACTGTGCGGTTGCTTGAGAAATTCGATGCGGAGAGGGCGTTGCGCAAGGTGGGATTGATCCGGAGCGGAAAGTCCGGCCGTCGTTGGTGGTGGGTCGCCGCTTCGGTGGCGTTGGTGGCGGGAGCTGCCGCGTTGTTTTATTTGAGGCCGGAAAAAGAGTCGCCGGAGCCGGTGTTGGCCGAGGAGGTGTCGGCGGGCAGGGCGAGGGTCGTGTTGTATTCCGCCACGGGGGAGCAGTGGGATTTGGACACGCTGTCGGTGGTGAGGGACGAGGAGGAGAACGTGCGGTTTAGCAACGAGGAGGGTGTGTTGACCGTCGGCGAGGACTCGCTTCGGGAGGACGCCGAGGTGGCTTTCAACAAGGTGGAGGTGCCTTATGGCGGGATTTATTCGCTGGTGTTGGCGGACGGCACGAAGGTATACTTGAACTCGGGGTCGTCGCTGGAGTTCCCGTCCCGTTTTGGAAAAGAGAAGCGGCTTGTGCGGATTTCGGGCGAGGCCTATTTCGAGGTGGCTGGGGATGAGGGGTGGCCTTTTGTGGTGAGAGCCGGGGAGATGGGGGTGAAGGTGCTGGGGACGGAGTTCAACGTGAAGTCGTATGCGGACGAGGCCGGGGTTTACACGACGTTGGTGGAGGGGAGCGTGGCGGTTTTGTGCGAAGGGAAGGAGCTTTTGAGGTTGCGTCCCGGTGAACAGTCTTATTATAACAAGGGGGTGGGAAACGTGACGGTGAAGGAGGTGGACACGGGCGTGTTCACGGCTTGGAAGGACGGGATGTTTTATTTCAAAGATATGCCGCTGGGGGAGATTCTGAGGACGCTGGCCCGTTGGTACGACGTGGAGGTGTTTTATGTGAACACCGGGGTGCAGGGGATTGTTTACAATGGCAAGATGCCGATGTACTCGGGGATAGGCGATGTGTTGCGGAAATTCGAGTTGTCGGGCGAGGTGCGTTTTGAATTGAATGGAAGGACTTTGACAGTGTATAAAAAATAAAAGCGCGGACGGGATGGGCGTCCTGTCCGCGTTGGTTTCTCGTCGCCCAACGAGAAACGGATGTTGTTTAATTTAATGAGTTTTCAAATGTATGAAAAAAAAGTGTGATTTTTTGCCTCCACGGAGGCAAAGGTGGAAATTTAATTTCAGTTTGCGTATGAGATTGCTTGTGACATTGTTATTAGTCGGGGCGTTGCACGTGTCCGCTAATAGTGTGGCTCAGACCAAAGTGTCTTTGACGATGAAGAACGCGGCCGTGGAAGAGGTCTTCCAGCGGTTGGAATCGATGACGGAGTACACGTTCCTTTACAATCTGGACTTGCTGAAAGGCTGCGGCCGGGTGGACGTGGATGCCCGGGACGAGGACTTCAGCCAGTTGCTTGCGGGCGTGCTGAAGCCTCTGGGGCTGGCTTTCACGATTGACGACCGGGTTGTTGTCATTACTCGCGATGATGAAAAGAAAGTGCCGAAAGAGTTGATTATCAAAGGCCGTGTCCTCATGAAGGACAGCACAAGCCTCCCCGGTGCCACGGTCATCGTGAAAGGCACCTCGGTGGGCGTGGTGACGGACAACAACGGACGGTTCACGCTGTCTGTTTTGAATGTCGAGAATCCGGTGCTAGTGTTTTCTTTTGTCGGCTTGAAAAAGAAAGAAGTGAAATACGAGGGAAAAGAAATGCTTGTGGTGATGGAAGAGGAAACGCATAAGGTGGATGAGGTGGTGGTGACGGGATATGGTAATGTGGCGAAAGGGAATTATACGGGAGCTTCCACAACGGTGAAAGCGGAAGATATCATGATGGCGGGAGTGTCGTCTGTTGACCAGATGTTGCAAGGTGTCGTGCCGGGAATGTTGGTGATGAACACTACCGGTCAGGTGGGGGCGACTCCGAAGATCCGGGTGCGGGGAACCTCGACATTGCTCGGGAGCCAGGAGCCGGTGTGGGTCGTTGACGGTGTGATTCAGCGTGACCCTCAACCGTTCAATTCGGAGGATAACACGAATTTCTCCGTGGATGCGGACGATATTAAGGAGTTGGCGGGTAATGCTATCTCGTGGTTGAATCCGAACGACATTGAGACAATCACCGTGTTGAAAGACGCTTCCGCCACGGCGATTTACGGTTCGCAGGCGGCGAATGGCGTGATTGTCATCACGACGAAAAAAGCAACGGCAGGACGGATACAGGTAAGTTACAGTGGTGATTTCTCTATCGGGCAGCGGCCGAGATATGGATTGTATGACTTGATGAACTCGGCGGAAATCATGCAGTTGCAGAAGGATATTTATGATGAACGCAGGACTTATTCTTCACCGATTTTGCCGATAGGCTATGCGGGATTGGTGCAGAAAATGATAAACAAAGAGATCACCGCTTCCGAGATGAATACGGAGTATAAGAGATTGGCGTCATTGAATACGGATTGGTTTGATTTGTTGTTTAGAAATTCATTAAACCATTCGCATAACATAAGTATCAGCGGAGGAAGTGATAAAGTGCAGAATAGGACCTCTTTTGGATACGTTGGAGAGAAGGGAGAGGCGAAAGGGAACGAGATGAGTATGTTTACGGCGACCTCCAACACGACGGTTCGTTTGGGCTCCAAATTGACGGTGGATATGTTGTTGAAAGGGAGTATCCGTAATGTGGAGGGATTTGCTTATGGGGTTGATCCGTTTACCTATGCTTATGGGACATCTCGTGCGATTGCCGCTTATGACGAGGACGGGACATATTATTTTTATCAAGTGGAAGGGGAATATAACGGAAAGAAGGAGTTGTTTAATTATAATATTTTGAATGAATTGGCCAATACAGGCAGTGAGAACGTTTCTCGTTCGTTGGGTGTGTCGGTTGATTTGAAGTGGAAGATAATACCGTGTTTGGAATATCAGGGATTGTTTTCTTATTCCTATTCGTCCTCGGATTCGAAGCAGTGGGCGAGTGAGGGATCCTTTTATATCACGAAGATGAGAGGGTATGAATATGGAACCGTAGCCGCCAATAGCGTGGAATATAATTCGTCTCCTCTTCCTCATGGGGGTATATTGGAGACGGATTTGACGAATGTTTATTCTGTCATGGTGCGGAACAGTTTGGTCTATGACCAAGTGTTTAAAGACAAGCATCGGGTGACATTGCAATTGGGAGTGGAGACCAATTCTGTCAGGACGAAAGGAAATACTTCTTTGCGTTATGGTTATTTGCCCGATAGAGGAGAGACTTTTGCGACACCGCCTGTGACTTATCTTGATCCTTATGGGTATGAAGTAGGAAATAGCGATATACAAAATGGTTCGGCGAGCGTGTTGAATCGTAAAGAAAACACGTTGAGTGAATACGCTTCTGCCATATATACTTACGATGACCGTTATGTCGTGAACGTGAACGCGCGGGTTGACGCTTCGAACCGTTTCGGACAAGATAAAAACAAACGGTTTGAGCCGACTTGGTCTGTCGGGGTAAAGTGGAGAGCGACTAACGAGAAGATGTTGTACGATTTGTGGTGGTTGAATAATTTGGATGTATATGCGTCTTTTGGATATCAGGGGAATGCTGTTACTTCTGTTTCTCCTTATTTGATTGCTTATGACAACGGTTTGGATACTCGTTATAATGAATTCACATTGAGAATGAAATCTCTGCCTTATCCTGATTTGGGTTGGGAAAAAACGAAGACATATAATATCGGAGTGGACGCTTCTTTGTTGAAGGGACGATTGAATTTCACTTTCAATTATTATGAAAAGAATTGTGACGTGCTTTCTTCCCGTGCGATTCCTTATGAAAATGGTACAGGGAACGGAGTGGTTTCGGGAGCGACCATGAAGAATTACGGGTATGATTTTGTGATAGACGTGGTGCCTGTGCGGACGCCCGATTTTACTTGGCAGCTTTCTTTGAACACGGGTGTGGCTCATAACTCGGTGGATAAGAATAAACGAGTGAACACGCTGAACGATTATTTGACCGGGGAATGCGTCGTTGACGGAGAACCTTATTCCACGTTCTATTCCTATAAGTTCGCAGGATTGAATCCGGAAAATGGTCACCCTACGTTTGAATATATGGATGTGGAGGATGCTTCGGGACCAATCGATTACTTGGTGAAGTCGGGGAAATTCGTTCCGGACTTTTCCGGAGGTTTGAACACGATGCTTAAATATAAAGGTTGGTCGCTTTATGCCTTGTTTGCCGTGCAATGGGGAGGATATGGACGTTTGCCGAAGTATTATTCGGGAGCCACGGACACGAATCCCGGTTTGCCTCGTCCTGAAGTGAATGTTTCCAGGGATTTGAAGAAGCGTTGGAAACAGCCCGGAGACGAGGAACACACCAATATTCCTTCTTTGCCGGGAACCGGTTATGAAGATATCGTATTGCCGGTGACAGCGACATCCACCGCCTATACTTCGAATCTTTATCACATGTATAATATGTCTGATGAGCGGGTGGCTAAGACGGATTTTATCCGTTGTCGTTCCATATCGTTGTCTTATGAATTTGGTAAAGATTGTTTGGAGAAGTTGTCTATCCAAAGAATGCAGTTGAAGGCGAGTATGACGAATCCGTTCCTGTGGGTTCGGGACAAGGATTGGAATGGCTTGGATCCGGAAACGGGGAATTGGCCTGCCCGCCGTGTTGCTTCTTTGTCGTTACAAATAATATTATAGTCTAAAAATGGGAAATATGAAAAATATACTTTGGAGTTTATTGGGCGTGCTTTGTTTGTGGAGCTGCTCCGATTTCTTGGAGGAAGAATCTCAAGATGAGGTAATCGTAAAAACGGTAACGGATTTTAGTGAATTCTTGTTGGGAACCGCTTATACCTCTTCCTTGTATAGTGTGTTGTATTTGTTGGACGATGATGTGGAACTTAATGAGAATTTGTATTACGGAGACGCTGATAATACCTATGCCACATCAAATTTTTCGTTTTTTACTTGGCAACCGGATATGTGGGAAAGTGGAGCGAGTATGACGGATACCTACACAGGACTTTATGCTCAGATTATGGGCGTGAATGCGGTGTTGGACGGTATTGATGATGCCAAAGGTTTGGACGTGGAACGGGATTACGTGAAAGCGGAAGCCTTGGCGTTGAGAGGATTCTATTATTGGATGTTGGTGAATCTTTATGGAGAGCCTTACAATGAGGACAAAAGCGCTTTGGGTGTGCCTCTGAAACTGACGGCGGGAATGGTGGAAAATGGGATAGCCCGGAATACGGTGGAGGAAGTATATGGACAAATCGTGGACGATTTGGAGGCTTCCTTGGAATTGTTCAGAAAGCATCCGAAACGAGGCCAGCATTTTAGGGTTAACCTGACCACGGTGAACATTATCCTTTCGAGGGTGTATCTTTACATGGAACGTTGGGCTGATGTGATCACGGCGGCGAATGAGGCAATCGAAACTGCTGGTGGATTGACAGATTACACGACTTTTGAAGGAACCTTTTATATGCCGACTTATACGCACTCGGAAGTGGAGTGGCGGTATGGCAATGGAAGTTTGATTTATGGCTTTGTTCCATCGAAAGGATTACTTGCCTTATATGATGATAACGATAAACGGAAAACATTCTGGTTTGGCTCGTCTATGGGAGTGACGAGTTTGAAAAAGAAAACTCCGGATTACGCTGAAGGTACGAGCGGACCGACGAATGTGATTCGGATATCTGAGGCGTATCTGAATAGGGCGGAAGCTTATGCGCACATGGACAATGGATTGGGGAACGCTCAGGAGGATTTAAATTATTTGCGTAGGCATCGTATTGTGGGATATGAAGATGTGCATATTTCTGAACCTCAAAGATTGTTGGAAGAGATTTATTTGGAGCGTAGAAAGGAACTTTGTTTTGATGAAATACGTTGGTTTGATTTGAGACGTTATGGAAAACCGTCGATTTCACATAGATATAAAGCCAAGAGGAATGATCCGTGGACGGTCTTCGTGTTGCAAGAAAATGATCCTTTGTATGTATTACCTATTTCCAATGTGGTATTGGAAAATAATATCCAGTTGGAGCAAAATGAATCGGCATTCGTTTCAGACCGTTCAGGAAATGTTGAATAACCAATAAAATTGATGATTATGAAAGCGAAATATATTTTGATTTTATCGACAGTGGCGTTGTTGCTGTCGGCTTGTGCGAAAGATGACTCTTTGGGGGTAATAGAGGATTTGGCACCAGATTATGTCCTTCCTCAAGGGAAGTCTCCGGATGACAATCGGATTGTGGATTTTTATGAGCAATATGGAACATACATACTTTATGAGTTTACCAGAGCGGATTTTGATTGGAGTCAAGTGCAGGGGACGGTAAGTGATTATGTGTATTCTGCGGCGGATCCTTTGTATGCGGGGAAAATGTTGGATTTGTTGTATGACGTGTGGTTTGATTTTTATCCGGAAGAATTTAATAAGAAGTATTTGCCCTATAAGATTTTTTTGACATCGACAATGGGTATTGCTTCCGGAACATCGGTTCAATTTCAAGATATTCGATTGATGAGCACGCAAATAGCTTTGACTCATTGTTCCGATACTTTGGATAGATTTTCTGCAGAATCGAAATTGGAGTTCAAAAATAATTTACAATGTGCGCTATGGGAGTATTGGGGGACGATATTTGATATCCCAGAGGACTTTTATTCTGTAAGTGATTACTCTTCGGCGGCAAGTGATGACCCTGCATCTGAGAATTATGCCCGAGCGAGAGGTTTTGTCGCTTATCGAGGAGAAGAATGGTGTTTGGTCCTTTATCCTTGGGTGAGCGATGAGCTGGATTCCCAAACGGATTTGTTCTCGTTTTTAACGGCAATGATTTGTAGGAGCACGTCCGATTGGGTTGAGGATTTGGAGTATCCGTTGGTGAAGAAGAAATATGATATTCTTCGAAATCATTTTTTGGATAAATATGGGGTAGATTTACAAAAAATAGGCGACGTAAGCTATTAAAAGGTGTTTTTTGGCAGAGGAATAGAATTTTGAGTAAATAACAAGAATAGAACAATTATGGAAGAACCAATTGTGAAGGTGGAGCATCTTTCGCATCGTTATAGTGTGCAATGGGCTGTTCGAGATGTTAGTTTTGAAATCACTAAGAATGGGATATACGGATTGTTAGGCTCGAACGGAGCGGGAAAGTCCACAACGATGAATATCATGTGCGGTGTGTTAAAGCCGACGAAAGGTGATGTTTGGATAAAAGGTATCAGTATGCGAGAACATCCAGTTGCGGCTAAGCGTCATATCGGTTTTTTACCTCAGAAACCGCCACTGAATATGGATTTGACGGTAGAGGAATATTTAGCTCATTGTGCGAATATGCGACATGTTCCGACCAAGAAAGTTCGTCATGCGGTTGAGGTCGTTATGGAACGTTGTCAATTGAGTCATTTTAGGAAGCGTTTGATAGGAAATCTTTCTGGAGGTTAGCGCATTTTTGCACTTTCCTCCATTTGCAACTCTTTGCAAACCAACTACTTGCGAAATTTTGTTCCGCGAG
>CALUHX010000049.1 GCA_944320555.1 uncultured Butyricimonas sp. | reverse complement strand
AAAACAATGAGATAATTAACTGAATTACAAACTTTTAAAACCTGAATCAGAAACTATTTTCAACTCATGATTCGCATAACGAACAAACAAAAATGAAGTCATGGAAATTTTCAATCATGTGCTAATCGGCAAGGAGGTGAGCCACCTGCCCTGCCTGAAAAACAAGTTGCCGCTGGAGGAGCCGGACACGATTGTGGTCCACTACACGGCGGGCTCGTCGGCCCGGGGGGCGGCGGAGTATTTGGCCAGGCCGGGAGTGGACGCTTCGGCGCACTTGGTAATCGGCCGGCGGGGAGAGGTTTACCAGTTGGTGCCTTTCAACGTGGAGGTGTGGCATGCCGGACGGAGCAGCCTGTTGGGGCGCTCCGATGTGAACCACTATTCAATCGGAATCGAGCTGGACAATTTGGGCCGGTTGCGGAAGGAGGGGAGCCGCTTCGTGGCGGAATGCGGGAAAACGGTGAGGCCGGAGGAGGTGTTCGCCGACGAGGCTGGGGGGAAGGCGGCCTATTGGCACCGTTACACGGCGGCGCAGGCGGAGGCTTTGCTGGAAATCGTCACGCTGCTGGAGTCGCATTATCCGATCCGGAACGTGGTGGGCCACTCGGACATCACGACCCGCAAGTCGGATCCCGGTCCCGCCCTCGACGCGGTGCTACCCTCGTGGCGTTGCCTTTTCGACGAGGAAACGGGTATGGTGTGACGTTTTGTTTTGGATATTAAATGTTTAACTCTAAATTTCATTTGTATGGCAATTTTTAATTCGTATTTGTTGGGAAAAGCGAGAAAGTCGGTAGGAAACGTAACTTTGGCTTATGTGGAAAAGAAGAACATCGCGCGGGCGAAGGTTTTCTCCCGGCGAGACAACGCGACACCACCGGTGCTGACGCAGCGGGCGAAGATGCGGCTGCTCGGCGCGATGAGCCGCCGGTTGCTTCCGATAATCCGGGTCGGTTTCGTGGGTGTCGGAAAGGGAACGACGTCGAACGCTTTCGTGGCGCAGAACATGGGGGCGGTGAGCGTGGACGAGTCCTACGCGGCCACGATGGATTACGACCGGATGAGGATGGCCTCCGGTATTCTTTATCCGCCCGCGGTGGCGGTGACGTTTGACGACGCCGGGGGAACGTTCTCGTTCTCGCAGGCGGCGGAGGAGGAAACGGACGGTTACGCGCTGGCGGACGACCAGGTTTATGCCGTGTTGTACGAGACGGAGCTGAACCGGGCGAAGTTGTTCTCGCTGGTGGCCCGGGGCACGGGCGGCATGACTTCCGTCGATTTGCCCGACGGGTGGACGGGGGAGAAGGTGAAAGTGTATGCGTTCGCCACCTCGGCGAACGGTCGGGAGGCGTCTGACAGCCAAGTGTTGACAGTGGGTTGACCGGATAATCCGAACGCATGATGTGGGCGAATTATTTTGCGGTGGGCATGGTGTCCACGCTGGGTTTTTCCGCGGCGTTGTCGCGGACGGCGGATGAGCTGCTGGCGGCGGCGGTGAGTGTCGCCGGCGGCGTGGCGAGCGCGGTGGTCGTGGCTTGGCTGCAACACCGTTGGGACCGGAACAGGAAGTGATTTCCCGAGAAAGGGGAAGAGGGCTTTCCGCAGGAGGCGCGGGGCCGCGTCCGGATGGATTTTCCGCGGCGCGGTCCCTTTTCTTGGTTCGGGAGGCCGGAAGGCGCGGTCCGGGGCGTCCGTTCCTCCGGCGGGTGTTTTTTGACTGCCCGGGGAGAGGGATGGCGGGCGTTTGGAGGGGAAACGGAGGAGTCGGCGGCCGGAGAATTCGAGCGTCCGGGAGGTGTTTTGTAAATGTTTGGTTGTTAGCAAAGTGGGGAATAATATAAAAAATGTGGGAGAAAGTGGTGGAAAGTGGGAAATTTATACGTAACTTTACCTCGTGAATTAAGAAATGAGTTATGCTTTCATTTATTGGAGATTATGTTTGCAAATTGGACGCTAAGGGGCGTTTGGTGGTGCCCGTCGCATTCCGGAAGGAGATGCAAGGGGAGGAGGGGTGTTCGTTCGTGTTGCGGCGAAGTATCTTCGATGAATGCATCGACGTGTACCCCAAGGGGGAGTGGGAGAGACTGGTGGGTGACTTGAGGAGCAAGGTGAGCCGGTTTAACGGGGAGCACGCGCGTTTTATGCGGGCGTTTTTTCAGGGCGTGGTGGAAGTGGAGGTGGACGGAAACGGACGTATTTTGGTGCCGAGGAAGATGTTGGATGAGGCGGGCATCGGTGCCGAGGCGGTGATGGTGGGGTTGGACGCGAAGATTGAGTTGTGGGAGCGGGGGAGGTATGAGAAGAACGCCATGAGTAAAGACGAGTTTTTGCGCTTGACGCAGAAGTTGGGTTTGTAAATGATTTAATGTTGACAGGTTATGTATCATGTCCCAGTATTGTTGCAGGAGGCGGTGGACGGGTTGAATATCGACCCGCACGGGGTGTATCTGGACCTGACGTTCGGCGGGGGAGGGCATTCGGAGGAGATTTTGAAAAGGCTGGACGACGGCCGCCTGATTGGCTTCGACCAAGATCCCGACGCGAGGAAAAACGTGCCGGACGACGAGAGGTTCGTGTTCGTGAATCACAATTTCCGCTATTTGCGGCATTTTTTGCGTTATTGCGGGTTTGAGAAGGCGGACGGGATTTTGGCCGATTTGGGCGTGTCGTGGCATGAGTTCGACAAGGCGGACAGGGGCTTTTCTTTCCGTTTTGACGCGAATCTGGACATGCGGATGAGCCAGCGGGGAGAGTTGACGGCCGAGAAGGTGGTGAACACATACGAGCCGGAAAGGCTGGCGCGCTTGTTCCGGGATTACGGCGAGGTGGAGAATGCCCGACGGCTGGCGGAGCTAATCGCAGGGGCGCGGGCCATGCGGCCCATACGGCGGTCGGGGGAGTTGCTGGAAGTAATCGCGCCTTGCGTGCCGAAACAGAAGGAGAAAAAGTATCTGGCGCAGGTGTTCCAGGCGTTGCGAATCGAGGTGAACGGGGAGTTGGAGGCCTTGGAGGAGATGTTGCTGGCCGCCGAGAAGGCGTTGAGGCCGGGAGGCCGCCTGGTGGTGATTACCTACCATTCTTTGGAGGACCGGATTGTGAAGAATTTTTTGAGGACGGGCAATTTCGAAGGGAAGGCGCAGGCGGATTTCTTTGGACGGGTGGAGCAGCCTTTTCAGGCGGTGACCCGGAAAGTGATAGTGCCTTCGGAGGAGGAGGTGGAGCGGAACCCGAGGGCGCGGAGCGCGAAGTTACGAATCGCTGAAAAAAAGTGACAGTCATGGGATGGTTCAGGAAACAGAAGGTGAAGGATTTTGTGTCTCCCTCGCAAGAGCAGCGGGAGGCGTTGGGGGAGGGCGTGAAGGATTTGCTGGCGGGGAAGATGCTGGTAGACCAAGGGCTGAAGAGGAATATAAAGTTTATCGTTTTTCTGATGGTCATTGGAATCGTGTATATCGCCAATGGCTACCACATGGAGAAGTTGTATATGGAGAAGGTGGCATTGGAAAAGGAGGTCGACGAGTTGCGTTTCGAGTCCATCACGACGGCATCGGAACTGATGAGGTTGAGCGTGCAGTCGGAAGTGGAAAAAAGAATACGCGAGGCGGGCTTGGATTTGGTGCAAAGCCGGGTTCCGCCCGTGAAAATTGTAAAATAGGGAAATATGGCACGGAAGCATGAGTTTACTTGGCGGTACGGGATAATGTATTCCTTGGTGATAGTCGTGGCGGTGGCGATTTCCGCCAAGGCGCTGCACGTGCAAGTGCTGGAGGGAGCGGAATGGAGAAAGCAGGCGAGGGACGTGTCGTTCAAGGATTTCGAGGTGATACCCAACCGCGGGGAAATCCGGGCCGAGGACGGGCGTCCTTTGGCAAGTTCCGTGCCTTATTATGAATTGCGTTTTGATTGCCTGTCCACGCCGGATTCCATATTTTGGAAAAAGATAGACAGTTTGGCTCTGTGCTTGTCGAAGTTTTTCGGGGACAAGTCCGCCCAGTCTTACAAGCAGATGATTGTGGACGGGCGGCGCGCGAAGAAGCCCAATCGCTACCTGAGGCTGAACCGGCGGGAGGTGGATTATGTGGAGTTGCAGAAAATCAAGAAGTTTCCGATATTCCGGGAGCGGGGGACGAAGAGCGGCCTGATTCCTGAACAACGGAACAGGCGTTTGCAGCCCTACGAGGACTTGGCCGAGCGGACGGTGGGGTATGTGAGCGAGGCGAAAGACGGGAGTTTCGAGGGACGGGTGGGGTTGGAGGACGCTTACGAGGACGAGTTGAGGGGACAGCCGGGGAGGAGCATTCGGCAGATGATGTCGGGCAGGTGGGTGTCGGTGACGGTGGAGGAGCCTGTGGACGGGAACGACGTGGTGACGACAATCAATGTGGATTTGCAGGACATTGTGCAGTCGGCGTTGAGGAAGCAGTTGGAGTATCTCGAGGCGGACGCGGGGACGGCCATCCTGATGGAGGTGAAAACGGGGGATGTGAAGGCAATCACGAACCTGACGAGGAAAAACGGAGGGTATCAGGAGATATTGAACAATGCCATTGGGAGTGCGTCTGAGCCGGGTTCGGTGTTTAAGGCCGCGGTGATGATGGCTTTGCTGGAGGACGGGTGCGTGCAGCCGGAGGACACGGTGGATCTGGGAAATGGGGTGTACACCTATTTCGGGAGGAGCCTGCATGAGTCGAGCAAGAACATGAGGGGGAAAGTAACGGTCAAGGAAATGTTCGCCAGTTCTTCCAACGGGTTTTCGAAGTTGGTTTATGAAAATTACAAGGACCGGCCGAGTCAGTTTATTAACCGGTTGTGTTCGTTCGGACTGAATAAAAAGTTGGGCGTGGAACTGGAAGGGGAAGGCGAACCCAAAATTAAGGATCCGGTGGGGGAGGACGGCAAGCGGGCGAAAGACTGGTACGGGACCACTTTGCCGTGGATGAGCATAGGGTATGAGGTGGCGTTGACTCCGTTGCAAATCGTGACCTTTTATAACGGAATCGCCAATGACGGCAAGGAGATGAAGCCCCGGTTCGTGAAAGAAATCCGCAAGGAGGGGCGGCTGGTGAGAAAAATTGAACCGGAGGTGTTGAACCGTCACTTGTGCAGCAAAAAAACGATACGGCAATTGAAAGAAATGATGGAAGCCGTGGTGGACAGCGGGACGGGGGTGAATTTGCGGGATGCGGCTTGTCGGATTGCCGGGAAGACAGGAACGGCGCGGGTGGCGGTGCCGGGCGCGGCCTACAAGGTGCGCAAGTACCGGGCAACGTTCGTGGGGTATTTCCCGGCGGAGGAGCCGTTGTACACGTGTATTGTGACGGTGGAGAATCCCTCTTTGTCAAAAGGGTATTATGCGAATGTGGCGGCTGGTGTTCCTTTCGAGGAAATCGTCAACCGGATTTATTCGATGCTTTCGGTCAATATGGAGGACACTGGGCGCGACACTTTGGTGGAAGCCTTGCCGGTGAGCAAGAATGGACGGAAAGAAGATTTTGAGGCGATATACAATAATCTCGGATTCGACATGAAAGAGGAGGGCGAGGGGGAGTGGGTGTTCACGTCCAGGGAGGAAGGCGAGTTCGTGTTGAAGGAGAGGGAAATTGTGAAAGCATTGGTTCCGAATGTGAAGGGGATGGGGTTGCGGGACGCTCTTTATCTTTTGGAGAACAGCGGTTTGAAGGTGGGAGTTGTCGGTTCGGGAATGGTAAACAAACAATCCTTGACGCCGGGGAGCCGGGTCCGTCGGGGCAGTTACATACAAATAGAATTGAAATGACATGAAACTAAGCGAATTACTGAAAGATGTCCCTTGCAAGGCGGTTCAAGGTTCTTTGGAAATCGAGACGGGGAAGGTTTGTTTTGATTCCAGGAAAGTGGAAAACGGCGACGTGTTCGTGGCTCAACGGGGAGCCCATGTGGACGGGCATGCTTATATAGGAACGGCGGTGGAACGGGGCGCGGCCGCGGTGGTGTGTGAGGAGGTGCCGGACGCGAGGAAGGAGGGGGTGGCCTATGTGCTGACAGAAAATTCCTCGGAGGCGTTGGGGTGGATGGCCTCCCGTTATTATGGCGAGCCTTCGCGGGAGATGAGGGTGGTGGGCGTGACGGGAACGAACGGGAAGACGACCACGGCGACCTTGTTGTATGAGATGGCCAGATTGATGGGAGAGAAAGCGGGATTGTTGTCAACCGTGTGCAATTACGTGGGAGACGAGAAAGTCCCTGCGTCCCATACCACTCCGGACGCATTGGAAATCAATCGTCTGATGCGCAGGATGGCGGACGCGGGATGCCGGTATTGTTTCATGGAAGTGAGCTCGCACGCCGCCGACCAAAGGCGAGTGAGCGGGTTGGATTTTGACGGGGGCATTTTTTCGAACATCACGCACGACCATTTGGATTACCACAAGACGTTCCGGGCTTACATAGAAGCGAAAAAGGGATTTTTTGACCGATTGCCGGCGACCGCTTTCGCATTGACCAATGCGGACGACAAGAACGGGATGGTGATGTTGCAAAACACCTCCGCAAGGAAGTACACTTATTCTTGCCGCCGGATGGCTGATTTCACAGGCAAGGTGATTGAAAAACATCTGGACGGCATGTTGTTGAGTCTGAACGGGACGGAGGTGTGGGTGAAGTTCACGGGGGATTTTAACGCTTACAATTTGTTGGCCGTGTATGCGGCGGCCAGGTTGCTGGGAGATTGGAAGGAGGAGGACATCGTTCGGGCGATGAGCCTTCTGGTGCCCGTGTCGGGTCGTTTCGAGACGATACTTTCTCGAGAGGGAGTGATGGCGATAGTGGATTACGCCCATACGCCGGACGCATTGGAAAACGTGCTTTCGACCATAGCCGGCCTGAGGCGGGAAGGAAAGGTGTTCACGGTGGTCGGCGCCGGTGGCGACCGGGACAAAACGAAACGGCCGGAAATGGCGGAGGTGGCCTGCCGGATGAGCGACCGGGTGATTCTGACATCGGACAACCCGAGGAGCGAGGAACCGACGGCCATTATCGAGGACATGAAAAAGGGAATCCCGAAGGGGGAAGAAGACAAGGTGTTGTCGATTCCGGACCGCCGGGAAGCTATTCGCGCCGCATTGTTGCTGTCCCATAAGGGCGACATCGTGCTGGTGGCGGGGAAGGGGCATGAGGATTATCAGGAAATTAAAGGCGTGAAGCACCATTTTGACGACAAGGAGGTTATAAAAGAAATATTTAAATTGTAGGCCATGTTTTATCATTTGTTTGACTATTTGGAGCAGTTCGATTTCCCGGGGGCGGGTATGTTTCAATACATCACCTTCCGGTCCGCATGCGCAATTATCCTTTCTTTGCTGATTGCGACGGTCGTCGGAAAGCGGATTATTCGTTTTCTGCAAAAGCAGCAAGTCGGGGAGGAGATTCGGAATCTGGGCCTGGAAGGACAGATGCAGAAAAAGGGGACTCCGACCATGGGGGGAATCATCATTCTGTTGGCGATATTGATTCCCGTGCTGCTGTTCGCCCGTCTGGACAACGTGTATATCCTATTGATGATTGTGTCCACGGTATGGTTGGGCCTGATAGGATTTCTGGACGATTATATTAAAGTGTTCCGTAAGCACAAAGAGGGACTGAAAGGGAAGTTTAAAGTGATAGGACAAGTCGGGTTGGGATTGATTGTGGGGATAACGCTTTATGTGAATGACGACGTGGTCATCCGGGAGCAGGCGACTTTGTCGGAAGTGGGCGTGATGGCAAGCACCGTGGACGAGGGATTTTCGGAGGAGGAGGGCGAGACGATATTGATGAAAGACGTGAAATCGACCAAAACGACGATACCTTTTTTCAAAAACAACGAGTTTGATTACGCCTGGTTCGGATTGCCTTTCGGGAAGTATGCGGAGGAAATCGGATGGATTATGTTCATTGTCATCACGATTATCATCGTGACGGCAGTCTCCAATGGCGCGAATCTCACGGACGGGCTGGACGGACTGGCGACGGGGACATCGGCCATCGCCGGGGTCACGCTGGGCATACTGGCCTATGTTTCCGGAAACTTGGTGTATGCCGATTACTTGAATATCATGTATATTCCTCACTCGGGCGAGTTGGTGATATTCATCGCCGCTTTTATCGGGGCGACAATTGGATTCCTGTGGTATAATTCATTTCCCGCCCAAGTGTTCATGGGCGACACGGGAAGTTTGTCGCTTGGGGGAATCATCGCCGTGTTTGCGATAATCATCCATAAAGAGTTGCTGATTCCCTTGTTGTGCGGCATATTCTTGATGGAAAATTTGTCCGTGGTGATGCAAGTGAGCTATTTTAAATATACGAAGCGGAAATATGGGGAAGGCCGCAGAATCTTTTTGATGTCGCCTTTGCATCATCATTTCCAAAAGAAGGGAATACCGGAGCCTAAAATCGTGACAAGATTTTGGATTGTGGGTATCGCATTGGCCGTGTTGACTATAGTGACGTTGAAAATCAGGTAATATCAAGATTGTAATAAGTAATGATATGGAACGATTGGTTATTTTAGGAGGTGGAGAAAGCGGGACTGGGGCCGCTTTGCTTGGAAAGAAGTTGGGGTACGAGGTGTTTTTGTCGGACAAAGGAAAATTGTCGGACAAATACAAGGAAGTGCTGGAACGGGAGGGCATCGCTTATGAAGAAGGCCGTCACTCGGAAAACAAGATTTTTGCGGCCTCGTTGGTCGTGAAGAGCCCCGGCATTCCGGACAAACAACCGGTAATCGCGGCATTGCGGGAGAAAGGCATCGAGGTGATTTCGGAAATAGAGTTCGCCGGCCGGCATGCCGGCACGAAGATGTATTGCATCACCGGCAGCAACGGCAAAACGACAACGACGTTGCTGTTACACCACATATTGAAAGGCGCGGGGATTGATGTGGGACTTGCTGGAAATGTGGGGAACAGTCTGGCGGCGCAAGTGGCGGAGAATCGCCATCGGGCTTACGTGGTGGAATTGTCCAGTTTCCAACTGGACGGCATGTTCCGGTTCCGTTGCGACACCGCCATATTGACCAATATCACGCCGGACCATTTGGACCGTTACGATTACAAATTTGAGAATTACGCCAACGCAAAGTTCCGGATTCTGAACAATATGCGTCCGGAGGATTTGTTTATATACGGTTATGACTGCGATGTGGTGCGGGAACGGGTGGCAGAAGGGAAGATTGTCCCGAAGGCCGCCGGTTTCACGTATTCGGAGGACAGCCGGTTGAACGCTTATATGGAGGGGAATGTCGTGGTGGCCACGCTCGGAGAGAGGACGTTCCGAATCAACAAGCAGGATATCACGATACAAGGACGCCACAACGTGTATAACGCGATGGCGGCGATACTGGCGGCGTTGAAGGCGGGAGTGAGCGACGAGGATTTGCGGAAAGGGCTGACGACTTTCCCGCAGGTGGAACACCGCCTGGAGACAGTGGCCGTGGTGAACGGCGTGACATATATCAACGACTCCAAGGCGACGAACGTGGACTCTGCCTGGTATGCGTTGGACAGTATGCGGGCTCCCGTGGTGTGGATTGCAGGGGGAACGGACAAAGGGAATGATTACAGTGCGTTGTTCGATTTGGTGCGGAAGAAAGTGAAGTTGCTGATTTGCATGGGCGTGGACAACAAGAAATTGATAGATGCCTTTTCGCCTATGTGCGAGGTGGTGGACACCCACTCGTTGGACGAGACGATGGCCGTGGCCGCGCGGCGGGCGGAGAAGGGCGATGTGGTGCTACTTTCGCCATGCTGCGCCAGTTTCGACTTGTTTAAAAATTATGAGAACCGAGGAGAGTTGTTCAAAGAAAAGGTCAAGGAATTGTTGAAATAAACGAGAAATCGGGCTATGTGGGCATGGAAGGATAAAATACAATTGAAGGGCGACAAAACGCTTTGGTACGTGATTATCGGACTGGCGATTGCCTCGTTGCTGGTGGTGTATTCCTCCACGGGCAGTCTGGCATATCGGGAAAACGGAGGGAACACAAGCGCCTATCTGATCAAGCAGACCTTTCTGTTGTTTCTTTGTTTTGTCGTGTTGATTTGTTTGCAGTCGGTTCATTACAAATATTTTTTGGGGGCCGCGTCCGCCTTGCTGCTGATTTCGTTTGTTTGTTTGTTGTGGGCCAAGTTTTCGGGGACCACGTTGAACGATACCGCCCGATGGGTGAAAGTGCCGCTCATAGGAGTCACGTTTCAGCCATCGGAGTTGGCGAAACTGGGAGTGATTTTGTACTCGGCCCGATCGATAGCTTTTGAGCAAACGGATGCCGGGTGCGATAATCGCGTGTTGCTTCGGATGCTGTTCGTGTTGCCCGTGTTGTTTTTGATATTCTTGGAGAACTTCTCCACGTCGGCCTTGTTGGGCGGCGTGTGTTTTGTGATGTTGTTTGTGGGACGATTGCCTTGGAGAACATTGGGAAAGCTGGTGGGTGGCGTTGTCGTGATAGCCGGTTTATTGGTTGCGATAATCTACACGGTGCCGGAAAAATCATTGGATAAGATGGGGCGTTTGTTGGAAATCAAACATCGCGTGGAGAATTTCTTGAATCCAGAGGAGGCCGACAGCGACGACACTTACCAGTCGGATCAGGCAAAAATTGCGGTGGCCAAGGGCGGATTGGTTGGTGTGGGGCCGGGGAATAGCGTGCAGCGGAATTTTCTTCCTCATCCTTATTCCGATTTTATCTTTGCGATAATCATAGAAGAATATGGTTTGGCGGGGGCAGTTGTGATTATGTTGTTGTATTTGATTATATTGTTTCGGGTGGGTGTCATCGTCCGGCGATGTACCCGTACGTTCCCTGCCATATTGGTGACAGGTCTGGGATTGTGCATTGTGTTTCAGGCGTTGATTAATATGGGAGTGTGCGTGGGATTGTTTCCCGTGACGGGTCAGCCGTTGCCGTTGGTGAGCATGGGAGGAACTTCTTTGGTGTTCACGAGTGCCATGTTCGGGATGATTTTGAGTGTGAGCCATACTTTCTCGAAGGAAGGAGAGCGTGAGGAAAAAGCCCGCTTGAGGCAGGAACGGAGGGAGGAGCGGCAACGTGAGGAGAACATTCAATCCGATGACGGGGAGGATGCGGAAAATGAAAATATGTAGGACGTTAATATAGATGGTGTTATGAAAAAGGTGATTATCAGCGGAGGAGGGACCGGAGGCCACATATTTCCGGCATTGTCAATAGCCAACGCATTGAAAAGGCTGGACAGGGACGTGGAGATATTGTTCGTCGGGGCGGAGGGGAAAATGGAAATGGAGAAAGTGCCGGAGGCCGGTTATCCGATTGTGGGGTTGCCGGTGAGGGGATTTCGTCGGAAATTGACGCTGGAAAATGTGAAAGTGCTTTGGAATCTGTGGAAGAGTCTGCGGAAAGCCAAGAAGGTTATCCGGGACTTCCGTCCTGACGTGGTGGTTGGAGTCGGGGGATATGCCAGCGGTCCTGTCGGCAGGGTCGCCGTGAAGGCGGGAATTCCTTTGGTGTTGCAGGAACAGAACTCCTATGCGGGAGTGACCAACAAATTGCTGGCTTCCAAGGCGCGGAAAATCTGCGTGGCCTACGAGGGAATGGAACGTTTTTTCCCTGCCGAGAAAATAATCTTCACCGGCAACCCTGTGCGCAAGACTTTGTTGCAGGCTCAAGCTGCCCGCAAGGAGGGAATCGTTTTGTACGGGTTGGACGAGAAGAAAAAGACCGTGTTGGTCACAGGGGGGAGTTTGGGTGCCGGAAGCATAAACAAAGCCATGACACGCGTGTTGGACGAGGCGGCGCATTGGGATGACGCCCAAATCTTATGGCAATGCGGAAATTATTACTATAAGGATCTGGCGGAACAACTGAAAGGAAAGTTGCCGGATAACGTGAAACTCATGCCATTTCTGAAACAAATGGATTTGGCTTACGCCTGTGCGGATTTGGTGGTGGCGCGGGCGGGGGCGGGCACGATATCGGAATTGTGTCTGTTGGGCAAAGCCGTCATATTGGTGCCTTCGCCCAATGTGGCCGAGGACCATCAAACCAAGAACGCCATGGCATTGGTGAATAAAGGGGCGGCCGTGATGATTCCCGACCGGGAAGTCGCAGAACGGTTAGGCGGAGAGATGAACGAATTGCTGCGGCAAGACGGAAGGCGGCGGCTTTTGTCGGCAAACATCTTGAAACTGGCGATGAAGGATGCTGACGAGGTTATCGCCAAAGAGGTATTGAAGATTATTAACGAGAAAAACGGATAAGACGATGGAGTCGAACAATATAAAGAGCGTGTATTTCGTGGGAATCGGGGGCATAGGAATGAGTGCTCTCGCCCGTTATTTCAAACAAATGGGGTATCCTGTCGCCGGATATGACAAAACTCCTTCCCCTTTGACCCGGAAAATGGAAAGAGAGGAAGGTTTTGCGATAACTTATGAAGATGACGCTCGGAACGTGGGGAATTGGTATCGAGACAAGTCTTCCACGTTGGTCGTGTACACTCCCGCCATTCCGAAAGACAATCGAATCCTGACGTTTTTCCGGGAGAACGGTTATTTTTTGCATAAACGGGCCGAGGTGTTGGGAATAGTTTCCCGGAGCAAGAAGGCTTTGTGCGTGGCCGGCACCCATGGTAAAACGACAACCACGACACTCTTGGCGTTTCTGTTGAAGAACTCAAGCGTGGGATGCAGTGCGTTTTTGGGAGGAATATCGTCGAATTTCAATAGTAACCTGTTGATAGATAGTGATTCCGAATATGTGGTGATAGAGGCGGACGAGTTCGACCGTTCGTTCTTGCGTCTTCGCCCGGAAATGGCGGTTATCACGGCCATGGATGCCGACCATTTGGACATTTACGGGACGAAAGAAAATATGGTGGAAGCCTTTGAGGAGTTTGCCCGATTGACACAAGGAAGCTTGTTCTTGAAAAAAAACTTGACGATACGTTCCCGGGCTGTGGACGGATATTACGCCGTGGGCGAAGTGGCGGACTACTATGCCGACCATTTGCGAATAGAAAACGGGGCCTTTCATTTTGACTACATAAGCGAGAATGTCAAGATGTGTGACTTGTGCCTGCGCTTTCCGGGGCGGGTGAATGTGGAAAACGCGACGGCAGCGATTACATTGGCCTTGCATGCGGGTGTGACTCCGGAGGAGATTCGGACTGCTTTGCCCGGTTTTAAAGGCGTTGCCCGTCGTTTTGACATTCATGCGGACAATGGGTGCGTGATGTACATCGACGATTATGCCCATCATCCGCAAGAGATTCAAGCCGTCCTTTCTTCTATCCGGGAAATGTGGCCGGATAAGAAACTGACAGTCGCTTTCCAACCTCACCTCTACACCCGGACTCGGGATTTTTATGTCGATTTTGCCCGAAGCCTGAGTTTGGCGGACGAGGTGGTCTTGCTGGACATCTATCCGGCCCGGGAACTGCCCATTCCCGGGGTCACGGCGGATTTAATAGCGGAGCGGTTGACCGCGCCTGTCAAACGGGTGGGCAAAGAGGCTTTTCCCGATTATGTCCGGGAGCATGTGACGGATGGCATATTCGTGACGATGGGGGCGGGCGACATAGACCGTTTCATTCCGGTATTCACAGACATGTTCGGTAAAAAAGGCTAAAAAAGAAAAAAAGTAGAGATGAAACGCATAATGTCATACATATTATTGGCGATTTTGCTTGTTTACCTAATAATTGTCCTTACCTTTGCGGGGACAAAATTAGAGGGGGTAATATGTAGAGGAGTACGGGTTTCTGTCGCAGACACGTCTGTTAATCGCTTCTTGGACCAAACGGAAGTGGAGAAAGCGATAAAGCGGGGATACGGTGACATTGAAGGAAAGCCGGTCGTGTCGGTGAACAAGGACAGTTTGGAACATATACTTGCGGATAATCCGATGGTGAAGTCTGCGCAGGTTTATTATAGTTTGGATGGATTCCTCCACGTGAATGTCGAGCAGCGCGAGCCCGTGTTGCGGGTGATGGCGGACGGAGGGTATTACGTGGACGAGGATGGAAAAGTGATGCCGTTGTCTTCTAAATTTACTTCCAGGGTTGTTGTCGTGACGGGGCATGTCAATAAGCGGTTCGCATGCGAGGAACTGTACCCTTTCGTGATGCGATTGAGGGAAGACAGTTTTTGGAACGCTTACATTGAGCAAATTGTCGTGCGCCAGAACAAGGATATAGTGCTTATTCCTAAAGTGGGCAATTTCCAGATTGTTTTAGGGCAAGTGGAAGGAGCCGGGGAGCGGATGGATAAGCTGATGTTGTTTTTGAAGCGAGGAATCGCCAAAAGGGGATGGAATCGCTATAAGGAAGTGAATTTGAAGTTTAAGGACCAAATTGTTTGCGTTAGAAGATGAAAATGAGAGAACCGGAAGATTTCGTAGCTTCTTTAGACATAGGCTCTGATAAAATGGTCATGGCTCTCGGCAAGAAAAGCGAGGGCTATTGCCGTTTGGTCGGTGTCGAAAGCATAGAGTCCGCGGGAGTGGAGAGGGGACGGATTGTGGACAAGGCGGAGGTGCAAGCGCGTGTGCGTCGATTGTTGGAGCAATTCAAGGAGGTGCATGGGTTTGAGATCGACAGTCTGAATGTGTCGTTGCCGGGAAATATGTTGAGGCGGGAAGAAAGACGGGAGCGTTTTCTCTATTCCCGGACGCAGGTGATAGAGGGACGGGATTTGAAAGTTCTGATGAAACGTTGCAAAGATGCGGCGGCAAAAGAGAAAAATGAGATAGTCGAGATACTTCCGGCTTGGTTTAAGGTCGAAGATAAGATTTGTGGCAATCCGGTCGGCATGACGGCGAAACGTCTGGAAGCCTGTTATTGGGTGTATGGAGCCTCGCTTTCCTCTCTTGAGGATGTGAGGGCGATGTTGGCGGGGGTAGGCATACAAGAAGTTGAGTTTTACACGTTGGCCGGTGTCTTTCAAGCCGCCATGAAGGAGAAAGGTGCCGATTCCGGAAATTTCGCCGTGCTGGATTTGGGAGCCGACCATGTTCAGGTCACTGTTTTGGCCAACGGTCTGGTGGCGCATGACGTGGAGCTGCCTTTGGGATGCAGGACGATAGATCGTGATATCGACACTGCTTTTTCCATACATGACGTGAAAAAGGCGCGTGCCCTGAAAGAGGAGTATGGGGAAGCGTTGCGGGCCGCTTGCAGAAGTCGTAAAGTGATGATTCCCGACACCAAATTCAGCATTGAATGCCATGATTTGTCTTATGTGGAGCAATGTCGGTTGGAGGAATTGTTGGAGGGAGCCATATTCCAGATACAGCAAAGTGGTTATTATGAGGAGTTGGATGGCGGGGTGTTTCTGATCGGAGGCGGAAGTCGGACGAATGGAATCGACTCGTTGTTGAAATTCCTCTCCGGCCTTCAGGTCCGTCAGGGGCGGGTGATGAACATGCATGCGCAGGAGGCCTCCAAATTGTCGGATCCGACGTTGACGGTCGCATTGGGATTGCTGATGTGCGGACGCCCCGTGGAGGAGAAGCAGAGTAAGTTAAAGGAAGTGTGGGGACGGTGGTTTAAAGGCTAACGGATAAAATAGGGTAGGTATGTTTGACGAAAAGGATAATAGAGACTCGTTATTGAATCTGACTGTTCCGGAGCAGGAGGAGTCCATCATCAAAGTGATTGGTGTCGGAGGAGGGGGCAGCAATGCGGTGAACCACATGTGCCTGCAAGGAATTCGGGGAGTGGAGTTCGTGATATGCAACACCGACCTTCAGGCTTTGCGTGTCAGCCCCGTGAAAAACCGGATTCAGATAGGAAAGGAACTTACCGAAGGGCGCGGGGCCGGGAGTTTGCCCGAGCGTGGCAAGCAATCGGCCATAGAGAGTCTGGATTACATAAGGACCATTCTGGAACGGAACACCAAAATGGTTTTCATCACGGCCGGCATGGGAGGCGGAACAGGCACGGGCGCCGCTCCGGTCATTGCCAAACTGGCCAAGGAATTGGGCATATTGACGATAGCGATAGTCACGATTCCCTTTAATTTCGAGGGATGCCGGCGCGTGGAACAGGCGATGGAGGGGGTGGACGAGTTGTCGGATTACGTGGATGCCTTGTTGATAATTTGTAATGAAAAGTTGCGCGACATGTGCGGCAACCTGAAGTTGTCGGAGGCGTTTGCCAAGGCGGACGATGTGTTGACCATAGCGGCGAGAAGCATTGCGGAAATCATCACCTTGAAAGGATTCGTGAATGTGGATTTCGCCGACGTGGAGGTCGTGATGCGCAACAGCGGGGTGGCGCTGATGGGAGCGGGAGAGGGCGTCGGGGAGAACCGGGCGATGGATGCCGTGAAAGAAGCCTTGAACTCTCCGCTTTTGAACAGCAATGACATCCGCGGCGCTTCCAACATTTTGTTGAACATGCTTTATGGATCCAAGGAAGTCACAATGGACGAGATTACCTTGATAACCAAATATGTGAAAGAATTGGTGGGAAGTGAGGTGGATGTGATATGGGGAGCGGGAAAGGACGATTCGTTGGACGAGGAATTGCACGTGGCGATAATCGCCACCGGATTCCACAGTGTCCCGGTTGAGAAAAAGAAAATGAGGGAGCGGACTTTCAAGAAGGAGGAGGTTCCCGATTTGGAGATGCGAATGATGGATGCCAAAAAACTGGAGGAGGAAAAACACCAGAAACGGATTCGCCAACAGGAATTGCGCAGAAAGCGCGAGGAAGAGCAACGGCAGAATCAGGAGCGTCGGGAGTCCCGTTATGAGACATTGAGTTTCAACGAGGAAAAAAGAAAAGAGCGAGCGCAAGAAAGAGAGCGAAAATACGAGGAGGATTTCGAGCGTGAGAATGGACGGAAAAGGGGCCGCAATGAGGTGCCCGACGTGAAAGGATGGCTTCAGAACAAGCTGGGGAATTTTTTCAACGAGGATTTGAATAAAGACACAGACCTCTAAAAAAGATTGTTATGGGAGAAGGATTAATAAATTTCAATCAGAATGAGGAGTCCGAGCCGATAATCAAGGTGATTGGTGTCGGCGGGGGCGGAGGAAACGCCGTGGAATACATGTACAATCAAGGCATTTGCGATGTCGATTTTGTGTTGTGCAACACGGACGCTCAGATTCTGACCCATAGCAAAGTCCCCAAGACGATACAGTTGGGCAGGATTCTCACCGAGGGGAGAGGGGCCGGCAACCGGCCGGAACAGGGGGAGGCTGCGGCGAACGAAAGCATAAGGGAAATCGAAGACATGCTGCGCGCCAACACCAAAATGGTGTTTATCACGGCGGCGATGGGCGGAGGCACAGGCACAGGCGCGGCACCTGTCATAGCCAAGGTGGCCAAGGAGATGGGCATTCTGACGGTGGGGGTGGTTACCGTCCCGGCCCGTTTTGAAGGACCGAAACGCATAGGGAACGCCAAGGATGGCATCTCGCGACTGAAGGAATATGTGGACTCGCTGATAATAATTGACAACGAAAGGATACAGCAAATACACGGCACGCTGACATTGTCCGCCGCTTTCGCCAAGGCGAACGACGTGTTGAAAGTCGCCGTCAAAGGCATTGCCGAGATAATCACCTTGCCGGGGTACATCAACGTGGATTTCGCCGACGTGAAGACCGTGATGACCGACAGCGGCATTGCCATCATGGGGGCGGCGCAAGCCTCCGGAGAAAACCGCGCGCGCAGGGTGATTGAGGAAGCCTTGGACAGTCCGCTTCTGAACAGGAGCGACATACTCGGAGCCAAGGACATCTTGTTGAATATCACTTCCGGAACGGATGAAATCACGATGGACGAGATGACTGAAATCACGAATTATGTGATTCAGGAAGTCGGCGACAGTGCGGCTGTGATATGGGGAGTCGGAACCGATGAGCGTTTAGGCGACGCCATTTCGGTGACAATCATCGCCACAGGCTTTCCCATGGACGACAAGTATGTCTTCCCGGACGTGGTTGTCGATGCGACGAAGGAAAGGGGCGGTCAGAAAGTGGAAACCAAAAAGCAGAAAGAAGAAATCAATAAGAACATCCGCAATTATGTGGACACCTTATTGCAAAAATCGGAGGTCGCTTTGCGTCCCGATTTGTCTGAAGAGGAAATTGAGAAGCTAATGACTATTCCCGCTTATCGGCGGAGAGATTTGAAAATAGATAGGACCTGACGATAGATGTGATATCTGAGAGAGCAGGTTAAAGTTTTAATTATAAATTAAATTAATGGAGAAATTTCAAGAATTAGGATTAAACGGGGAAATTCTTAAGGGAGTTGCAGATTTGGGGTTCGAGACTCCGAGTCCGGTGCAAGAAAAGGCTATCCCCGTGATTTTGGGCGACCAACACGACTTGGTGGTACTGGCTCAAACGGGAACGGGGAAAACGGCGGCTTTCGGCCTGCCATTGTTGCAAAAAATCGACTCGGGGCGGATGGACACGCAGGTGTTGATATTGAGTCCGACGCGGGAGCTTTGCATGCAAATCGGTAGCGATTTGAAAAAGTATGCGAAGTATCGTCCGGACATTCGGGTGTCTTGCGTGTACGGAGGAACGGATATCCGCAAGCAAATGAAAGAAGTGAAGCAAGGTGTGCACGTCATTGTGGCCACTCCGGGACGGTTGGTGGATATGATTAACCGCAAGGCGATACACATCGAGAACGTCTTTGCCGTTGTCTTGGACGAGGCGGACGAGATGCTGAACATGGGCTTCCAAGAGGATTTGGATTTTATTTTGAGCAACACGCCGAAAGAGAAGAACACGTATCTCTTCTCCGCCACCATGCCTAAAGAGGTGGAGCGGATTGCCAAAAATTATTTGGTGGACCCGCAAGAAATCGCCGTGGGAACGAAAAACCAGGGCGCGGAGACGGTTTCCCACCACTACTACATGGTGCGGGCAAAGGATTGCTATGAGACCTTGCGCCGGATTGTTGACTGCGCGCCGGACATGTACGCCATCATCTTCGTCCGCCGGAAAGTGGACGCGGCCGACATCACCAAGCATCTCCAACGCGACGGGATTGACTGCGACGCGTTGCACGGCGACCTTAGCCAGGCCCAACGCGACAGCGTGATGACGGCTTTCCGCACGAAACGGTTGAAAGTGTTGGTGGCCACTGACGTGGCAGCCCGCGGATTGGACGTGAACAATCTGACGCATGTGATAAACTATAACCTGCCCGACGACGTGGAAAGTTACACTCACCGCAGCGGACGGACGGGACGGGCCGGCAAAGAAGGAATCTCCATCGCCATCATCCATTCCAAAGAGAAAGGAAAATTGCGTCGGATAGAGAAAATCATAAAGAAGACTTTCGAGTACAAGCGGGTGCCTCAGGGCGAGGAAATCTGTCGCGCGCAACTGGCTTTCTGGGCGGACAAGATTATCGCTTCCGAGTATCAGGACAATCTGAAACTTTATGAGCAGGACGTGTATGACAAATTTGCCGATTTCACGAAGGAGGAGTTGATACAGCACCTCGTTTCCTACGAGTTCGGACGGTTGCTCAAGAAATACAAGGACACGGAAGACCTGAACCTGCCCGAGGACGAGAAAAAAGGCAAGGACAAGGGTGGCAAGGGAGAGAAAGGCGGTAAAAAGAAAGGGGAACGGGAAGAGTCCGATTCGATTTCTTTCAGCACCTTCCTTCTGAATGTGGGCCGTCAGGACGGATTGACCCCCAAGGACTTGATGACGATGATTAACGAATATACCCCCTTCAAGGGCGTTGAGATTGGTGACATCAAGATTTTCAACACCGACACGAAATTTGAAGTGGAGGAGCAAGTGGCTACCGACATCGCCGCCGCGTTGCGTCGGGTGATGTATAATGGAATTCCATTGGAATTAAAGGCGATAGCTACAGGAAAAGGCGGAGGCGAACGCCGGAAAGGAAAAGACCGGGATTTCGCCGGGAGCAGGCGCGAGCGTCGTGACCGTCGTTCCAGAAAAGAGCGCCGGGGAGGAGAGGCTCCCGAGAAACGTCGGGGCCGTCCGGGTGGTAATCCCAAGAAACCTCGGAACTTTAACAGAAGTTCTGCCGGAAGTAAATAAGTTTTTATTGCTGTCCGATGAAAAATTTCAAATTATCAATAATTTGTTGATATACATAGAATTATACAATGATTTCAACAAGGGGGCTTGTCCATGATAACAATACTGATAATCAATCTATTGAATATGTTTATCGGACACTAATAATAAGTTTTACCGTTTTTCAAATGACTTATGCAGATAACGAAAGCGCAGTTTGTGACCAGTGCGGCCAAGTTAAGCCAATGCCCTCCGCCCGACAGGCTCGAGTACGCCTTCATCGGACGCTCGAACGTGGGCAAGTCTTCCTTGATTAACATGCTCACGGGCAACAGCAAGTTGGCGAAAACATCCGCGACTCCGGGAAAAACTCGGTTGATAAACCATTTCTTGATTGATGACAAGTGGTATTTGGTGGATTTGCCGGGCTATGGATACGCCCGCGCCTCCAAAGAGCAGAGGGCTGAGTTTGATGCCATGATACGCGACTATATTCTGCGCCGCGAGAATCTGGTGTGCCTCTTCCTGCTTGTGGACAGCCGTCACGAGCCTCTTAAGAAGGACTTGGAATTCTTGGAGTGGTTGGGCGAGAATGGAGTCCCCTTTGCCATGGTCTTCACAAAGGCCGACAAATTGAACGCCACCGGGAGGGAAACCTGCGTCGGGAATTATCACAAGGTGATGGAGGAATGGTGGGAGAGCATGCCTCCCTCTTTCCTTACTTCCGCTCAGACGCAACTGGGAAAAGACGAATTGCTCGGTTACATAGACCACTTGAACAAGACCGTGGAATTGTGAAGCCTATGGAACCTATCGGGTTATACCAATTGAACAGTTTGGTGAAGAAAGTATTCCGGGACAGATTCCCGGATACTTTTTTGCTTGTCGCCGAGATTGCGGACATCAAGGAAAACCGTTCAGGCCATTGCTATTTGGAGCTCGTGGAGAAACGGGAGTCCGACGATGCGGTTATCGCTTCGGCGAGGGCCACGATATGGGCCTATACCTACCGGATGTTGAAACCTTATTTCGAGACGACCACGGGCAAAAGGTTGCAGCGGGGCATCAAAGTGTTGGTCAGCGTGGAGGTGGTCTTTCATGAATTGTATGGTTATTCTTTGAATGTCAAGAATATAGATCCGACATTCACCATTGGCGACCTTGAGCGGAGGCGGAAGGAAATTCTTGCCCGCTTGGAACAGGAGGGCGTGATTGACATGAATCGGGAGTTGCCTTTCCCCGAGCTGCCGAAAACCGTGGCGGTGATTTCTTCGCCAACGGCGGCCGGATACGGCGATTTCGTTGACCAGTTGCACCGCAACACCTATGGCTTTGCTTTTCACACCTGCCTTTTCCCTGCGGTCATGCAGGGAGAGAAAACGGCGGAATCCGTGATTGGGGCTCTGGAACGGGTCTACGCTTGCGGTGAGCTTTTCGATGTCGTTGTTATTATCCGGGGGGGGGGCTCGCAAACCGATTTGGGAAGTTTCGACTCCTACGAGTTGGCCGCCAACGTGGCGCAGTTCCCGCTTCCCGTGATTGCCGGCATCGGACACGAGCGGGACGAGACGATTGTCGACCGGGTCGCCTATCTTAGCGTGAAGACTCCCACGGCTGCCGCGGCCTTTTTGATAGAGGCTTTTCAACGGCAGGCCGACCGTTTGGCCGCGGCCCGCCAATTGATGGCGGACGCGGTTCGTCGCTTGGTGCGGGAGGCTCGGGACGTTCAGTCGCGGCACGTCGTCGCCTTGCGGCAAGGGGCTCTCTCTCTTGTGGAGGAGCGGAGCAACCGTCTCGCCTTGCTTGCCAAGGAGATGGGACACGCTTCCCGTTCTTTCGTCAATCGGCAGGCGGGGACTTTGGAACAAGTGCGGTTGCGGCTTGGGGGACGGGTGCCTCTTCTTGTGGAGCGCCAGCGGACTCGGATGGCCGAATTGGTGCGGGCGTGTGGGCGGCAGGTCCGCCAGCGTTTGGGCGACGACAGGCATCTCCTTGAGCTTGCCTCTGCGACGGCCACTTACGCCGATCCTCGGCGGGCGCTTGAACGGGGATTCTCCATTACCCGCCTCAACGGCAAGATTGTCCGCGACACCGCCGGATTGCGGTCCGGTGATGTCTTGGAGACCATGTTGATGCGGGGAACGGTGCGCAGCGAGGTCCGAGAAGTGGAGACTGGGGAAAAATGACCCTCCTCTCCCGGACGGCTGGCATGTTGGCGAGAGAATATGTGGAATTGTGTGATGAATTGAAACGAAATTTACTATGGAACAGGAAATGACCTATAAAAAAGCGATTGAGGAAATAGAGGCGATTGTGAAGTCGCTGGAGGATAACAAAATGGATATTGACGTGTTGGGCGAGCGGGTGAAACGGGCCGCCGAGTTGATAGAGTTTTGCAAGTCGAAGCTCCATGACACAGAGGAAGAGGTGGAGAAAGTGTTGAAATCCATGGAAGAATGACGTCCCGCCTTGTTTTTCTCTTGTGCGTATTTCTTGGACTGGCTCTTTGGGCGGAAAGCCAGGAAATGCCGGAAGCCTGTTGGCGGCGCGGGGCCTTGCGCCACGCCGTGGTGGGTGTTAGCGTGAAACGGGTGTCTGACGGGAAAGACGTGTGTGCCTTTCATGCGGAGACGGCTTTGCGTCCGGCTTCCGTCGCGAAATTGATACCCGCGGCCTTGGCCTTGAAAGCCAAGGGCCCGTCTTTCGCCTACGTGACGCGGGTGGGCCTCACGGGAGAGGTGCGGGATGGCGTGTTGCGGGGCGACTTGCTCGTCCGGGCTGGAGGCGACCCGACCTTGGATTCCCGTTATTTCCCGTCCGCTGCGTTCCTGCAAAGGGTGGTGGACACCCTCGCCGCCCTCGGCGTGAGGGAAATCGAGGGACGCGTGCGGGTGGAGGAGACTTCTTGCGACGCCGCGATACCCGGCTCGTGGCTCTGGGAGGACGTGGCGAATTACTACGGTGCTCTTTGCCACGGTTTCAATTACCGGGACAATCTCTACACCCTCACCTTCCGTTCCGGGGAAGTGGGCGACACCGCCCGCCTGGTGAGGGTCGAGCCCTCCTTGCCGGGAGTCCGTTTCGAGACCCGTGTCACGGCTTCCTCTCGGAATGCCGACAATGTGTGGATATACGGCGGACCGGACGCCTCCGTTTTGCGCGTGCGGGGCACGATGCCCGCCCGTCGGAAGGCCTTCGCCGTGAAAGGGGCCATCCACCATCCCGCGCGGGTGTTCGAGTCCGAGTTGACCCGCCGTTTGGCCGGGAATGGGATTGCCGTGAGGAATGGGATTCCGGAAAACACTTCTGGGGCGAGGCTCTTGCTCGAACACCGTTCTCCGGCCTTGGCGGAAATTGTCCGTTTTACGAACAAGCGCAGTGTAAACCTTTTTGCCGAAGCTTTGGGACGCCTTGTGGCTTCGGAGGATTGGGAGAGGGAGGCCAAACGGGCTTTGTCTTCGGTGGGTGTCGACACCTCCGGGGTGGTATTGAAGGACGCTTGCGGATTGTCCGCGTTCAATGCGCTGCCCGCTGCCGCATTGACCGATTTGCTCGTGTGGGCTGCCCGCCATCTCGACGCGGCGTTTCACGACTCTCTTCCCATTTGCGGCGCCGACGGCGGCCTGCGTCCCTACGCCTCCGCCGAGGAATTGCGCCGCAACTTGCGTGCAAAGACAGGCTCTATGGCGGCCACCCGCTCCCTCGCCGGTTATCTGACCGCCGCAAGCGGAGACACCTACGCTTTCGCCGTCATCGTGAACAATTACGCCTGCTCCCCGTCCGAGGTGCAGGCGGCCATCCGGGATTTCCTGGCTTGGGGGTATCGCAATTGGTGACGGCGCAATCGGCAACCGGGCCCTTGTAAACCGCCCCCTGCGCCGTGTCCGCGCCGCGCTTTCGCCCGTCTTGGCACGAACGACGCGCGAATGACACACGCATGAGGCACGTTTGCAAACGTGCCTCATACGTGCGTCACTCGCTATTTGTCCGCTGCGACAAGGGCGCAACCCTGGATTTGTTTCGGCATAGCCCCGATGACGTTTTGGCGGATTGCCTTGTCAGGCCTGTGAGTAGTTGTTGTTGTCAGGCGTGAAGTGGTAGTCTCCAAATGCCAACAGCGGGAAGAAAATGAATCCCAAGAATGTCAGGCCGATGGCGAACGCCGTGCCTTGTCCGAACCGTTTCGACAATTCGATGAAAGCCAGAATCATGAATACGATATTCACGATGGGAATGAACAGCATGAGAAGCACCCACCACCACGGTTTCTTGATGACTTCCAACAAAATAACCATGTTGTAAATGGGTATCAGACCTTCCCAGCCTTGACGGCCCATTTTCTCAAACATCTTGTACCAAGAGACAAGGTACAATGCGAGGATTAAAAGTTGAACAGCAAACATTGTAGTTTCAGTTTTAAGATTAATAAAGTGGAATTCCGCTTTTTGTCAAAATGAAATCCCTGTTGTCGTAGGCAAAGTTAAAAAAGAAAATGAAAAAAGTGTGTGCGGAGGTGGGAAATATTTCCAAGAAAGGGGAAGGCGACAAAAAAGGCGGCAAGCCTAAGCCTGCCGCCCCGGTATGGATATGGTGTCTATTTGTGGAATGCTTTACTTCACTTCCTCTAAAACAACTTTAGCTAATTATCAGAAGGTTACAAACATCATGGTACAAATATGGTAATTTTATACCGTAACTATTTAGAGACAAAAAATG
>CALUHX010000048.1 GCA_944320555.1 uncultured Butyricimonas sp. | reverse complement strand
CTAAAGATACAAAAAAGCCAGCTAACTCGCAATGAATTAGTTGGCTAATTTTATACTATTTCTTGAATATCCCTATGGTGGAGAATTGTGTCCGCTTTCTGGCAGGCGGGGAATGAAAAATTTCACACGTGACGGAATGCCATCAACGGCAAAAAGCAAAAAACCCGTCCTTGCCATAAAGGGGGACGGGGAAATATGAACAAAAATAGAATATGGGTCACTTGTAGATTTTGGCCTTCAATTCACCACGGATGACCATCAAGCCGTTCATGGCCAAAGCCCGCATCTCGTCTTCACCGGGGTAAACTTTCACCGGGGCTATGAACTCGACCATGTCCTTCACGTAGTCCACAAGGAATGGGTTTTTGGCGATTCCGCCTGTAAGCAGAATGGCATCCACTTTGCCTTTCAGCACAGCGGCCATCGCGCCGATGGACTTGCCGACCTGATAAGACATTGCGTCTTGGATTAATTTATATTTCGGATCTTCTTTGGCTTTCAGTTCCACCTCGTAGGCGTCGTTCGTGCCGAGATGGCCCACAAGTCCGCCCGCTCCTTTGATGATTTTTTTGATTTCGGCTTCTGTCTTCGTGCCGCTGAAGCAGAGTTTCACAAGCTGGCCTGTCGGCAGACTGCCCGAACGTTCGGGGGAGAAAGGCCCGTCGCCGTCAAGCGCATTGTTCACGTCGATAACCCGTCCGTGGTCATGCGCGCCTACGGAAATACCGCCACCCAAGTGGGCGATGATAAGATTCAAATCCTCATATTTCTTGCCTACTTCCTTGGCGTAGATACGGGCGATGGCTTTTTGATTCAATGCGTGGAAAATGGAAACCCGCTTGAAAAGAGGATGGCCGCTGATGCGGGCCACGTCCTGCAACTCGTCGACCACTACCGGGTCGGCAATGTAAGCTTTAGCTCCGTTGTTTACCGTCTTGGCAATGTCGCAGGCTATCAATCCGCCGAGGTTCGAGGCATGCTCGCCCAAAGGAGGATTGTTTAAATCGTCAATCAATGCCTCATTAACCTCGTAAACTCCTGATTCTATTGGCTTAACAAGTCCGCCTCTGCCAACGATTGCATCAATCTCGTTTATGTCGAAACCGGCGGCTTTCAGTTCACTCAATATAATGTCTTTCCTAAACTCGAATTGAGAAGCCACGCTGTTGAATTTGGCTATTTCTTCAGCCGGATGTTTGATGTTCTTCACGAACTTCTCATCCTCGTTCTCGTAAATGGCAATTTTGGTGGACGTGGAGCCCGGGTTGATCGCTAAAATTTTTACTGACATAGTTTATTGTTTTTATTGAATTACGTGTTTTTAATTGTTCGTTTTGGCGGTGCAAAATTTATAAATTGTAAGCAAAACTCAAAGAAAAGATGATGATTTTTTATTATAGAGATTGGTTCTTAATAATGGAAGCCGGAGTAAAATGCGTCTATCAGCGGTTCCGCCATCAATTTTAAATAGTAAGGGGCGTTTTTGATAGAATCGGCAGTGGAGGCGGCGAGCGAGGAAAAAGTCAAAACGTAATTGAAACATGAGGCAGCCTCTTTTTCGGCCACGCCCGCCACGGCATAGACAGGCATGTCATGGGCCTTGCACACCCGGGCCACCGTGCCGGGAATTTTTCCGCCGAGGGATTGTGAATCCAAATGTCCTTCTCCCGTGACCACGGCTTGCACTTCCGCAAGCCGTTCATCGAAATGGGAAATAGACAGGCAATAGTCCGCACCCGACACCAGATCGGCGTCCAGCAACGCCCGAAAAGAAGCCGTGATTCCCCCTGCGGCTCCTCCCATGGGCATACGGCTCACGTCGTGTCCCGTAGAGGCTTGGAGCATATCCGCATATTCTGACAGCAGCGAATCGAGCAAAGCGACTTGTTCAGGCGTGGCTCCTTTTTGCGGTCCGAATACAGCGGCGGAACCAGTCGGTCCGACCAGCGGATTCTCCACGTCGCAAAGAATAGTGAAACGTATTCCACTGAATTTATTCCGTAACGAGTCGACATGCAAGCGTTTGACACCTAAAAGATAGTTCCTTTGCCCGCCTTCGATTTCTGCCTCAAGTCCCATTTCCACCAACGCTCCCAGTCCTCCGTCCACACTGGCACTTCCGCCCACACAGAGAATGAAATCCCTCGCACCGCATTGCAAGGCATGATTGACAAGTGTGCCCATGCCTTGGGTATTGGCATTGAACACGTCACGTTCCTTGCGTTTTAGCAGTTTTATGCCGCACGCCTCCGCCAGTTCGATGATGGCGGTTTTGCCTCGCATGTAAAATGTGGCCTCGTGGAGACGGCCAAGGGCATCAGGAACTTTCGCACGCACAGCGTCCGCTTGCAAATAGTGAGCAATGATTTCCGCCGTTCCGTCTCCGCCGTCTCCCAGCGGGAGGGAAATAGAGTTGAATCCTCGCTCTTTCAACGCCTGCCCGAGTATCGAACAGAAAGAGAAGGCGGACATGCAGCCCTTGAAGGCGTTGGGTGCCAAAAGAAAAGTATGTGCCACAATGTTCTCGTTTAAATGTTGTCCGTAGTTTGATTGAAAAAGAGGGAATCGCTTTCGTGTGCCAGTAAATCCTTACAGTATTCCATGTCGAACAAATTCCTTTCCGGCCATTCCTCCACCCGGTTCATTGCTTTTGACATCATGTTGTCAATCTTGTGCGGGAAACGGGGGCCCGTCCAGCTGCTTGTGTTTGTCAAGAATGCCCATGAGAATCCGTTTGCCTGCCGCTTCACCATGGCGCTGGTGCCCGCCATGCTGCCCGAGCGTTCCCAGTCGCCCCAAATATTTGTGTCCATCCATCCCAATGGCAACGCATTTCTCACATTCTCCGTCATTAGAGTTATACTTTCTTTGCTCAGGATGTCCGGCTGCGAATCGTCACCGTCGATGGCCGCAAGGAACAGTAGCAATTCCGTCGGGGAGGCCACCCATCCGCCGGCCCCGTAGAACTCGGCAATGTTATTCCCTCCATTGCTGCTTGGAACGAGCGTGTCCGCACCGTTGCAGGCCCGCACGGGTATGGCTCCTTCGGCTTCATAATATTTCACCTCGTTTGGATACCGTTCCTCGTAAGTGTTTCGCCCCAAATGCATGTCCACACATCCCGCCGGGCGCAGTATGCTGTCTTGAATAAATTGCTCATACTCTTGGCCGGACACTTTTTCAATGACTTTGGAAAGAATGCCGTAGCCCACATTGGAATAACTGGTACTTGTTCCAGGGGTGAATCCCAAACGGCGGGAGAGCACGAATTGTATCATTGTCTCCATTGTGGCCGGAGTCGAGGAATTCATTTTTTGGGCCACAAGCGTGGGGTTGAACATCGGGTCGCCATACCGGGTAGTGAATCCTCCTTGATGCCGGAGCAGATTCTCCACGGTGATGTCACGAGTCCGTTTGTCTTTGATGTTTCCGTATTTTGTTGAATCGTTCAGAATGCCATCCTTCCCAAAGACTTTGTCTTGTAACGAAAGTTTTCCATTTTCCACCAATTTCATGACTCCGGCCGCCGTGATGAGTTTTGACACAGAAGCCACACGCATGATGTGAAACACATCCATCGGAATACTGTCCTCCACGTTGGCGTAACCGTAACCTTTAGAATAAATCAACCGTCCGTTCTTCATAATAGCCAAGGAGGCTCCTTTGATTTCCCACTGATTAAGAAACTGTTCGATGGTTTTATCTAAACGTTTTGTTTCTTCCAAATCGGAATATTGATTGCTCAACAAATCATGGATGGCCACTGTCAGCGTGTCTTGTTCCGGCGACATAGCCGCCTCATTCTCTATCTCCTTTCCTATATGCCACGGTTTCAACAAAATAAGAGCCAATACCATGCAGATGAAAATTGCTATATATCTCATTTCTATAATTGTCTTCATTACCTTGCGTCAAAGATAGCAAAATCAAGGAAATAGGACAAAGATTCCGTCTTAATCTTGCAAAGATTATAATAGTTTAACGTGAAATGAGAAGCTATTTGTTGTTTCAGCGTGGCGAGTTGTGCTTGCATGGCCACCATCTCTAACCGTTTCTTTTCTATTTCGACAGTTAAACTTTTCTTTTCTGTACGATTCTTTTCTGGCGTATTTGTTATGAAAAAAGCAGACTGGCTCATTTCTATGAAGAAATGTGAGATGCCCGCAAGACGTTGTCGTCATGACAAGGCAACTATATGTGATGTTCAAGAAGTTGGAAATAGGCATCCATGACACGCTTCAATAAAGGGTGAGACGGGTTGAAAAGTTGGTCGTCAATGCGGCGGATTGGCAGCACGAGAGGAGAGGTCCCTGTGATAAAAGCCGCGTCGAAAGAGGACAACTCCCGCAGGTTCACCTTTCTCTCAATCACGGGGATATGGTCCTTCTCGCAAAGGGCGAGCACGCGTTTCCGGCTGGTGCCCGGCAGCACATAGGGAAGTGGGGCCGTGCGAAGGGTGTCGCCTTGGACAAAGAACACATTGGAGCGGGAACCTTCCGTGATGCAGTCGTCGTCATCCACGAGTAATACTTCGTAGACATTTTTTTCCTTAATGATGGCGTTGGTGGTTTCTCGGAGGTTCGAGTTGATATACTTGACTTCCGCGTTCTCTCGCATGGCCCGAAGGGTCACCGTGTCGACACCTTGCTCGTAGGCTTCCTCTGGTGGATAGGAATGGGGAATTTGGTAAACATATTCGTCCACGCCGGAAGGGGTGAGACGGAGCACATATTTTATATTGCCTTCCTTGATGTGTTCCAATTGGATAAGGCGATTTAGTTTGTTTTCCACACCTAAGGTGGAAAAATCCAAATGAACGCCTGACTTTTTAATTGAGTTGGCCAGACGGGAGAGGTTGTCATCCAGGAAGATGACTTTGCCACGAAAGACGCGGCACACCTCGTATATGCTTAAACCATGGTTTAAGATTTCTTCTGAAAACTTGTCGTTGCTTATTGGTTGATTATTGAACAGTATCATAATGTCGTGTTATTAATCGGCGCGAAGTTATATTTTAATATGATTATCCGTTGCAGAAAGTTCGGAAACTTTCAATTTTGTGTTTTCAATTATTCTCTCTACATTTGGCTGAGTTATGGAAAAGGAAGAACAAATAAAACAAATCGAACATTTCCTGCGGGAAGTGATTGTCGGAGAGATTAATAAATTACAGGGTATAGGTTTGTCCTATATCCAATTTGTCGTGATGGGCCAAGCCGTTGAAGTGTTGGGAGCTTTTTTGGACAACAAGCCGATGAAGGCTCAAGGACAAACTGCCACCCGTTTTTCTTTAAGCGTAAGGAAATTGTTTGGAGGACGTTACAGGTTGTTGAACGACAAAAACTTTTTGTATAACAAACTGCGAAATCAGATGACCCATGCTTTTATGCCAAGCGAGGATTTGCTGTTGTTGAACCGGGCAGACGCGCCTGAGGGATACAAGCATTTGCAATGGAGGGATGGAAAGCTGGTGTTGATTTCAGAGTCTTTTTATGAGGATATTTGCCAGGCGGTGGAACGGTTGTTGGAGGCGTTAAAAAGTGGGAAATTGAAGCCTAAGACGATAGTGTACAAAGAAAATGGAAATAGGTAAAATCATATTGATTGGGGCTGGTAATGTGGCTCACCATTTGGCTCCTGCTCTGTTGCAAGCCGGGTTGGATCTTTGCCAGATATATAGTCGCTCGATAGAGTCAGCCCGACGTTTGGGCGTGCGGACCGGAGTTGCTTATACGGCGGAGATAAATGACATTTATCCCGATGGAGACCTCTATTTGTTTTGCGTGAGTGACGATAATTTGCCAGCCGTGTTAAAATCTGTCAGGGTGAACCGCGACGCATTGTTGTTGCACACGTCGGGCAGTCAGCCCATGGATGTGCTGAAGCCGTATGCGGAAAATTATGGAGTCTTGTACCCCGTGCAGACTTTCTCTCGGCGTAGAGAATTGAGTTTTAGAGAAATACCGCTTTGTGTGGAAGGTAACGTGCCGGTTGTGACAGAATGGATAAAAGCGTTTGCGAAAAGTTTGTCCGATTCCGTGTACGAGATTGACAGCCATAAGCGAAAGAATTTGCATCTGGCTGCCGTGTTTGTCAACAATTTCTCGAATTATCTCTATAACATAGGAAGCAAGATTATGGCCGGAAGCGACTTGCCATTTGATTTGTTGCGGCCGTTAATTTTTGAGACAGCCAATAAAGTGATGCAGATGTCTCCGGAGGACGCGCAAACCGGGCCGGCTCGAAGGGGGGACGAGAGTATTTTGGGAATGCACAGGGCATTATTGAAAGACAATAAGGAATGGTTGAGGTTATATACTCTATTGTCGGACGAAATCAGGGCTTTATATGCCATGAAAGAGAAAGACGGAATCCAAAAGGCCGAAGCTGCCGGGGATGTCTCCAATATGCCGACATTGTGGTGATTTTAAGACAAATTGAAAAGATATGAAGCTATTTAAAGAGGAACTAAAGAAAGTGGAGGCATTCGTGTTTGACGTGGATGGTGTTTTCTCGCGTCACGACATGAATATTTCCCCGTCGGGGGACTTGATTCGCACGTCATGCACGAAAGACGGCTATGCGATGATGTATTGCGTGAAAAAAGGATATCCGGTCTGTATCATATCAGGCGGTTACGCGCCGGGCGTGCGGGAGCGTTTCAACAAATTAGGTATTACGGAGGTCTATTTGGGGATTGGCGACAAAGTGTTGGCGTTGAATGAGTTTCTGGGTAAACATCATCTTCAGCCTGAACATGTGATGTACATGGGGGACGATATTCCTGACTATAACGTCATGAAAATAGTGGGCATGCCGGTTTGCCCCGCGGACGCGTGCGAGGAGATAAAGGCGATATCCCGTTACGTCTCAGACGTGCCCGGAGGCTTGGGTTGTGTGCGGGATGTGGTGGCTCAAGTGTTGAAGGCGCGGGGGGATTGGATGGACACGGATTGTCATGTGAAATGCATGTGAGACACCAGTAAAAAGTAAGCCGTATGTTGGAGATACTCAAGCTAATCCGCATAAGAAATATCGCGTTTGCGGCGTTTGTGATGTACGCTATGCGCTATTTCGTGGTGTTTCCGCTTTTGGCCCGGCAGGGCTTGTTTTTGCAACTGACGGATGGCAACTTTTTTTTGTTGGTATTGTCCGTATGTTGCTTGGTTTCGGCGGCATATGTGATAAATGACTATTTTGACACGAAAGCGGACCGGATATCGGGGAGCAGGGGGGTGATTGTGGGGAAAACCATCACCCGTCGCCGCGCCATTGCCTTGCACACGGTATTAAATGTGGCAGCTGTGGGCATCTCTTTTTATCTGGCGTGGCTGGTGCGTTGTTGGTTGCTTGGCGCTGTCTTTGTCGCCGTGTCGGCATTGTTGTGGTTCCACGCCTCCCATTACAAGAAGTGTTTTGTGTGGGGTAATTTGTTGGTTGCTTTTTTGACAGCCTTGATACCGTTGACCGTGATACTTTTCGAACTGCCTTTGTTACGTGCTCATTTGTCCGCGGATGTGGCAGGAGAAACCTCCAGGGTGTTATGGAGTGTGTCTGCCTATTCCTATTTTTTATTTGTGAACATGTTGGTTTATGAGATAAGCAAAGATATTTTTAGCGTGGACGGCGACAAGGCTGAGGGGACAATGACATTTCCCGTGAAGTTGGGTCTCTCCGCCACAAAACGGATTATCGATGGATTGGTGGCAATATGTTGGGTGTCTTTGTGGGGAGTGTACTTTTTGTTTTTTTATCCGGACTTGTGTGCGGCTTGCTATTTTGCGGCGGTCAGTGTATACTATGCCTGCTACCTTCGTTTGTTGCATCGGGGCAAAACGAGCAGGAATGGATTGCTCAACCATTTGCGGGCGATTATGTTCTTATTGGTTTGCTTTAGTGTGTTGTTTTTCTATTTAATTCAACAACAATGAGTTCGTGTGGACATTATAAGATAATACTGGCTTCTGCGTCTCCAAGAAGACAGCAGTTGTTACGGGATGCCGGTTTCGATTACGAGATTCGCCTGAAGCATGTGGAAGAGACATACCCTTACGACTTGCCGGCAGAACAGGTTCCGGAATATCTGGCTTGTTTGAAAGCGAAAGCGTTTGAAGGGGAATTGGCGGCCGACGAACTTTTAATTACGGCCGACACGGTCGTTTGTCTTGACGGTCGGATATTGGGAAAGCCGAATGGCAGGAAAGAAGCTGTGGAAATGTTGGGGGAACTTTCAGGGAAAAAGCATACCGTGGTGACGGGAGTGTGTCTTACGACGAATGAACGGCGAAGGTCGTTTTCGTCAAAGACGGACGTTTGCTTTAAGCGTCTGGATGAAGCGGAGATTGTTTATTATGTGGATAATTATGAACCCTTTGACAAGGCCGGAGCTTATGGCATCCAGGAATGGATAGGTTATATTGGAATCACGGGCATTGAGGGCTCTTTTTATAATGTGATGGGATTGCCCGTCCAGCGCTTGTATGAAGTGCTAAAGAATGAATTTTAATCACTTAAATCATATTTGATGAGAAAAATAGCTATTTGTTTGTTGGCCTTCGTCCTGTTGACGCTTCCGTCAGTGGCGGATGAAGGCATGTGGATTCCGATGTTGTTGAAAAAGTACAATATCGAAGATATGCAAAAAGCCGGTTTCAAATTGACGGCGGAGGACATTTATTCCATTAATCAGGCCTCATTGAAGGACGCGGTCGTGGGCTTGGGATACGAAGACAGGCCTTTCTCTCATTTTTGTACGGGAGAGATTGTGAGCGACCAAGGGTTGGTCATTACAAATCATCATTGCAGTTACGGCATGATTCAAGCGCATTCTACGTTGGAGCACAATTATCTGAGAGATGGATTTTGGGCGTCGTCATTAAAAGAAGAGTTGATAAATCCGGGAATCACCGCTTCCATTCTCGTGCGCATGGAGGATGTGACGGAGCGAATCATGAAAGCTGTCGAAGGAGTGGCGGACGAGGCCTCTCGTGCCGAGAAAATCAAAGAGGAATGCGAGCGCATCGAGGCTGCGGCCGTGGAAGGCACGAATCTGAAGGCCAACATCAAACCTTATTTCAATGGCAATCAGTATTTCATGTGCGTGTTCAAGGTATTCAGGGACGTCCGTTTGGTGGGGGCTCCTAATTCCGCTATTGGAAAGTTTGGCGGTGACACGGACAATTGGGTGTGGCCTCGTCACACCGGTGATTTTTCCGTGCTTCGCATTTATGCCGGGAAAGACAACGAGCCTGCGGAGGTGTCGGAACACAATGTGCCTTACAAACCGGCCAAGTCTTTCAAAATCTCGGCCAGAGGGATGAACGAAGGTGATTTCACAATGGTCTTCGGGTATCCCGGCACGACGAAGGAGTATCTGACCTCTTACGCCATAGACCAGATCGCCCAAGTGGAGAATCCTAACAAGGTAAAAATCCGCACGGCGAAACTGAATGTCATCAATGAGGCGATGGCCTCCGACGAGTTGTTGCGTATCAAATATTCCGCCAAGGCCGCCTCTGTGGCTAACGCGTGGAAAAAATGGCAAGGCGAAATCAAGGGCTTGGAACGTTTCCGTACGGCTGACGGCAAACGCCGTATGGAACAAGAGTTTGACAATTGGGTAAGGACTTCCGGCAACTCGGAATACGCGGGGTTGACGGCCCGTTATAAGAAGTTGTACGAGGCTCGCCGCGGATATGTGTTGGCATTGGCTTATGCCTCGGAGGCCGGTTTGGGAGGAGCGGAAATCATTGGCCTGCTTTCGCTTTTTGACAAGTTCTTTAAAGTTTATGAGGAGACGGAGGACAAGGAGGCTTTAAAAGTCGGTTTGCTGGAGCGGACGAAGGCGTTTTATAAAGACTACGATGTGGTGACGGACTTGCGCATATTGAAAGAAATGTTGAGGCTTTACAATAGTAGCGGCATGGAGGAACATTGGATTCCGGAAGAGGTGAGGGCCTTGGCCGGCGACATGTCCGATTTGGACAAATGGTTCAAGAAGTCGATTTTCACAGACCAGGCCCGCTTGGAGGCTTTCGTGGGGGACTTGACCTCCAAATCCATCGCCAAAGCGAGAAAGGAGCCGCTTTACCGGATGATGCAGGGAATCCAGACTTTGGTAAAAGAGCAAATCAGCCCGCGCCTGAACGAGATTCAGCGGGAACTGTCCATGCTGGACCGCGCCTGGATTGCCGGGTTGATGGAAATGCGGCCGGACAAAGTGTTCTATCCCGACGCCAATTCCACATTGCGGGTGGCATACGGCAAGATTGCGGGCTACGCGCCCCGCGACGGCGTGTATTACCTGCCTTACACCACGCTCTCCGGAATCATCGAGAAAGACAATCCGGATATCTACGACTACAATGTGCCGGAACGCCTGAAAGAGTTGTACCGGACCAAAGACTTCGGCCCCTATGCGCAGGATGGCGACGTGCCGGTGTGCTTCATCGCCACGAACCACACGACTGGCGGCAATTCCGGCAGCCCAGTGCTGGATGGCGAGGGAAACCTCGTCGGGATTAATTTCGACCGGGCGTGGGAAGGTGTGATGTCCGACATGCAATACAGTTCCGAGATTTGCCGCAACATTGCCGTGGACATCCGCTACGTGCTTTTCATCATCGACAAGTACGCCGGCGCGCGGCGGCTCATCGACGAGATGGACATCGTATTTTAGAGATACGAAATAAAAAAGAATCACCCGAAAGTCCACTTGAACTTTCGGGTGATTCTTTTTTTTACGCTTAACGCAAGCGTTGGTTTACAATATCCCAGTTAATAATATTCCAAAAATTCTCGATGTATTTCGGACGGGCGTTTTGCGTGTCCAAATAATAAGCGTGCTCCCACACGTCGATGGTGAGCAGCGGCTTCTTGCCGTGGCGCAGGGGAGTGTCCGCATTGGCGGTTTGTTCTATGGCCAATTTTCCATCCTTGTCCACTGTGAGCCAAGCCCATCCTGAGCCAAACAATGTGGAGGCGGCTTTCGTGAAAGTCTCTTTGAATGTCTCGAAATTGCCGAACGAAGCGTCGATCAACGAGGCGATTTTACCTGTCGGCACAGCCTTCGTCGCGTCGTGCGGGCGCAAGGCCTCGAAATAGAATAAGTGGTTGTATGTTTGGGCGGCGTTGTTGAACAAACCTCCGTCCGATTCCATCACGATGCCTTCCAAGCACATGTTTTCATACCGGGTTCCCGCAATCAGGCCGTTCATGTTGTTGATGTAAGCCGCCAAGTGTTTTCCGTGGTGGAATTGCAAGGTCCGCGCGCTGATATAAGGCTCCAGTCCGTTCTCCGCATAGGGCAGGGGAGGGAGCGTGAATTTGTTTTCAGCGTTTCTTTTATTGATGGTGGTTGAGGAAATCAACACGTCCAATTCTTTGCATGTTTCTGTTTTCATCTCGTAATGATTTAAAAGTTTATATTCGATTCGTCAATCAATGTTTCTTGACTTCTGTAAAGGTACGAAAAACTTTTGTTCTTTGTTCGCTTTTTAATGGAAAGATAGTTGGATTTTGAGTCTGTTTAGAAAACTCCAATTTTTAATAGAATTTATCTATAGAAATTTGGAAGTAAATATGTTATTTTCTATCTTTGCGTCCGTAATCGAAAAAATGGCTTATTATGAAAAAATGGATTTGTACAGTGTGCGGATATGTGCACGAGGGAGATGAAGCTCCCGAGTTTTGCCCCCAATGCAAGCAACCGAGAAGTAAATTCAAAGAATTGGTGGAGACTGAAGGCGCGTTGACTTTTGTTGACGAGCACCGTTTGGGTGTGGCTAAAGGCGTGGATCCTGAAGTTTTGGAAGGTTTGCGCGCGCATTTTAACGGCGAATGCTCTGAGGTCGGCATGTACCTGGCCATGAGCCGTCAGGCAGACCGTGAGGGATATCCCGAGATTGCCGAGGCTTTCAAGCGTTACGCTTGGGAAGAGGCGGAGCATGCCGCTAAATTTGCGGAATTGTTGGGTGAATGTGTATGGGACACCAAGACCAATCTCAAGAAGAGAATGGAGGCCGAGGCGGGAGCGTGCGAGGATAAAAAGCGCATTGCCACATTGGCTAAGAAACTGGACTTGGATGCCATCCACGACACGGTTCACGAAATGTGCAAGGACGAGGCTCGTCATGGCAAAGGTTTCGAAGGATTGTATAACCGTTATTTCAAATAATCACGGCTATCGGCGTGGAAACAAAAGGGCGGCCATCGGTCGCCCTTGCTTTTTATGTTTTGCCATGCTCTTTGTTTTCCAAAGTTATTTCTTACTTTTGCGCCATGGACAAGAATGTAATAGAAACATTAAGGAAGTTGACGGGAAAACGGGACGCGCGGGTTTTGATAGTTCCCCACATTTCGCCAGACGGAGATGCGGCGGGGGCGTGTTCCGCGCTATGGCAAGTGATGGACAAATTGGGGGTGGAATGCCATTTGATGACGTGTGATTATTTCCCGGAATACTTGAAATGGCTGACACGGATTCCGGATTCCGTGTCATATCAGCAACATCCGATTCGTTGCAAGCGTTGGTTGCAAGAGGCCGATGTGTTGTTTATGCTGGATCATAACACAATGGCGCGAGAAGGTGATTTGGAACCTTTCACGCGGGAATACAAAGGAAATGTGGTTATGATTGACCACCATCCGGATCCGGATGAAGTGACGCTCTGCGTGTCGGACACGAGGGTGTCTTCGACTTGCGAGTTGCTATATGATGTCATCACCTCCACTTGGGGAAAAGAGATTATCGACACGGACATCGCCAACGCATTGTATACGGGAATATCGACGGACACGGGCGGATTAAACCATAACTCTTCGCGCCCGGAAACCTATTTGGTAATAGCCCGTTTATTGGAGGCAGGATTGGACAAGGCTTATGTCCACGAAGAGTTGTATCAGAAGAACACCCTGTCGCGCTTGAGGTTGACAGGAAACTGTTTGCTGAATAAACTGGAAGTGGACGAGAATTTTCCCGTGGCTATTATACCGGTCACATTGCAAGAGTTGGAGCAGTACCATTACAAAGACGGAGACTTGGAAGGATTGGTCAACATACCGCTCTCGGTGGAAAGCGTGTCGGTGTCTGTGCAAGTCACGGAACGGAAAGATCGCGTGAAACTTTCGTTCCGTTCGAAGGGCGACATTCCCGTGAATTTATGGGCAAAGACCCACTTTAACGGAGGGGGCCATTTGAACGCCGCCGGAGGACAATTGCAATTGCCCATTGAGGAAGTGGTGAAAAAATTGAAAGAAACGTCAGGGTGGTTTTTCGGGGAAATCATCAAAATGAAATTGTCTTCCCGTTGAAAGAATGAAAACACGAAAAGAGGAAAGCGAATTTAGAATTCGCTTTCCTCTTTTCGTGTTTTCCTGAAAAATATATAAGTTTGTGGGTGCAAAATCGACGACTATGACAAATGTAAGTGAATTGGTGACACTCCTGAGCCAGGTGGAGAGAGGTTACACGAAATTGCTCAACCGTAGATTTTTGAAAGCGGGGTTCAATTTGAGCCGCGAGCAGTACGAATTGTTGCGGGTGTTGTGGCAAAAAGATAATGTGAATCAGCAGTTCATCGCTAAAGCTTTGCGCAAGGACAAATATAATGTGACGAAACTGTTGAACGTGCTGCAAAAGAGGGGATATGTCCAGCGGAAGGCAAGCAAAGAGGACAAGCGGAACAATTTCGTGGTGTTGACCGACATGGGCAAAGAAGCGGAACGGGAACTGACGGGAATCGTGGAGCAAGCGCATATCGATATCACGTTCACCTTGTCGACGGATGAAATAAAATCGGTCATTTGGTCGTTGCGCAAAATAAATACGGATGAATGAATTATTAACGAATAAATTTTGTTATATGTCTGTTTTTCAAGGATTACAACCGAGTGCCGTTTGGGAATATTTCGAAGAGATATGCCAAGTGCCGCGGCCTTCAAAGAAAGAGGGTAAAATCATGGCCTTCTTGTTGGATTGGGCGAAGAAACATGATTTGGAAGCCTGCCGTGACGAGGCGGGCAACGTGCTAATCAAAAAACCGGCGGCCCCCGGCAGGGAAAACGCGCCGACAGTGGTGCTTCAAGCGCACATGGACATGGTGTGCGAGAAAAACTCGGATACCGCGCATGATTTTGACAAGGATCCCATTCGGCCCTATGTGGACGGAGAATGGGTCCGTGCGAAGGGGACAACTCTCGGCGCCGACGATGGAATTGGCATGGCTGCCATGATGGCCGTGTTGACATCCAAGGATATCGCGCATGGACCTGTCGAGTGCTTGTTCACGGTGGACGAAGAAACTGGTTTGACGGGGGCGTTTGCCTTGCGTCCGGGATTTGTCAGCGGAAATATTTTGTTAAATCTCGACTCAGAGGATGAGGGAGAGATGTTCATCGGTTGCGCGGGCGGAATTGACACGGTTGTGAGGATGAAATACGAGACCGAATCCGCTCCCTGCGACGCGTTTGCCCTGAAAGTGCAAGTGAAAGGATTGCAAGGAGGCCATTCCGGAGATGACATAAACAAAGGCAGGGGAAATGCCATCAAAATATTGAATCGGTTCCTGTGGGATTTGAACGCCAAATACGGAATCCGTCTGGCTTTGCTGGAAGGCGGCAATTTGCGGAACGCCATAGCCCGTGAGGCCTGGGCGGTTTGCGTCATAGACGGCAACCATAAAGAAGACGCGCGTGTGGCGTTTAATGTGTATATGGCTGAGATGGAGAATGTCTGGCGCGTCACAGAGCCGGGATTGCAATTGTCGTTGGAGTCCGCGGACACGCCGTCGCTCGTATTGACGAAAAAAGACACGGACGCGCTTTTGAATGCGTTGTACGCTTGTCCGCATGGAGTGTTCTCGATGAGTTATCGCATGCCGGGATTGGTGGAGACCTCGACAAACTTGGCCGCCGTGCGTTTTGAAAAAGAAAATACGGTATTGATTACCACCTCGCAACGGAGCGATGTGGATTCCGAGAAAATGAACATAGCAAATATGGTGGAGGCTGTGTTCAAAATGGCCGGAGCGGAAGTCGAGCACAGCGAGGGCTACCCGGGGTGGGCTCCGAATCCGGATTCTCCTGTGGTGAAAGTGGCCGTTGAGTCATACAAGCGTTTGTTTGGCAAAGCGCCTGTTGTCCGTTCCATCCATGCAGGCTTGGAATGTGGATTGTTTTTGGAGAAATATCCGAAAATGGATATGGTGTCATTCGGTCCGACATTAAGGGGCGTGCACTCGCCGGATGAGAAGGTCAATATCAAGACAGTGGAAATGTGGTGGTCGCATTTGGTGGATATGCTTGAACATTTTTGACTTGAAAAAGGATGCGGGACGTCTTCCCCGCATCCTTCAAATTTTTGTGGGATTGTAAAACAAGATAAAAGTATTGTATGAAATCAGCGAAATACGAACGCTTGTACGAGCAAATTAAGCAATATGTGCAGACGACTCCCGACATTTGGGCTCGATTGGCCACAATTGAGGCCGTGTTGCACCACAAAATGCAAACATTCTTTTGGACGGGAGTGTACGTGTTGCAGGATGGAGAGCTAATCGTGCGTTCTTATCAGGGACCGGTGGCTTGCCAGAAACTGCGGAAAGGCGGAGTCTGTTGGACGGCCATTGAGGCGGGAGAAACCTTGATTGTCGATGATGTGGACCAATTCCCCGGGCATATTGCCTGCAACCCGGCATCAAGAAGCGAGATTGTGATACCCTTGCGCGACCGGGAAGGACGGATATTCGGTTGTCTGGACATTGACAGCGATCGCTTGAAGGCTTTCGACCAAGAGGACGAGGCGGGCTTGAAACGGATTTTGACGTTGCTTTACGACTAGAACGGTATAAATATGCACCGAAATGTGTAAAATAAGTTAAGTGCGTTTTGAGATATCTGACAGAATAACTATTTTAGGGGGCACAAAAACTAAAAACTATTCATGTAAAAAACTAAAACGATAGAGTATGAAAAAATTATTTTTATTTCTTTTGACAGGATTATTCATCGGAACACTTGCCGCTCAAGAAACGAACGGAGAAGCTAAAAAAGATTCAAACGAAGAGGCTGCGAATTTGAAAAATGCCGGCAATGCCGCTTATAAAGCCAAAAATTACGCGGAGGCGTTTACCAAGTGGGAACAATATTTGAAACTCGTGGAATATAAGGACGACGCTTGCGTGTTCAACACTGCCGTGATGGCCAATAAACTAAAAAAATATGCCGAGGCGGAGAAATATTTCGACATGTCAATCAAGAACAATTACAAGCCTGCTTCTTCTTATCTTGGCAAGGCCAACGCTCAAGAAGATTTGAAAAAATACCCGGACATGCTCGCCACCCTTGAGGCCGGTATCAAAGCCTGTCCGGGACAAAGCAGCAATCTGGAAAAAAAATACGCTTTGTACTACATGAAAGAAGGGCAAAAATATCAAAAGGCCAACAATATCGCCAAGGCGGTTGAGAATTATACAAAAATCACCCAAATGGCCAATCCCGGTTACAAGGCTCAAGGCTTTTTGAGCTTGGGCACGTTGTATTTTAACGACGGCGCCACGATATTGGAAAAGGCCGCTCCGTTGGCGACCAGCACCAAGCCGAGCGAAAGACAACAATACGAGGTGGAAAAAGGCAAGGCGTTGGATTCTTTCAAAAAGGCCCAAGGCTATTTGGTGCAAGGCTCCAGCGCGGATTCTCAAAATGCGGATATCAAAGAAGCGTTGAAACAAGTGAACGAGGCGATAGCCACTCACTCAAAAAAATAAGACACTGACCGGTAAGAACAGACGAGGGCGCGCGTGCGGCCCTCGTTTTTTTGTCCTTGTCTTCCTGTGCCTATTCTGTATTCCCCCCCCCGATTATAAGTGGCAATGCGCCATTGTCAATTTGTAAGGACATGGGACGAGGCATTAAAGACGGCTCCACCCGCTGTAAAAGCGGGAAATGGCTTCAGTGGCCTTCGGATAACCGAGGCGGCTGGATATCTCGAGGTCCTGGCGGGCTTCCGCCTTGTTGTTGACCTTCATTTTTGCGATGGCCCGGTGATAATAGGCGAGAGCGTTTGATGGGTCTATGCTGATAGAGCGGGAATAACTTTCGATGGCGTCGCTCAACTGCCCTTGTCTGTAAAGAATGACGCCTCGATTGAAATAAATTGCACTGGATTCCAGTCCCAATGCGATGGCCCGGTCGTAGTCGGCAAGTGCTCCTTTCAAATCTTCCATCCGGTAGCGCGCTATGCCCCGGTAGTGATAGGCGTCCGTCAGATTCGGGTCGATGGCCAACGCCTTGCTGTAATCCTGTATGGCTGCCGTCATGTCGCCTAAGTTTTCATGAATGATTCCCCGGTTGTAATAGGCTTTGGCGTTGTCCGGCATATTGGCGACCACGTAGTCCATGTCCCGCAATGCCTCTTTCGGCCGGTTCAGATTGGCGTATGCGATGGCCCGGTTGTAGTAGGCGGGGCAATATGTGGGGGAGTGCTCGATGGCCTCCGTCAATTCTTGCAAAGCCTTGCGGTAGTCGTCGCGGGTGATATAGTCCATTCCTCTCCGGTTGCCAGTCACGGCCTCCCGGTAGTCGCACGACGAGAGTAGACTCCCGATAACCAATATCCCGATGATATGCCTCATACGCTCATGTCCATAATACGAAAGCCAAAATTAATGAATCCTTCCGAAATATCCTTCTTTCATGTGATTATTCTTTTTTTCTCCGGCCCTTGTTCGGTCCGGGAGTGTAAAGCCGTTTGAGCAGGTCGGGTCTTTTCAAGCGGGTGAGCAAGCGGGTGATTTCTTGACGGAATTCCGGTTTGTACCAGAAAAAGAATATGTTCTGCTCTTTCTTTTCTCGTTCCGTGCGGGCGCAACTCACGGACCGCAACGTGTAGGGATGTAGTCCCGAGTAATACATCTCCGTGGCGAGTGTCATGGGCGTAGGCGTGAAATCTTGTACCTGTTCCAGCCGGAAATCAAGCTCTTTTGTGGCTATGGCCAGCTCCGCCATGTCTGCGAGCGTGCATCCCGGGTGCGAGGAAATGAAATAAGGAATGAGCTGCTGGCGCAGTCCGGCTTGCCGGTTGATGGCTTGAAAACGGGCGTTCAATTCCTTGAACAGACTGAACGAGGGCTTGCGCATCAGGTGGAGCACCGTGTCGGACGTGTGTTCCGGGGCCACTTTCAGCCGTCCCGACACATGATGGCGGACGACTGTTTCCAAATACGCCCGGTTGGCGGAATCCGTCTGCTTGTCGCCCGTGCGGTGCATGGCGAGATCGTAGCGTATGCCCGAGCCGATGAAACAATGTTTCACGCCCGGCGTGTGGCGCGCCCGTTCGTACAGCGCCGTCAAGTGCGAATGGTCGGTGTCCAGGTTTTTGCACACGGCAGGGTGCAGGCACGAGGGGCGTTTGCATCGTTCGCAAAGGGCGGAATCCCGTCCCCGCATTCCGTACATGTTGGCCGACGGGCCTCCGAGGTCGGAGATTGTTCCCCGGAAATCGGGCATGCGGCACACGCTCTCCACCTCCCGCAGGATGGACTCCGGCGAGCGGGAGGCGATAAATTTCCCTTGGTGGGCCGATATCGTGCAAAACGCGCATCCCCCGAAACATCCCCGGTGCGTCGTGACGGAGTGGCGGATCATGTTGTACGCCGGAATCTCTTTTCCCTTGTATCTCGGATGCGGCATCCGGGTGAAGGGGAGGGCGTACACCCTGTCCAGTTCCTTCGTGTCGAGGGGAGGGTAGGGGGGATTCACCACGAGCACCCGGTCGCCCACCTCTTGCAGCAGTTTGGCGGCGTGGAGACTGTTCGACTCCTCCTCGATATGCCGGAAGTTGACGGCGTATTTTCGCTTGTCCGCAAGGCATTCCTCGTGCGATGCGAGCGTGATGGTCGCCCACTTCTTGTTTGTGGCGTACGCCTCTCCTTTGGGCCTGAGCACACATGTTTGGGGAATGTTGGTCAGATTGCGGAACGGGACGCCCCGTTTCAGCATTCGGCACAACTCCTCGACGGGCTTCTCGCCCATGCCGTAAATGAGCAAATCGGCGCCACTGTCCACGAGGATGGGCGGCCGCAACGCGTCGAGCCAATAATCGTAATGGGTGAACCGGCGCAGCGAAGCCTCAATGCCGCCAAGAACGACGGGAACATCGGGGTAGAGCTCTTTTAGAATCCGCGTGTAGACGATTGTCGGCATGTCCGGCCGCGCCCCGGCCCGGTTGCCGGGCGTGTAGGCATCGTCCGACCGCCGCCGCCTGGCCGCCGTGTAATGGTTCACCATCGAGTCCATGCACCCCGGACTGATTCCGAAGAAAAGGTTCGGGCGTCCCATTTTCTTGAAATCCCGCAAGTCGTCCTGCCAGTTGGGTTGGGGCACTATGGCCACTTTCAATCCCATCGCCTCCAGCACCCGCCCGATGACCGCCGTGCCGAACGAGGGGTGGTCCACGTAAGCGTCACCCGAGAACAATACCACGTCGAGCGAAGTCCAGCCCTTCGCCTCCACTTCTTTGCGGGTTGTTGGCAGCCACCGCCGCTCCTCTTGTCGTTCCATATTTTGCATTTTCCGCTGTATTATTAGATTGCTCTCCGCAAAAGTAACACTATTTGTCCTTATCTCAAACCTGAGAGGGCTTTCCCTGTGTTTTAAGGGTATTTTAAGGGGGCTTTAAGCCATAATGCCCGGGTGGGGCACGATGACGGAACGATGGCCGGTCGTCCACGGACGACGCTCCATCGAACCCCCATCGAACCTCATACGTCTGCCATGGCTTAAAACACACTTAAAGCCCCCTTAAAACATACTCAAAACCCTGGCAGCAGTGGAAAATGGCGACAATGTCTCGTTTTGTGTCAATCTGCGCATAAACTTTCGTACATTTGTGGAAACAAAAATGAGGTGATGTTATGCAAAAGATGCGGGTACTTTATGCGGAGGACGATATGGTGCGGGCAAATCTGGTGAAATTGCAAGTGGAGGGAGCGGGGTTTGCCTTGCGAATCGTGACGGACGGTCAGGCGGCCTGGGAGGCTTATTTGGAAGACCGTCCCGATATTTTGTTGTTGGACATTGAGATGCCGGAAATAGACGGCTTGGAGTTGACCCGAATGGTGCGGCAGCGGGACTGGCGCACCCGGATATTGGCCTATACCTCCCATGTGGAAAGTGAGCGGCACGAGGCGTTGATCGATGCGGGAGTGAACCGCTTTCTTTCTAAGGAGGAACCGTTGTCCCTTTTGGTCGGCTACCTTCGGCAAATCGAAAAGGAAATCACGACTTCTGTGAATGAGGCTTACCTTTATCCGTTGTCGCCTCGCACGACATATAATAGCAGTGCGGAGGTGCTAATCGTCGATGGTGTGACGGTTCCTATTGAAAGTCGGAGGATGGCGCAATTGCTTACCGTGTTGTGTGGGCGTTTCAATCGTGTGGTGCCACAATCCATGTTGATTGAAAAGTTGTGGGGAAAAGAGATTCATGGAAAGGAAAAGATGCTGGCTGAACATGTGAGTCGGTTGCGGAAATTGCTGCGGGCAGACGATTCTTTGCAAATCTATTTCCGGGAGGAGGGTTACAAATTGTGTTATCGGAATTTGGAATGACGGGTTGATGCGCTTAGTCTTTGCTTATAGGCAGAGTGACGATGACGGAAGTGCCGCTGCCCGGGGGGCTGTCGATGGCAATCGTGCCGTGGTGGGCCTTGATGACGAGACGGGCGTAGTGTAGCCCTTGGCCGTGGCCTTTCACGGACTTGTCGTTCTGATGGTCGCCCCGGTTGTAGCGGTCAAAGATATGTTTGAGGGCAGTGGAAGAGATTCCCTGGCCGTTGTCGGTGAATGTGAGGCGGATGTGGTGATTGTCCGAATTGACGCAGGCGATGGCGATGTCGACTTGCGGACCGGAGTATTTTAGGGAATTGTCGATGAAATTGCAGAATACGGCATGAAGAAAATGGGGGTCTCCGAAAAAGTAGGGGGAGGCGGCGCTGTAATCGACGGTTATTTGGAATTGCTTGTTTGGAGCCACCCGCCATAGTTTCGGATGGACGAGCTCTTGGAGAAGCGTTTGAAGGTTGAAGTGTTTTTTGTTCAGTTTTAAGCCGTGGGCGTCGGTGGCTTGGAGGAGGATGCGGTTGATGGCTTGAAGGGTGTTTTGCATTTGTTCCATCCCTTGTTCGGCGATGGATTTGTAAGGGGCGGGAATTTGTGGAATGATGGATTCTTGGAGGAGTATTTGATTGGAAATGGGACGCTTCAAATCGTGGACAATGCTGTGGACATAAAGGTCCCGATAGTGGGCTTCAAGTTTTTCATGCTTGATGGTTCTGTAAAAAATGGCGACGCAAAGAGCTATGATGGTGAAAAGGCAAATGGCGAGCAGGATACGGTCGCCCGCTTCTTTCCAAAACAAAGCAAACGGGTAAGGACAATAAGCGTATAGATGGTCTTGCGTGAGGTAGCCCAATTGAATGTCGCATTCCGGTGACGCGAGAGCACGTTTGGAAACATGCCGGACGGGATAAGTGTCTTTTATATTATAAGTGCTGTCAAGTAATGTCAACTGCAAGGAAGTGAATGGGATATCTGACAGGTTTAAATCGTGAAGCAAATATTTGTGGAGGTCGTTTAGCTTCCATTCCATTGTGTCTCGAATGTCGTAACAGCCTTGTTCGTAAAACTCTCGAATATCTTGGGTGGAATCAACGTGTATTGTGTGTACGTTTTGCTTCTCAAAGACATAGGTTGATATCCGTGTTTTGGGATCGTAACCGAACAAATAGTTTTTATCTGTCCTTTGCATGTTGAAGTCAAAAATGAGGCTTTTTATTTTAGACTCAATTTGGCTGTGATACATTGTTTTTTGGTGTTCATATATGGTGTACACATGCATCATTTGGCTGATTAAAAGCAAACCAGATGCAAGGATAGCAATGCCTAAGAATTTTCTTAATTGCGTTAAATTCATGATAATGATGAAATTGATCGATGCGCCAAAGGTAATAAAAAAAGCAAGAACAAAGCAAACTTATAATTATGACCCGACAAAAATAATATTGACCTTTACAAAAATTAAAAGATAATTATGAATAAGAGAATAGTATTAATTGGTTTGTGCGTGTGTTTCCTAATAGGAATCATCGCCACTGTAAAAGCTGATTGTTTTTCGATTCGCTTAAAAACAAATTCAGTGGAACAAGGAGAGTTAAAAATTGAGTGTAAACAAGCTGAAGGATTTTGCATAAAATCTAAGGTAGTGTTAGGAATTCCGTTTGTATATGAACAATAAGTGGATTTATATTGGAATTGTGGCTGGTTTTCTGTGGGGATGCACGGAGCAATGCCCTGATAGTTATGAAAGCGTATTAACGGAAACGAAACCGTCAACGACGGTGCGTTTGGTGGATATGGCCGGAAGTGGTATTTATAGTGTAATCGGTTTGGTGAAGCAGGGCAATAAAATAGTCGTTGGGACGTTGACAGATGAAGGTTTTTCTGTGGACGTTGACATGAATGAGAACGCACGTTTGAAACGAATACCCTCTTCTAAGAAATTGATGGAATTGAGTTCATTTTCCTCCTTCAACGGAGAAAGCGTGACGGCTTTTGATTTTCGGAACGGGGAATTGGTGGAAATATGTTTCCTTTGTCGATGGGAAAATGGAATGTAGGCTTGAGAAAGAGGATTTTAAGAAATTGGGGATACCTGTGTCTTATTATGTGAAGTTGGAAAAAGAATTGAAAATTAGTAATCAGTGGATTCAACAATATCCAGACATTGATTGGGAAAAATCATTCAATGCGATGAAAGAACAAATGAAAAAGGAAAGGGAGAAGAGATAGAGCCGAAAATAAAATCCTTAATTTTGTAAGGACTTATAATTAAATCGATGAATATGAAACGAGTGATTTGGAAACGAGTATTATTTTGGTCGCTTCCCGTGTTAATGATAGGCTGGGAGTGCATATTGAGACTTGTGTGGAGGCTTTTTGATGGAACCGGGACAACCGCTTTGGAGCTGCCGAATTGGTGGCTTTTTTCTGAAGCCTCGGAGATATTGTTGAACTATTTTTGGATAGCCTTTATCTGGGCGTTCAAGCGATATGCGAAAATTATCGCAGTGATTGTCTTTGTTTGGTTTTGTGTGGAGCGGTGGTTACTGTTGACCTCTTCAGTGTTCGTGGAGAAAGGACTGGGAGGGTGGGAGGTGACAATGGCCGTTTTGTTCATGGCGATAAAGGTCGCTCCGCTTCTTGTCGCTGCTTGCATCTTGCGGGAAAAGTTGGAGGACGACGACGTGACGCAGGAAAGACGGGAGAATGGAAATTTGGTTTTTCGACCAGGAATAGTGGCCTTGTTTTGGTTGTTGCCGATATTAGGAATGGGGTGGGAATACGTGATAGATGTTGCGGACAAATTGTTTTTTGTGGATGCGGAGTATGTGGGTAGTTTGTGGAAACCGAGTTGGTTGGAGGCGCTGGGCGGTCCTTTGTTCGAGGCGTTCTATGTGGGCATGTTGTATTTCTGTTTGGCGTTTATCTGGGGATTCAAACGGCGTGCGAAGGTGGTGACGAGCGTCACATTTGTGTTTTATTTTTTGCTGGTGTCGCTCGCTGTCATAGCCTCTTCTTTCATGGGAAGCACCGATATTGGTTATTTGCTGGTTAGTTTCCTTTATACAATAGTGATTTATGCCCCTATTTTCTTTGTAGCCTACAAGCTGATAGGGAGAATAAGTAACGTTGGTTTGCAAGATTTATGATGCGTATATGAGAACGTGGAGGATATTTTTTGTGCTATGGTTTCTCGGATTGGTTTCAGGATGCGGGCAAGAACCCTCGGCATTGGAAGCGGCGTTAGATGCCGCAGGAAACAATCGGGCGGAGTTAGAGAAGGTGCTGGCGTATTATTCCCAAAATGAGGAGGATTCGCTGAAATTGCGGGCCGCACGCTTTCTGATTGAGAACATGCCAGGACATTATACGCTGCGAGGGAAAACGATTGACGAATTCCGTAATCGGTTGGACAGGGACACGGCGGAATATTTCGCCCGGAAGACAATGGACATTTTGCTGAGCGAGGTGGTCGGAATCGAGCCGTGTCCGGAGAGGGAATATGACGTGCGGCACATAACGGCCGACTATCTGATTCGCCATATAAACTCCAGCATGGCTCTGTACCGCTGTTTTCCATGGTATAAGAATATTCCTGTCGAGTTCTTTTTTCGTCACGTGTTGCCTTACCGTATAGATCATGAACGCTTGGATGGCTGGAGAGACTCGCTACAACCTGTGCTACAAGAAGAATGTATAATTAGTTCGGATGTTCGCCAAGACATTAATGAAGCGAGAAAGTATCTCAACCTTAAATATGATTTTGGGTTAACATTTTCAACATCTGAATTTAACGAGTTTTACGGGCAGTCGCAGAATGAATGCCAATATCTGTATCTTAGGTACTTGATGTGGTATAGGGGATTGGGACTCCTCTATTCCATGGATTACTTTCCTTGTTATGCAAATCGAAACGGGTTACATTATTGGATGGCAAATATTGACACTCAAAAGACTGGACTAAGAGTGGAAAAGAATCCGGGAAACGGCAGAGCCGCAAAAGTCTTTCGTAAGACTTTTGAACGCAATCCGACAGTTTCTCCACGTAAAAGCACGTGAGTTCGGTATAAGAAAGTCTTGGAAAAAGTTGTGGGAATGGAATATTTTCTGTATTTTTATGACTGATAACTAACAAATTACATAAAAACATCCATTCCCATGACAGAGGTAAAATTAATAGAAATTTTCTG
>CALUHX010000047.1 GCA_944320555.1 uncultured Butyricimonas sp. | reverse complement strand
TTGCAGAATTATCAAAGACTTTTATTGATTAAATAACTGAATAACAGTAAATAAAAATATTTTTAAGGGACGACTAACTAAACGGAATAAACCACACCTCCGCCCAATAACAAGATGTGGCGGGGGTATTCTCCGCCACATCTTTTTTACAGCCGCCCCATTCCTACTCTGCCAATATCCTTTTCACCGCATACAACATCGCCTGATAATGCGGTCTGTCATCCGGATGCGCCGACGGGATTCTTCTTTCCAACAACGTCTTTATCTTTCGTGCCATCTCATAATAATACGTGGAAGATTCGTCGATTATTTGCGTATTAACTGTACCTTGCCAGCCATAACCATACCCGAAACTTATTTCATTCGTCATTTTTTCCAACTCATAATTCCAATCTTCTTCCCGCTCCATCCGTTTCAACATCCCTGCATATTGTTCAACAAGGCCAGTTTCGTCCAATCGATACCAACAAATCTCATCAATGGAAGGTAAGTAAGCCAACGAAGAAGCAAAGCCAGTAGACAGTTTTAACCCTCCAATCCTTGCGACACATTTGGACATCACGCCCAACATCTCTTTTTGCAACAATTTATCACTCATAGAAAGAGGACGGTTCCGAATCGCAGAATCCCAAACCCCTTTATAATAATCATCAAAAAATTCTTTCAACGAATAAGACTCTCCGTCTTCCGCCAAATAGGCCGACAGAGCGACATTATTGTGCAATTCTGTCAAAACTGAGGCAACCGCTTGATTCAGAAGAGCGGACTTTTTCATCTGCAGTTTAAAATTTTTACACACGTCTTCGTTATCCAGCCATTCCATATCTCTCAATTGCCTCATCAACCATTGCATGGCAGCCCGCTGACGCTCTTTAGGCACAGACTGAAATCTTCTTTCGTTTGTCCCTTCTTTCACCTCATTCAAATAAATTCCCCCGATGCAATATATCACATTTTGGACATAACGGGCATATTGAGTCACAAGCTGATTGTACACTTGTTGCCGGAATTCTGCGTCCTCGTCATCTTGAATCCACTCATTCAAATGAGAAAGGATATATTTCAAATTCTTAATGCCATAATCACCGGCTTTCATGGGATCATCTCCCAAGTCTTCCTCCAAAGCGCGCGGATCATAACGAGCGGACACTTGCTGCTTCCCATAGCGATAAAGAGGATCGCCCGCATTCTGATCCACCCACGATTCCAAAATGCGGTTTTCCTCTTCTATGGAAGCCGCGTCCAACAGCGGGGAATAAAGCCACTTGATGGCATACTCATCGTAAACTCCCAAATCCGGAGGGGTCAATTTCACCCCTTTGTCTTCCGGCTGGGCGACATAATTAAACCGGGCGTAATCCATGATGGAAGGCGTTGTTCCATATTTTTGCGTAAAAGTCACGGAACGCAAGGAATCCACGGGGAATGCGGCAGAAGCTCCCATATTGTGCATCAACCCCAAACAATGCCCCATCTCATGGGCCGCCACATACCTCAAAGCTTCTTGAAACACGTCCAATGGCATTTCTTTCGTGCGGACCGACTCATCCAACTGTGCCGTTTGGACGAAATTCCAGATTTGCAACATCTTGGCGACATCGCTATATATCAATATCGAAGCATTCAGAATTTCACCCGTGACCGGGTCAACCCAAGAAGGTCCCATTGCGTTTTGAGTGGCGGATGGCACGTAACGTATACACGAATACTTCAAATTATCCGGGTCAAACGTCGAATCATTTTGAGGAAAATCCCGCACTTGAATCGCATCTTTAAACCCTATCTTTTCAAACGCCTGATTCCAACGCAGAACCCCTTCCCGTACTGCAGTCTTCCACGTGTCGGGAAACAACGGATCCAAATAAAACACAATCGGCTTTACCGGCTCCACCAATTCCCCATTTTTGTAAGCCTCCACATCCTTCGGCAACAATCGCCACCGATTAGCCAATGAATAGTTCTTAAAACCTTCCTTTTCCCCCGGCAATTGTTGTTTCAACGTCAAGAATATCCCAATACGGGAATCGGAAGTTCTCGGCTTTATCCGTTCTTCAGGCAACACAAGAATCGTCCATGTCGCCTTAATCGACACTGGCTTATCTTCAAACAACGTCGCTTTCACATATTTGGCCGTCACCTTGTACGACAAGGATGTTTTTACGGAAACATTGTCCTCAAAAGCCTTTATCGACTCCACGGAAGACAGGGATTTATTCAAGGAAGCCCGAATAATCAACGGGAACGAACCTTTCGACACCGGAGCGACTTTGTCGTTTCCACCCGTAAACAAGGAAGTCATGTCAACAAGCACAGCCGAACTGTCCGGGGTATAGGCCAACACCCCAAACCCCTCAATCACAGGGTTGATATAATTCTGCGCCACAACCGACCTTTCCCTCTCATCGCTACCGTCATAATTGATTTGCGCATTAATCTGCCTCATCTCCAACAAACTATCTTTCAACGTGAAGCAGACATGGAGAGGCTCATTGCATTTATAGCCATTCGTGGAAACAAGATTGTCGCTTGTCTCCGTAGTTGTTGCGGCAATCAACATTTCCCTCCCCAAGGTGCTTAAAGGTATTTCCAAATAGACCTTATTATTTACCTTATGCAAAGACAGCAATCCACCTTTCGCACTCTCATGCTTTTTCCCTTTAAACAATTTCTCATAGGCGGTTAATTTTTTCGTCGGCTGCTTATTCTCTTCCACTTGTTCCACCTTGTCATCCTTCCCTTTCTTTTTTTTATCCACTCCCGCATACACAGGCATCAAACTTAAGCAGAACACTAATAGTACTCCATACTGTAAAATCTTATTCTTCATACGAATTCTTTTTATTTATTACTACTTTTTTTCTTTCAACAAGGACTCCAGACAATACAACATTGCTTGATAATGAGGCCTATCCGCCTCTACACTATCTTGTATTCGTTGTTTCAGCATCGCCCGGCATTCCTGCATCACCACAAAGAAATACATGTGGCTATCATTGATATTGTTTAATTTCAAAGTACCCGGTTCCCGAGTATATTCTCCAAACAACAGACTGTTCATCGATCTTAAACCAAACGACTCATCCAAAACCACCTCGTCTGCCAACATCGTCAGCGCAAGGGATTTCGACAAAGCATTTCCTCCCATCACTCGGATGCGGTATTCCGAACTTTCCATCCACTGCCGTTGCATGTATTTATCCAACTCCGTCAATGGTCTGTTTTCTATGGCATTTTTCCACACACCTTGATAAAGATCAATGGCATAGTCATGTAACGAATAAGATGCACTATCTAAATTCTCAAATAAACAAACGTATTCCTCTCTCAAGAATGGCTCCGAGGTAAAACGCCTGAACACTCGCCAAACAGCCGGAGTAACAAAATCATTTAATGTCACCAACTCCGGTTGGCCTAACCATTCCCCCTCCCGCAATTGCTCCAACACCCACAACAGGCTTTTCTTCTGCGTTTTCTTATCTACTACCCGGTAGGAAGGCACTCCCGTTTTTTCATGGGGAACATAAATATAAGCCCCTCCCACGTTTTTTATCGCATTTCTCAGTAACGTCTCAAAGTAAAAACCCGCCTCTTTGTATATCGCTTTCCGGACACTCCCGTCTGCATCGTCGGGCAACCACTCGTCCAAGTGCAAAAGGGTTTCTTTCAAATTCCTCATGGCATAATTGCCTGCTTCTATCGCATCATTGCCCAAGTCGCTTTCCAACCGAGAGGGGTCATACAAATACCTTTCCGGTCGCCAGCCATATCGATAAACCGGGTCGTTCGCTTTCTCATCCAACCAGGATGCCAACACTTTTTCTTTTTCACGAGAAGAATCAACCCCACACAACGGATCATACAACCATCGCACCGCATACTCGTCATACGGGCCCAACTTCGAGGTCAATCTTACCCCGTCATCTCCGGGCTGAGCGACATAATTAAACTTTATCTCATCCATGATTGAAGAGGAAAGCCCGTATCGCTGCGTGAATGAAACGGACCTCAGCGAATCCACCGGATAGGCAAAAGACGCACACATATTATCGTCCAATCCCAACACATGTCCCATTTCATGACTCACGCATTGTTTTAAACATTCCGCCCACAACTCATCGGACAAATCTTTTTGCCTGATCCGGCTATCCACGACCGCCGTCTGCAAGAAACGATAAACGAATGCCTGCTGCCTCATCCCGTGAAACAGACAAATCACCGCATTCAATATCTCCCCGCTCCGAGGATCCACCTTTAAAGTCGTCTCTGGCGCAGTATTCGTATGCGCCACATAGCGAACGCACGTATAAGTCACATCGTTAGGATCAAACACAGGGTCATCATGCGGAAAATCTTTCACTTGTATCGCATTCAAAAAGCCCATCTGCTCAAAAGCTTGATTCCACACCAATATTCCTTGCCGAATCGGTTCTTTCCAATTTTTAGGGAAATTGTCGTCAATATAAATAGTAATCGGTTTTAACGGTTCAGAGCCTTTTCCCCGCTCAAACGCTTCCTCGTCCTCCGGCTCCAACCTCCATCGGTGAGCGACCGCATACGCCTCCATTGTCCCTTGTCCCTCCAACAGTCGCATCTTGCGAGTTGTCTTTACGCCAATACGTTCATCCGCAATTCTGCTCGGCATGACATCCTCCGGCAATAAAATTAACGAGTGCACGACTTTTAACTCCACATTCTTTTGTGCGAACAATATAAAAAACCAATATGTTGCATCCACATCATAATTCACATAAGACGTTATTGTCACATTACGTTCGAAAGCCTTGATTTCATCTAAACGAGCCATCTTAGACTTAAACTTCCCCTTGATATCATAAATCCCCGACTTTTCAATCAACGGATACAATTCGGGAATGTCCGTCTGAAATATTTCCGTCATGTCAAAAACAACCGCCGTGCTATCCGGATTATAAGCCAACACCTCAAAACCAGTCCATATCGGACTCCCAAAGTTTGTCATAAACAATTTTTCCATTCTGGGAGTCGTCCTATCCGTGGTCACAATATCTTCCAACAAGCTTATCTGAATCATGCCGTCTTGCAACATGAAACGGAAATAAATACCATCGGATGAATATCCGGGCACACCCGCCATCGGTTCGCTCGTCTCCGCCACCGTTGAAGCCAGCAACATGTCTTTCCCAAGTAAACGCAAAGGCAATTCCACATACAATTTTCCATCGACTTTATGCAAAGTCATCAAACCGCTCGACACAGTCTCGCAATTCTTGTTCGCAAACAATTTTTCTTTTTTTCTTTGGGGCTTCAAGTCCTTGCTTTTTTCCCTGTCCGCAGCAAAAGAATACATGAAAACAAATTGCCCCAACAACAGAAAAATCAATCCCCGTAATATTATTTGTTTTTTCACCTTCATACTTCAATCTTTATAGGTTTGTTGCCCCCAACATCTGTTTGACAGCATAAAGCACCATTGAATAATACGCCCTATCTTCATCGTGAAAATTTTGCATACGACTCTCCAACAGTGTCTTTAATTTTTCTAAACTCCCATAGTAGTATATGGAAATCTCATTTATCGCATGCACATCTATTTCTCTCTGCCCATCGTCATCCATGCCCAGATTCTCCAACGGATTCCGTAACCATGTGTCTCCGGTCAACCACAAAGGATTCGAGCCCAAGAAACGTGTTTGTTCTTCCGTCTGTTTCAAAAATATCCGTTGCAACACTTTATCTTCTGGCGTGAGTCGTCTCCCTTGAATCGCACTATCCCAAACGCCACAATAAAAATCTTCGAAAAAATCAGCCAAGGAATAGGGATCTTCACTCCAAGAAGCGGCAAATACAACCCGCATAGACGCCATCGACATCAATCCCCCCACAACCTCCACGACATCCAACGAAGGCAATGTCGACACGGCCATATTGTTCAAAAGTTCTTTATCATTAAGCCATGACAAATTGCGTAATTGATTCATGACCCACAACATCGACTCCCGTTGCCTTTCACTCGGGACAGAGACAAAGCATCCTTGCTTCAAAGCTTCTGTCGGCTCTTTCAAATAAATGCCCCCCACATTCGCCAACACATTATACATGTAGCGAATATATTGGAACACGATTTGCCGATACAGTTGCTGACGACAATTAAAATTTTCATCATCCTGTATCCAAGACTGTAAATTGGACAAAATGTATTTCAAGTTACGCACACCGTAATCTCCGGCCTTTATTGCGTCGTCACCCAAGTCTTCTTCCAACACAGAAGGGTCGCATTGTCCACGCACTTGCTGACAACCATAGCGATAGCACAAATCTCCTTCCCGCTCGTCAATCCAAGACCTCAAAATTTTCTTTTCTTCTTCCGAGTCAGTCGCATCAATTGGCGTGTACAGCCATTGAATGGCAAATTCATCATAAACGCCCAAATCCGGAGGCGTCAGACACACTCCCTTATCCCCGGGCTGGACTACATAGTTAAATCTTGCATAATCCATGATGGAAGGAGTCGTCCCATATTTTTGCGTAAATGAGGGGGAACGCAACGAATCCACAGGATAAGCATACGACGCAGCCATATTATGTTTCAACCCTAAGCAATGACCAACTTCATGAGCGACCATATATGACAAAGATTCATCTAACAAATCGCCCGACAGGCTTTTGGAGCGAGCGCCCTCATCCACTTGAGCTGTTTGAACAAAACGCCAATCCCTAAGCACCTCTACCACATTACTATAAATAAACACTCCCGCATTCAATATTTCCCCCGTTTCAGGGTCTACCCACGAAGGCCCCATTGCATTTCCATCTGGTTGGGGAACATATCTGATACACGAGTAATTTAAATTATCCGGGTCAAACTTTGGGTCGTTTGGGGGAAAATCCCGTACTTGAACGGCATTCTTAAAACCGATCTTCTCAAAAGCTTGATTCCAGCGAAGCACCCCTTCTCGAATCGGTTGTTTCCAAGCCGGAGGAAACAATGTGTCCATATAAAATACAATCGGTTTCTCCGGCTCCACCATTTCTCCACGGCGAAAAGCCTCCACATCTTTGGGCTGCAAATCCCAACGGTTCGCAAATGTATATTTCAACATCTTACCATCTTCCGCAAACTCTTCTTTGCTTGTCAAAAATGTGCCGATACGAGAATCTGACTCTCGCGGATGCATTTTTCGTTCCGGCAACAACAACATGCTTCTTGTGGCCATTACCGTCAACGCTCCTTGATAAACAGGATAATCATTATAATTCTTCAATGAGTATCGATACACCAATTGCGACAAAACAGACGCATTGTCGTCAAAGGCTTTAACCGTCCGCACCGAAGACAATTTCCCGTTTACTGTCGCATCCAAAGAATACCCCATTGCTTTTAACGGCAAAGGACGCAACGCTTTTTCTTGGTCAAGGAACAACGGTGTCATATCAAACACTATCGACGAACTATCCGGAGAAAAAGCCAATATCTCATATTTAAACAATGACGGATCTTCAAAGTTTTGCCTCTTTATTTCACGCATCCGCACATCTGTCGTGTCAATCTTCATCAAAGCATTCACTTGCTTGAATATAACATTATTCCCTTCCAACACGACTTTCAGATGCATTGGCTGATTTTCTTTATATCCATTCATACAAAGCATGCCATTGGTAGAAGATGTTACCGTCGAGGCGATTAAAACGTCCCTCCCCACATATTCCAACAAATACTCGACATAAACCTTCCCATCCACTTTATGAAGAAGAATCCAATCTCCTTTTGCCGTTTCCACGTTCTTTCCTTTAAACAGCTTCTCATAAGAAGTCAACGTTTCTTTTTCCGTCTGCTTTTTCTTTTTCCTCAATCCTGCGCTAATTTCACCAGGCCAGACACAAAGCAAAACGAACAGCAATGTTACCAACCGAACAATCCACATATTCATAATATCATATATCTTAAAATTACAACACAAGCATCATTTAGGAATCTGGAGTGAAAACAAGTCATTCCAGATTCCTACCAATACTCTCCTATTTTGACAAATCAGCAGTCACCTCCTCCACAATGCCTTTCATAATCTCGTATTTCTGCAACACCCAATCATAATCGCCCCACTGCGCCTCAAAAGCAGCATCGTCACCAATCAACACCTCTGTAACATAATCTACGACATCATGCAATTTATCTGGAGTAAAATAGGAACTCCCTTCCGAATAAGATTTCCAATGATCATAATCCAAAAATCCATACTCTCCCCATTCTTTGTAAGGAATAATATAAACTCCACTACCATACGAGCTTGGATTCATCTCATAAGTAGTCGAGCGAGAATAAACTTCCACTTCGCTAATCGTGTAAAATGATTGTAACCGACTTTCTTCATACTCCGTCAGATAAACACCCCATTCTTCTGCGACAATTCTTTTTATCATTCGCTCTCGTTCCTGCGCTGACATTTCCTCTAATCTGTCCACATATCCTATCACCGTCGTCATCATACTCCTGTAGACATAATCTTCGTAGCGTAGACTCTCACTGCTACAAGCAACATAAACAGTATCTACCAATAAGAAACACCTTGGTAGCAGATCTTTCGTGCAAAACAAAGGCAAAACCTCATCCCTCATGAAATTCATTGCGGCTATCAGTCTATCCCGATTTTCACAAAAAGACAATTCCACATCATTCACCGTGTTGGTCAAATTGTAATTGGGATTCAACACCTCATAATAAATAACAGGATTGCCGTCAATATCCGTTCCTGCGATCCGACTGCCGATTGTGTCATTATAATAAACAGGAACCCCATATTCTTCATAAATTAAATACCGCAAATGATCCAATTCATCTTCTGAATTCTCCAAAACATACCAGTCTTCATCTTCTCGGGAAACCGTCAGATCCGCTTCGTGGAAACAACTATTCAAACCAAACAGCATTCCCAACATACCCAATAACAAAACAATTTTTCTTTCCATAACGTACTCAATTAATAGGATTTCTTGCAGGGCGGACATTATCGACCAAGGCCCCGTGATTATCTTCCAACACATGAGACGGAAAAGGTAAAACCCATCCGCCGTCTTCTGGATAAGGATTCAAAACATACGTCCCGTTTGCCAAGTCGCTCTCTTCCGCCTCCCACACATGCTCTACTGTCATTGCCTCCGGATATTTGGGCGCCACAGCATAGCGACGCAGATCAAACCACCTATGGTATAAAAAACTTAATTCGCGTCTCCGCTCTCTACGAATATACTTAACCAAATCCTCTCCGGACAAGCCGTCGATTGAAGTCGGGTTTTCTATTCTTCTTGTACGAATAACATTTATCGTATTAATCGCATCCCCCGCTTTGTCCAGCATAGCCTCAGCCTCAGCCTTGTTCAAATAAACCTCGGGAAAACTAAGTCCATAACCGACAAACAAATAAGTAGCCGCATCAATCTGAATACGTGAATATATCGGAATTCCAGACCGAAGATCGTAGGCAAAAAAATGACAATCCTCATTTCCACCCCGCCATCTCCAGTCACCTGGTTCTTCTTGGTAACATTCAACCAAATCGTCCGACACGGTAAATCGATATCCACTACTTCCTCTCAAAGTCAAACCACTCGTCGCTGTAAAAATATCCTCCGGACAATCCTCCTCTTTCAAAATATCATGATAATCGTCTACACTAACGGTATTCAAATCCAACACAGCCAAGTTCCTGACATCATCCAATACCTCATCACAATACTTTATCACATTTTCATATTCTCCCATATACAAATACACACGAGCCAATAATGCCCTGGCGGCTTGAACTCCCACTCGCTTGGTCGAAGAAGGATAAATCCCTTCCAAATAACCCACAGCTGCTTCTGCGTCATCAACTATCTGTTGATAACATTCACCCACTGTGTTCCGGGAAAAATCCAAATCAACTATTCGTGGAAAGGTTTTTAACGGAACTCCTAATTTGACGCCTGCCGTATTTTTGTCATAAGGTTCTCCCCAAATATTCACCATATAGAAATAATAAAATGCGCGTAAAAACAACGCTTCCCCTTTTATTTGGGAATAACGCTCATCGTCTTTAAACCGCTCCACATCATTCAACACTGAATTACAAACCGCTATTCTCTCATAAAACCTTGCCCAACATTTATCTGTTCCATACATTTTATCATTATCGTCATCCGTGGCCCACGGTTCCACCTGCCATGTAAAAAATCGTCTCAACCTATATCCAACCGTACTCTCGCTATGGCTTATCGAAGCCATTGCCACATCATCGTCCATTGCAATGAGGAAATACAAATAATTTTCAGCCCCCCCCTTGGTATAGACCCAATAACCTCCTCCCAACAATGTTTCTTCCAAATCGTCCATCGTATTCACATATGACAAGTTCTGAGAATACTCTTCGATAAAGTCACCACAAGAGGTTGCTCCAACAATTATTAATACTAAAAATAAATATATCTTACTCATAACCTTGCATTTTATAACGTGATATTCAATGTCAACGAATAGGTAGGCCTTACTGACTGCGTGATTGTGGACGTACTTCCCGATTGCGTCGGGTCTTGTCCTTTCAATTTTTTACTACAGAAAGTATACAAGTTAGTCCCCGTAAAACCGATATACGCTGACTTCATTCCAATTTTTTTACAAAAATCTTCTGGCACATTGTATCGAATCGAAGCAGTGGAAATTTTCAAATAATCCCCGCTAACGACTCGAATATCCGAATAATCATACATTTGCCAAATATGGTCTGCGACATCTTTCCTCCCGACACTGCTGTTGTAAGCATTCGAACGCCACCATTCCGTATTATAACTTACCGTATTTTTAAACTCTTCATTGGTTAAAATTCCCGGAATGTTCGTCCGCTTTTCATCACCCGGATTTTTCCAACGATTCACCATTTCCGAACGTACATTCTCCATCGGATCCGGAGCCATTGTCAGATTGCTTGAATTGATATTTGAATATAAGCGCAACAATCGTATCTTAGATCCTATGCTATAAGAAAGGAACAACGAAGCCGAGAACCGATTCCAGGAGAAAGTATTGGAAACCCCTCCCGACAAAAACGGTGTCCGCTCGCCCGAATACACCATCTGGCTCAAGTAACGTTCTTCATTAGTCATTGTCGAAAACTCTTCTCCAAATTCCTCTTCTGTAGTTGCCGTGATGGGAAATATCGGTCTTCCGTCCTTGGGATCCAATCCCCTAAATCGGTACGAATAGAATCCATCTATGTTTCGATTTAGTGTTTGTACGGTTCCATTTAAATAATCTTCGAACACCAGTTCATCGTCATCCCGCGTACTCCTGTCTTTATTATCGATTGCCTTATCTATCAATTTATTAATCACAGAACCCAACTGAGGGTCAAAACGCCAACGGAATCCTTTCCCGTCAACTCCTATTGTGTTGACGGGGACAAAATTCAACGACAATTCATAACCCTGATTCGTCAATGTCCCAGTATTTACCTGATAGGAAGAAACGCCATTAATATCAGAAACGACAGCGTTCTGAAATGCGTCTTTTGTCTTTCGATAATAATAAGTCACAGAACCATTGATTTTATTATTCAAAAAAGCAAAATCTAATGTAAAATTCCAATTGGCCGTTTTTTCCCATTTCAAACTAGGATTAGGGAATTGCTGCACCGTGGAATATTCCTCATTAAACCAATTGCTTACCGCTTCCTTTTTGATTACCATATTAGGAGCCACAGTAGGAGCGTTTCCTTGATAACCAAAAGAAGCCTTTAACGAAAGATTGTCAATCCAAGAAACATTCCGCAAAATGTCGCCCGTCATATCCCAACGCCCACTAATTGACCATATCGGAAAGAACTTGTCGTTAGCCTGATCTCCAAATTTGTTTGAATAATCGATGCGTGCGTTAAAGTTCAACAAATAAATATCCTTGTAATTATACCCCAGAACCATAAATGCTGAAACTTTATTATTCAATGAGTTTGTAAATACCCCAAAAGCTTTTGTATCCTCGGACAACCAATCCTTATAGCTCGGATAGTCATCTAAATCAAAAAGCGAAACGGATTCTCCTCGGTCTTTCATATAACCCCGTGTAGTCCTTGCGGAGTTTCTATATTTACTGGAACTCAATTCCCAACCTAAAATTGCGCTCAAATTATGAAATTCTTCTCTATCCACGCTTAGCGAATAATTTAAGGTGGCTCGCAAATTGTAGTTATTATGATCTGAACGGCTCTCCTCTAGCACGCCTCCCGCAGGCAATTCCGTATTTTCCATCCACAAATCCTCATTGTCCGCATATTGGGTGGACTTATTCAAGTTTTTAGCATAAGAACTTTCTTCTCCATACCAAACTTGCTCTTTTGAATTTGAGAAACTATAGCCCAACGATATTTGCGCCTCCAGATCTTTCAATATCTTATAACTGACTTGCGTCTGTAGAGTCAATCCATTCTGTTCGATATCTTGCGAAGTATTGCCCATATCTTCCAAGATATTAACGGGGAAATAATACGTCTCCCCATCGGAATTTTCCAATTCTTTATTGTAATAATAGTAGCCTCCGTTTTCGTCATAAGCCGGAATAGCCCGACTTGTATTGTATGCAAATTCCGTTACGCCGACATTATTAGGCGTATATTCTTTTTTTTGCAGATTACCGGTCAATCCAAAACGTATCGAGAATTTGTTAAAGTTACCATTAAGATTTATGGTCGTTGTATACGTCCGGTTCAATTCTCCTCTCACAGTTCCTATCACATTATTCAATCCCACAGAAGCGTAATATCGCACCGAAGACGAGCCTCCCGACAAACTAAGAGTATGTTTATGAGAATATGCGTTTTGCATTAATATATCGAACCAGTCAGTATTTATTGTCTCATACTTGTCCACTTCTCTTTGAAATTCATCATAAGAAATATAACCATTCATATAATCCCTGTAAGCGGCTTCATAACCGACCCATGTATTGACATTGGGATAAGACATTCTCTTTTCTATCAATTCACGAGAATAAGCAACACGCTCTTTCGAGTTCATAACCCGTACACTTCTATCATTATAACTTGGTCTTTGCGTGAAAGAACCGGACAATGAGTATGTGATTTGGGGAGGTCCTTGTTTACCTTTCTTTGTTGTGATAACTATTACGCCATTAGCAGCAGCATCACCATAAAGGGCAGTTGCGGAAGCATCTTTCAGTACGTCTATTTGTTCAATATCTTCGGGATTCAATCCAGAAATGGCATTCCCTAACAAGTTCACAAAATCCAAATCATTCAATTGCGTCGGATCAACATCCACAGGATCTTCTACAATCATTCCATCCACCACCCACACAGGTTCGCGGGAACCCAAGATGGTGGATGTCCCTCTAATCCTCAGTCGTGGCGTGGCACCGATTTGCCCTGTATTCTGCAAAAACGTCAAACCGGGCACTCGGCCTTCCAGCATTTGGTCTATCGTTTGCAAGCCGGGAGTGATAATGTCTTCCGCCCGGATTGTCGTGATGGCGCTTGTGTTTTTGCGGGCATCGATTTGCTGGTAGCCCGTGTTCACCACCACCTCGTCCAACTGGGTCACGGATTCTTTCAGTGTCACATTAATCGTGTCCTTGCCCGCATACTTCACCTCCTTGGTCTCCATGCCGATAAAAGAAAACACCAGCACAATCTCATCCTCCGACTTTGCCAACCGCAAGAGGTAGTCCCCTCGATTATTCGTCGTCGTCCCAATGGATGTGCCTTTTAACTGAACTGTCACGCCCGGTAACGGTTGCTTCTTCACGTCCGACACCTTCCCCACGATTCGAATCTCCTCCACGCTTTTCTCTTCCTCAGGCAGATTCTCTCCGGTGCGGACAATGATCAGATTCCCGGAAAACTCAAAACCGACGCCAGTCTCCCGGAATACCCGGTTCAACACCGACTCCACCGTTTCCGACTCCGCCTTCACCGAAAGTGTGCCGATATCCTCCACCTGCTCCATGTTAAAAATAAACGACAGATTCGTCTGCTTTTGAATCTCCAGAAACAACTGCTTCACGCTAACATCTTTCAAATCAAGACTCACTCTTTCCTGCTGCGCACTTGCTTTAACCACTCCCCCTGCGACAAGACATAGCACAAATAGAAAACAACATCTCGCCAAATACAGAATTTTTTTCTGTAACACTTCCTTTCGAAAGCCACATAATCCATTTTTTCTCATACTTTTGTAGTTTAAAATTAATACTCGTGATTCCTTCGTTTTTCCAGGACTCGGAATCACATTTACATCCGTGGAGGTCTGCTCGAGATCTCCACTTGCTTTTTCACCGTTATCGTTCTTCCATTGATTTCAAAACGCACGTCCACTATTTTCTCTATTGCATTCAATATCACATTGATATCTTCATACTTTTCCGTATGCCCCGTAAAATGCATGCCCCGAAGTTCCGCAGGAGCATACGAAAATTCCACGTCGTACCATCTTCCCAACGTGGCCAGCACTTCTTCCAAGCTTTTATCGTCGAAAAAGAAATAACCATTCTTCCAAGCCAAGTAAACTTGCGGGTCCACATCCTCCACCTGGACAAAACACCCCACCGAGTCATACTCAATCAATTGCGACGGCTTCAGCCTATGTTCCAACCCGTCCTTCCCCAAAACACCCACGCTCCCCGACACCAGCACAGCCTCTATTCCTCCAAACGAATTGACATTAAAGGATGTTCCATACACCTGCAAATCAACGGCGTCCACATGCGCCACGAAACGCCGCGTCGAATCCGTCCGAACCTCAAAATAAGCCTCCCCGGAAAAATAAACTTCCCGGACACTGTCGTTAAACACAACCGGATACCGCAGCGAGGAACCCGAGTTCATGTAAACTTTCGTCCCGTCCTCCAACTCCACCGTGTACTCCCCTCCGAACGGCGTGTACACCGTGTTATATTCTACGATGGCCACCCGCTCCTGCCTCGTATACACCAATCCCCCGGCCCCGTTCGTCGCCTTGCCTCGGCTACCCACATCGATACGCCTCAAATCCTCCGGATTCAACTCGACCTTGTCGCCCGAAGCCGTCGTCAAAACGGCTCGGAAACTACCCGGTACAATCGGCATATTTTCCCCCACAGGAGTCCCGCCTCCATGCCACCCGTCCACCGACTGCCAAATCGCAAAGGGTATCGCTACCAACACGACAACCGCCGCCGCATACTTAAACGCCGCCCGCCACAAACGCCGACGCCTGCCCCTCCTCATAAAGCCCCGAATATGCTTCCACGCCACAGCCTCTTCCTCCGCCGAAAGAACGGGTCCCGCTATGACATTCCACTTTTCCCGCAGCGACAGAAAATGCCGACGACGCTCCTCGCCGCCCTCCAGCCACCTCCGCAGGGCATCCACCTCCTCCTTGGAAGCGTCGCCCTCAAAAACCCGAATGATAATGTCGTCCGTAATCTCCATAATTCGTCTCTTTTACTACTAAGACGATTCTCTTCGAGATTACCCTTAAAAGATTTCCGAAAAAAATTCAAGAAGAATCACATAATACAGCCAACCCAAATCTTTACGTAGCCTCATCAAGGCTATGCGCATTTGCGCCTCGACAGTTTTCGCCGATATCCCCAACTCTTTGGCAATCTCCTGATACGTCTTCTCCTCAATCTTGCTCATCACGAATATTTGCCGACACCTCTCTGGCAACTTCTCCAACGAGGCCTCTATCGCTTTTCTTATCTCTTCCCTCCGTAGATTCAGTTCGCACTCCGGCTCCATTGCCACCTTTTGGGCATAAAAGTCAAGCAACGTGCTGTCTTCATACTTGAGCCTCGCCTTCTCGCTTTTCAACATGTCCAAGCATGCGTTATACACCGATCGATACAAATAAGACTTCACGGATTCCTTTATCTCTATCTTCTCCCTGAATTCGTAAAGCCTGCAAAAGACTCCTTGCACCACATTATGAGCGAAATCCTCGGCATGCACAATCCTTCCCGCATAATTGAACAAGCCTGCGTAATATTTCTTAAACAAATAAGCGTATGCCCTCTCGTCGCCTTTCCGCAACAAAGCAAGTAACACTTGTCTGTCCTCAAAATCTTCGGCACCCATAATTACATAATCAATCCTGTTTCACTATAAAACTACCGTGACAAAGATAAAGATTTACTCGCAAAGCACGTGCTACAAACTCAATTAATCAAGCAACAATTTTTCATCGTTCTGTTATAAAAAACTCGGACGACCTCTCTTGTAAAAGTGTCGTCCGAATTTGTCTCCTTTTATTTATACAACGCCTTGCCCAAATCCTCCAGCCCGGCCTCTCCGGGCAAGTTCGGGTAGGCCGCTTTCATCGTCGCCACGAACCCCTGGGCTGTTTTGTTGGCCTTCAACGCCTCCTTCACCTTCCCGAGATAGGCGATTTTGAACTCCACTGCTTCCCGTCCGGCCGCCCCGCCATGCCCGCCGATGAACAGTTCCGCACCCGATGCGAGCGACTTCTCCGCCTCGGCGATTTCCGCGTCAATGGCCGCCGGGGAAGATATTTGCAAATGGCTGGCATGAGCCTTCGCCGGAACCCAGTGCGTATAATAAACCTTGCCTCCTATCAGGATACTGGCGCCCGGAAAGTCGGACACTGCCCCGTGGCGGAACTCGAACGGGACTCCGGCCCAGGTCTGTGTCGTCCCAAAAGCCACCTCGACAACCTTGCCCGTAGGCATCTCCACAAGGGCGTCGCCGAACGCTTGCGCGAATCCCTGCATCATCCCCCCGTACACATCCCCCTTCGTGAACCCGGGCATGCCTTCCGCCATGACCACCTCGTGACTTCCCGTTCCTCCCACGTGATAATTCGTGATGCGTCGCTCCACCGGCTTGCCCAACTTGGCTAAATATGCGTCAAATTCGGCCACGTTCTCTTTGAACAGTGGCTGCTCCATCGTCACGAGCGCGTCTTTGCCCTCCACAATGTAACTTGCGTCGCCCAACGCATCATTGGTGTAATAAACATGCAACTTGAAACTGCCGAATTCATGCGTTTCAAAACGCCCCTTTGTCTGTGCCATGGCCGTAACGGCCAAAAGATTAAACAGAATAAACATTACATTTTTCATTTCCAATCGGTTTTTAATGGTTTTACAATACATTTTTCTCTTTATAGGTTACCAAAAGTAATCTTGTTTCTTTTGCGCTGCAATATTGGCAAGAATATTTCAATCCCACAAGAAGGCACTTGCTCGTCAGATTGTTACCTCATGGTAACCATTGTTGTGCGCGAATGCCTTGCCGACGAAAATATTTTTGAAAAAAAATTCTGTCGCCTCAAAAAAGGGGTCGCTCCGCTTGCGTGACACCATGAAAAAGGAAGCACGGGAATATCGTTTTGCCAGCCTCACTCTAATCCAGTCCTTTCTTGCACAACCATTCATACATCAACCCCGCCACTTCCGCATTATTCAGGTCGGACATCGAGAAGTGCGTGTTGCCGCGCAATCCCGCCTCAGGCAAATGGACGACCGTGACATCCCCGCCCAGCCCATTCAGCATTTCCGCCCAACGGCGCGTCCACTCGTAGATTTCGGGACGCTCGTCCGTTTCGGGCAGATTGTCGCCAAAATACACCACTATCGGAATTTTGGTATACTCCATAAAGACCTCCATCGGCACCTCGACACCTTCCGTCTTTCGGGAAAGAGTCAGTATCCTGCCTTCTTCAGGCACTTGCCCCTCGGGAAACGGAATGCCGCCGCCCGGCTCATAAGACACGATTCCCTTGATGTTTCTCGTCTTTAACAAAGTCTGCCAGCCCACGGACCGCCTTGCGAGTGAGTGACGAACACTGCGGGCCCTATCTTGTCGAACAAGGCGGCGTATGCATCCGAATACACATCAAAATCCACCGTGCCAAGCGTGGGTGTCATCTGCCGAAAATATTGATTCAGGGCTTCAGGGTCTCGACTGAATTGCACGCCCTCGAAATAATCGGGCCAAACGCCCACGCGGAAGCGGGTGAACCACACTTCCTCGTCGAAGACCGGCGTTATGGTGACGGCCTGAGTGCCGCGTCCGGCATTGCCGCGCCGGGGCTGGTCGACAAGATAAACAGAAAAACCTTTGCGCAGGAATATGTTTTGGAATCCCTCTCGTCCGTCCGGTGTCGTCTCCCATGTCTTGGAAAACTGTCCCACGCCATGCGCGAAGACCAAAGGATATTTTCGCGCGTCAACGGGCTTTTGGTAAAACACATAGGCATGGTCGCCGTGGTAGGTGCGCCCCAATGAGTCAGTCAGCACCGTGCCGCCAACGGCGAAACTGCCCTGTCCGGCAATCATCAGCACGTTGCCGTCCGAACACCCCATGAGCAGGGTCGCTCCGATGACAAATGCAACAATCCGTTTCATATTATTTCTGTATTTTGGATTCCTGCAACGCATCGTAACGGCTACCTGTAACCGGAATTGCGGAAACGGAGGCTTCCAACTCGTTCATTTCCTCCGCTGTGAACACGATGTCTGCCGCCCGCAAGTTTTCTTCGAGGTGCGAAAGCTTGGTCGTGCCGGGTATGGGAACAATAAAATCGCCTTTGTGCATCAGCCACGCCAATGCAATTTGGGCCGGCGTACATCCGCAAGTCCGCCCGAAGGCGTTCAGAGCTTCCACGATACGCAGGTTCTTGCGAATGGACTCGGGCTGAAAACGGGGCAAAGTCTGGCGGTTGTCGTTGGGACTAAATTGCGTATGCTCGTTTATCAGCCCCCCGAGAAAACCCCGGTTAATGGGACTGTACGGCACAAAACCGATGCCCAGTTCGCGGCAAAACGGCAACACGCTTTCCTCCACCGTACGGTGCATCAAGTGGTACTCGCTCTGAATGGCTGTTATCGGACAGATGGAATGGGCGCGGCGGATGGTGTCGGCGTTCACCTCGCACAGGCCGAAGTGCCGCACCTTGCCCTCTTTGATTAGCTCGGCCACCGTTTCCGCCACGATTTCTATAGGCGTGTTCGGGTCGCTGCGGTGTTGGTAGAACAAGGCTATGCTCTCCACTCCGAGGCTGCGGAGGGAATTCTCACACACCTTGCGGATATTGGCAGGACTGCTGTCCTCCTCCGTCTTCACCTGCACGCCGTTTACGTACTTGTGTCCGAATTTGGTGGTGACGTTTACCCGGTTTGTATACCCCTTCAACGCCTTACCCACCAGCTTCTCATTGGTGAAAGGTCCATAGCTTTCGGGCGTGTCGAACAGCGTCACGCCGCGGTCTATGGCTTCATGGATTAGCCGGATGGCCGCCCGCTCGTCGGGATGTTCGCTGCGGTGGTAGTTCAGTCCCATGCAGCCGAAACCAATGGCCGATACGACAAACTCTGCGGCGCCGCTGCCCAATGTCCACCGCTCGCGCACGGCGGCCATCCCGTCCGGAATGTTTTGGTCCGCCGCGGATGGTCGCCCGTTCATGGCCTTCTCTGCCGCCCGCACTTTCTCCAATGCGGGGGAGACGCACAATGTCACACCTGTCAGCGCCGCCGCCTTCAGGAAGCCCCGGCGGCTCATCTCCTTTTGATTGTCTCTCTCTTTCTTCATGGTCTTTTTTATTATATGATGACTACTATGTTACATGCTCTTGGTGAAAACCATTTGTCAACAAACCAGTTGTGCCAATATTCTATCGCAAAATTACAAGGTGCCGTTCTTTCGCCCGTACCTGAACCACAGATAGGACAACCAATTTCGTAGGTCGCAGCCGCCAATCGGAGAAATTGGTTGCAAAAGTGAGAATTGAGGTATTTCTTTCCTATGGCAAGACGGCGGCCTTTACAAGAAAAACCGTATCTTTGCCATAAATCAAACAGATTGTCCATGAGCGAGATAATGAAAATAGATTCCGTGCAGACCTACAATGATTACTTTGGCATGGAAACACGCCATCCGTTAGTCAGTGTTGTGGACGGACGCGAGGCGAGACCTTTGCGTTTCGGAGGAAAGTTGTACGGCATATATGCCATATTGGTGAAAGATACCGATTGCGGGACGTTGAGGTATGGACGCAGCATGTATGATTATCAACGCGGCTCGATGCTTTTCATCGCGCCGGGCCAAGTGATGGGTTCTGAAGACGACGGCAAGCTGCATCAACCCGAAGGATGGGCCTTGTGCTTTCATCCGGAGTTTTTACGCAAAACCCCGCTCGCCGGGCTAATGAAGAATTACTCCTATTTCTCACACAATGCCAACGAGGCTCTCCACCTCTCGGAGCAAGAACGGCATACGGTCATCGACTGTTTGACCAAAATAAAAGAGGAACTGCAATATCCGATAGATAGGCATAGCAAATCGCTCATCGCCGACAACATCAAGCTGCTTCTTGATTATTGCATCCGTTTCTACGACCGCCAGTTCATCACCCGGGAGAACTTGAACAGCGACATCCTTGCCCGCTTCGAGAGTTTGCTGGACGAGTATTTCCATTCCGACAGACCCGCCACGGAAGGATTGCCGACCGTACAATACTGCGCCGACAAACTCTGCCTGTCTCCCAATTACCTGAGCGATTTGTTGAAGAAAGAAACGGGTGAGTCCGCCCTGAAACACATCCAGCAAAAAACATTGGAAACGGCAAAGGAATACGTGTTCAACACGAAGAAGTCCATCAGCGAGGTCGCGTACGCTCTCGGTTTCCAATATCCCCAGCATTTCAGCCGGTGGTTTAAGAAACAGGCGGGTTGCACTCCGAATGAATACAGGGCAATCTATTAGCCTTCGTCCGCCCCCATGCGCCAAAGGCGTGAGAAATGAGACAGAGAAAGTGTAATTTAAAACAAAGGGAGCGCTTAAACAGTCAATTGAGCCGCATAACAAACATGATGTCAAAAAGACTCGCTATCTTTGCGTCAAATCACAAACTTGCAAAAGTCATGGAGGCGAACAATTCAAACGGCATCAACACGCTGCGTTATTCTGATATTTTCCTGGCGATGTATTTTAACGACGGCACGAGTTGCCTGCATCGCAACCACTCCCATGTGCTGGTGTATATGTACTCGGGAGAGCTGGAAATCAACGAGCGGGAAAAAATAACCCGGCTGCGCAAAGGCGACTGCGCCTTTATCCGAAAGGATTTTGGCGTGCAACTGACCAAACAGGCATACAAAGGAGAACAATTCAAGGCCATATTCCTGATGTTCACACCAAAATTCTTGCGTGAGTTCTACAACAAACTAGACAAGGACAAATTGCCGGAAGGCGCGCGCAGAAGCAAGGTCAGCCTGTGCAAACTGCCGTCCAACCGTCCGGACATCGTGAGCCTGTTCGAGTCGATGACCCCTTATTTCAATTCCGACATCCAACCCTCGGAAGACCTGCTGAACTTGAAAATGACCGAAGGCGTGTACGTGTTGTTAAACACGGACATCAACCTCTACGCCTCGCTCTTTGACTTCGCCGAGCCGTGGAAAATAGACATTTTGGCGTTCTTGGAGAAAAATTACATGAACGACCTCTCTCTAAAGGAAATTGCCAATTACACAGGGCGCAGCCTTGCCACGTTCAAGCGTGACTTCAAAAAAATAAGCGACCTGACTCCGCAGAAATGGATTATCCGCCGCCGACTGGAAGCCGTGCGCGCCCTTGTCCGGTCGGGCAAACGGAAAGTGACGGAAATCTGTTTCGATGTCGGATTCAAAAACCTCTCCCACTTCTCAAAGGCCTACAAAGAAATGTACGGCTGCTCCCCCGCCGGCAGCGTTTGACGGCTTGGCTACGCCTCCTCCGCTTTCCGTTGCATGGCGGAAATCTGCTGGAAACGGCGTTGCGTGGGCGTGTCCCGCAAGACAGGCTTGGGCGGGAACGCCTTGTCATATTCGCTTGCGGCGGCTTCGTCCACCAGATATATGGGCGACTCGTAATAACGACCCGACGATGCGGCCAAAGCCCCGGGGTAAAGTTCGCAAGCGTGGAGGGCGATGAAGTAATTGTTTTCAGCGGTACGAATCCCGAATTGCTCGGCGGGGACGAAACCCGCACGGGTGTAATAATCGGGGTCGCCGCAAAGGAAAATCGCGCGGAATCCCAGTCCCCGGGCAATGCCGCGCGTCTCTTCTATCAACATCCGCCCAATCCCTCTGCCCTGGTATTCGGGCAAAACTGCGATGGGTCCCAGGCTCAACACCTCCTGCCTTTCCCCTTGGTCTGTGATGAGCTGCGATTTCAGATAGACCACGTTTCCCACAATCCGGTCGCCGCAAATGGCCGCATAGTCCAATTCCCGCACAAAATCGGGGCATCCCCTCATGACATGCGCCAAATAATGCTCGTTGCAGGCGGGAGAATAATGGTTCCAAAAAGCCTCCCTAATCACGAATTCCGTGTCCCGGTAGTCGCTTGGCCGGGTGGGTCTTACTATAATCTGTGGTGTTTCCTCCATATTTCCAATATTATGTACGGCGACAAAAATAACAAATGTGAGCCATACGGCAAAACATTTTGAGCCTGCGGGCAAAACGGATGCGGAGGAAGCCTCATATTTTTGCAATAACCAAAAAAGCAGAACTATGAACGACATTTTCCAAAAAGACCTGTCGGGCGAGATGGTGTCGCCCAACGAACCCGGTTACGACAAGCTGATTAACACCATCTGGGACACCATGAAGCTGGCAGCCGAGTTGAACCTCGGCTGGCATACGCCCGACGAGGTGCGCGATTATCTCTCGCGCATCACGGGACGGGAGATAGACCCGTCGGTAACGCTGCTGCCGCCCTTCTATGTGGACTTCGGCAAGAACATCCGCATGGGCAAGCGGTGTTGGATTCAACAGGGATGCACATTCTTCGACAGGGGCGGCATCACCCTGGGCGACGACGTGTTCATCGCCCCGAAGGTAAACCTCGTCACCATCAACCACGACCCCGACCCGGACAACCGCAGTGCCACATGCGGCCGCCCCATCGTCATCGAGGACAAGGTGTGGATAGGTATCAATTCCACCGTCCTGCCCGGCGTGCGGATTGGCTATGGCGCGATTGTGGGGGCGAATAGCGTGGTGACGCACGATGTGCCGCCCATGACTGTGGTCGGCGGCAATCCTGCGAAAATAATCAAGGAAATCAAACCGAAAAAACAATAAGCGACATAGAAGACTTGAACAAGAAAGAAGGTTTCAGCCGCCGCGGTTTCCTAAAGACGGCGGTCGCAATGGGAGCGGCACTGGCCGTTTCCCCTGCATTGGACAAAGCGCAGGCGGCTACCCGTGTGGCTGCCGGAAACAAGACCGCGCCTGCCGGTGATGCCAAAGCTGCGGCCATTACCGCCCGCCGCACACTCGGTACGGGCAAGGCGGCGTTCAAGGTGTCTGCATTGGGCTTCGGCGTGATGGGCATGACCTACAACCGCAGCTGGCATCCCGACAAAAAACAATGCGTCCGCCTGCTGCGTGAGGCGATGGACCGGGGCGTGACGCTGTTCGACACCGCAATCATCTACGGCCCGCTGAACAACGAGGAACTGACAGGCGAGGCTCTCGGCGAGTTCCGCGGCAAAGTGAACGTGACAACCAAATTCGGCCACGAGGTCATCAACGGCAAAGCCACCGGAAGGCAGGACAGCCGCCCAGCCACCATCCGCCGCTATTGCGAGGAATCGTTGAAACGCCTGCGCACCGACGTCATCCCGATGTTCTACCAGCACCGCTTCGACCCGAACACGCCGGTGGAGGACGTAGCGGGCACTATCGCCGATTTGATAAAGGAAGGCAAAGTCTTGCGTTGGGGCATGTGCGAGGTCAGTCCCGACACCATCCGCAAGGCGCACGCCGTCTACCCGCTGACCGCCATCCAAAGCGAGTATCATTTGATGCACCGCGATGTGGAGAAGAACGGAGTGCTGGACGTGTGCCGTGAACTGGGTATCGGCTTCGTGCCCTACAGCCCGATGAACCGTGGCTTCCTCGGCGGCGACCTGAACGAATACACCGAGTTCGACCCGCATAACGACAACCGCACCACGCATGGCTTCACCCCCGAAGCCATGCGTGCAAATTATCGCATCGTGAATGTCCTGCAACGCTTCGGACGCGAACGGGGCATGACTGCCGCACAACTCGCTCTCGGTTGGCTCTTACAATTACTTCAAGTGTGGCTAACCATCGGAAATAAAAGGCAATAAAACTGACAAAGTAGTACTGATTTACAGTTTATTAGGTAATAATGGGGATTTTGGATTGCTTCGTTATACTTTCCTAAAATTGCAGATTATTTGACTGATTTTGTCTCGTTTTTGTCCCGTTTGGCAATACCTTTGTGATAGTAATTAAGTTGCTGATTATCAGTATGAAAATAAATATAAACATCAGAAAATAAAGAAAACAAAATGGGACGAAAGAAGAAAGAAATCAAATTGAAAGAGCCTGTCCGCATCCGTGAAAAAAACTCTTGGACGGCAGCATCAGCCTGTATCTTGACATCTATTATCGTGGAAATCGAAAGAAAGAGGGACTGAAACTCTATTTAGTGCCGGAAATCAATGCCGCCACCAAGTTGCAGAATGCCAATACACGTAAATTAGCAGAACAAATCAAGGCACAGCGCATCCTTGATATTCAGAAAGAGGGGCTTGTGGATTGGGAAAAGGTAAAAAAGTCAAGGCTGACACTCAGTGTTTGGTTCGAGCAATATGTGGAAGACAATGCCGAACTCTCCGAATCATCCAAACGCTCCAAGAGAAACGTACAGGCACGAGTAGAACAATACCTTTCTTATATAGGGAAGCCAGATCTTTTATTAAAAGAAGTGGATAAAGAGTTCTGCAAAGGCTTCATAGCATTCTTGAAAACATGTACTTTCAATGACGGAAAGAAAACATTAAGCTGTACTACTTGTCG